>CANGKR010000064.1 GCA_947454355.1 Comamonadaceae bacterium
GATTCAAGTGCACAGACTTCACCGGTGAATTGAGCGCCAGCAAGCCGCCGGCATTTTCCATGTCACCCAACAAAGAAAGCATCAGGGCATGGCTGTCCACAATACCGGTGCTGGGCGAGTGCAATGCAGCTTCACAGCTCAAGGCTGGCTCCATGGCCATGGCCTGTTCGCCGCTGAGCAACACCAAGTCGTTCACACCATTGGCTGCGGCTTTCGCGGCGATACCTTCAAGTTGCGAAACCTCATCGGGGTGGGTGGCCACAATCAATTTGCCACAGCGCTGGTATCCCAAACCGCGGGCCTCGCAATAGCTGTACAGCTGAACTTTGCCTTGAACGCACAAGCGTGCCTTCAAGGAGCCTGCAGGGTAGTAAATCCCCGCATGAATGACCTCGCTATTGCGAGCGCTGGTGCCGGTGCCAATCGCGTTTTCTGACTCCAACACGACAACTTCCGCACCCTGCAAAGCCAAGGCTCGGGACACAGCCAAACCCACGACTCCCGCCCCTACAACCAATGAATGAACCGTATCCATGATGCCTTTTTGTTGAAAAAAAACCCGGCCGAACCGGGTTTTTTAAAACGTGTGGTTTGAAATTAAGCGAAGTTAGCTTCAGCAAAAGACCAGTTCACCAGCTTGTCAAGGAAGGTCTCGACGAACTTAGGACGCATGTTACGGTAGTCGATGTAATAAGCGTGTTCCCACACGTCCACAGTCAGCAAAGCTTTGTCAGCGGTGGTCAAGGGCGTGCCCGCAGCGCCTGTATTGACGATGTCGACCGAGCCGTCGGCTTTCTTGACCAACCATGTCCAGCCAGAGCCGAAGTTGCCAACGGCGCTCTTGACGAAGGCTTCCTTGAAAGCGGCATAGCTGCCGTACTTGGCATTAATGGCTGCAGCCAAAGCGCCAGCAGGCTCACCACCGCCTTGGGGCTTCATGCAGCTCCAAAAGAAGGTGTGGTTCCAGATCTGAGCAGCATTGTTGTACACGCCACCGCTTGATTTTTTAACGATCTCTTCCAGGCTCATGGCTTCAAATTCAGTGCCTTTTTGCAAGTTGTTCAGGTTGACAACGTAGGCATTGTGGTGCTTGCCATGGTGGAACTCGAGTGTTTCCTGGCTGTAATGTGGGGCCAGAGCGTCGATGGCATAGGGCAATGCGGGCAGGGTATGTTCCATGAGGTCCTCTTGAAAATGGATAAAACAACCCTGTCATTGTAGGGCGAGCGGGTAGCACTCGCTAACCATCCGACAAATGGTCTCAAGGCTTGAGGGGTTGTCCTGAAACAGTCACAGGCAATTGACCATCGGCCAATGTGGCGACCAACGATTGACCCTGTGCGACTTGCTCGACTCGAGTGACGGGCAAACCATGGTGATCCGACAACCAAGCAAAACCACGCTCGAGCACGCGCTGCGGGTCAAGCATTTCCAGGCGCATATGGGCGCGGGAGAGTTTGTCTGTTTGGCACTGCAAGGCCCTTTGAACGGCGAAAGGTAAACGATCTGCATTGCGCTGCCACACCATTTGGTGTTCGCGCAGGGCGTGCACACGGCTGAACTGCAATTGCTGGCCCCATTGGCTGAGCACCATTCGGTGCTGTGCGATTCGCGCAGAGGGACGTCCCAAATGGGCAGTCAATGCAGAAACACGTTGGGATTGGCGGTCGATATGCGCAAAGGCGGCGCTTTGCAATCGGTCCTGAAGAATGTCCAAGGCCTGCAGCCAGGTCTGTTGTGGCTGTGAAGCCATTTCGGCAGCGGCGGTGGGCGTGGGCGCACGCACATCGGCCACAAAATCAGCAATGGTGAAATCTGTCTCATGGCCCACACCCGAAATAATGGGGACCGGACTTTGGATCAGTGTTCGGGCCAAACGTTCGTCATTGAAGGACCACAAATCCTCCATCGAGCCCCCCCCGCGTACCAACAGAATCACATCCACAGGCGAGTCACCACGGGCCATGACATACAACTGCTCCAGCGCATGTACCAAGGTGGCCGCCGCACCAGTACCCTGTACGGCAGAGGGAAAAAGGATCACCGGAATGTGTGGTGCCCTTCTTTGCAACGCAGTCATAACGTCATGCCAAGCCGCTGCACCGGGTGAAGTGACGACGCCAATGCGGCGGGGCATCCACGGCAGTGGCCGTTTGCGTTCAAGAGCAAAAAGGCCTTCAGCCTCCAATTGGCCTTTGAGCCTCAAAAACTGCTCGAACAAAGCGCCCTGACCTGCTTTGCGCATGGATTCGACAACCAATTGCAAATCTCCTCGCGCTTCATAAACCCCCAAGCGACCTTGGACTTCAACAAGTTCCCCGTCCTTTGGTGAAAAATCGAGCATCCCAGCGGCGCGCTTGAACATGGCACAGCGAATCTGACCGGTAGCGTCCTTGAGTGAAAAATAGCAATGCCCACTGACGGCGCGGGAAAAACCCGAAATCTCGCCGCGAACCGAGACAGGATTGAAGCGTGCGTCCAAAGCATCAGCAATGGCGCGGCATAGCGCGCCAACACCCCACACGCGGCTTGAATTCACGGGAAAGTCAGGGCTCATGCTTGATTTCATTGGGTTTGCAGGGCGATGAAATTTGTATGGAAACCTAAATTCCGTTGAAAGTACTCCACAAAATATACCAAATGGATTACCTGGAGAATTTTATTCACAAAACACTTCAATAAAAACTTATAGAACATTGATAAATATAAATATTTTTAATTTTCAATCTACGAGAAAGATCATGGCCTGAGCATCAAACCCCGACAATCCTGGCAAACAAAAAAGATCTTCACAAAGTTATCCACAGAAAGTGTGCGTAAGTTCAAACGGCCTGATCAGTCGATCATCTTGCCTTGCGATTCGTACATAATCTGAACAAGTTTGAAAGCAATCTGATTGCTTTTGTGTATTGGAATTCACCGGAGCTACTTCAATTGCTGTCCATCATACAAGCCGCTGGTTGGCCGATCTGGCCCTTGATCATTTGTTCCATCTTGGCCGTTGCATTGATCATAGAACGCCTGATTCAATTGCGTGTGCGTCGGGTGATTCCGGTTCAAACAATGGACAAAGCTATCCATCTGACTTTGACAGCCATTGCCACCACCGCATTGGCTGCACTGCTCTTGGGTTTGTTGGGCACTGTGATCGGCATGATTGAGATCTTCGGCGCCCAATCACCCTCACGGCATCTCGGTACCCTTGTATAACACCGCCTTTGGTTTGGTGATCGCTATTCCGACACTCATGTTCTGGCGATACTTCAGGGCTCAAGTGGACGACTATCTCTTGACCATGGAAGCTGCAGCCGACCGTTTTGCGCGGCATTTGTCCCGCTTGCGTAGCTGATAGGAGTGCACTGGTGAAATTCCGCAAGAACACATCCGCTGAGCGGGTGAATGCTGTAGAGGCAGCCAGGCGCAGTGGCTTGTCAAAATTGACTTTCGCAACACAGTCTTGCGAAATCGCCGAGTTTTACTTCTGATGCGCCCAGATTTCAAGACCATCCTGCCCGAAATCTGGCTCTCCAAAGATTGGCGCTCCCATCTGTTGCTGCCCCTTGCGGGGGTGTATGGCGCGTTAATCCAATTTCGCAGGTTGGCCTACCGCTTTGGCGTACTGCCATCAGAACAACTACCCGTCCCGGTCGTGGTGATCGGTAATGCGGTGGCCGGTGGTGGTGGAAAAACGCCATTGACGATGGCCATAGTGACGCACTTGCAATCGGCAGGCTGGCAGGTGGGCGTCATATCACGCGGCTTTGGCCGAGACTCAAAAGATGTCCATGAAGTGCGACCTGGTGACGACCCTGCCCTGGCGGGCGATGAACCCTTGATGATTTCCATCCGCTGTCAGGTGCCCGTCTTTGTCGCTGCACAACGCGCAATAGCCGCCAAAGCCTTGCTGACAGCCCATCCACAAACCCAGATCATTGTGAGCGATGATGGTTTGCAACACTATGCTTTGCAGCGCGATTTGGAAATTTGCGCCATGGACACGCGGGGCATTGGCAACGGCCGCCTCTTACCCGCAGGACCCTTGAGAGAGCCTTGGCCACGTGCTGTCGATTTGCTGATCCACACGGGCCAGCGCAGCCTGACAGAAGGATTCGGTGCCACGCGCAAATTAACCCACACTCTGGATGCACAAGGCAATCAGCAGGCATTGCAAAGATTGGCGGGGCAACCCGTCAACGCGGTGGCCGCGATCGCACAGCCGCAAGCTTTTTTTGACATGCTGCGCGCCAGTGGTTTGCAACTGGCGCAGACCTTTGCTTTGCCCGACCACGACAGCTTTGCCCACTGGACGCCGCCGCCTGACGCCCTGCCCTTGTTGTGCACAGAAAAAGACGCTCACAAGCTTTGGCCGCGCTACCCCCAAACGCTGGCGGTGCCCTTGGTGTTTGAACCTGAAAACGCTTTCTGGCAAGCACTGGATGCTCGGCTCCAGGCATTGCCCCAGCGCTGAACTCGCTGAATCCTCTATCATTGGCACATGGACGCCAAACTGTTAGAACTGCTCGTATGCCCCGTGACCAAGGGTCATTTGGACTGGGACAAGGAAGCTCAGGAACTGCGCTCGCGCAGCGCCCGCTTGGCCTACCCTGTTCGTGATGGGATCCCCATCTTGCTTGAAACCGAAGCGCGCACATTGAGCGACGAAGAGTTGGACAGCATCCCCACACGCACTCCCTTGGTGTGACTGCATGAGGGCCTCTACACCGACTTTCACGGTCGTTATTCCTGCGCGTCTGGCTTCAAGTCGCCTGCCCCATAAGCCCCTGGCGGACATTGCCGGTTTGCCCATGGTGGTGAGGGTGGCGCAGCGTGCAACGATGTCCAATGCCGCATCGGTGGTTGTGGCCGCCGACCATCCCAGCATCGTTCAAGCTTGCATGGACCATGGGATCCAGGCCATCTTGACCCGCGATGACCATCCCAGCGGAAGCGACCGCTTGGCAGAAGCCTGCAAATTGCTAGCCTGGCCCGATGACGCCTTGGTGGTGAACGTCCAAGGCGACGAACCCCTGATGGACCCTGACTTGATCAACCAGGTGGCCACCCTGCTGCATGATCGGCCTGAAGCCAGCATGAGTACCGCTGCGCATGCGATCGACTCGGTCGAGGATTTTCGAAACCCCAATGTGGTCAAGGTCATCTTGAATGCACGTCAATTGGCCATGTATTTCAGCCGCGCGCCCATCCCCTGGTGGCGTGATGGCAATACGCAAGGCATCACAGCGCTCCCTGAGCCACGCCCTTTGAGGCACATTGGGATTTACGGTTACCGGGCCGGTTTCTTGAAGCAATTTCCGCTGCTGCCACAAGCCCCCGTGGAAATAACCGAAGCCTTGGAGCAAATGCGTGCCATGTGGCATGGTCACCAGATCGCGGTGCATGTCACCCCCCAAGCTCCAGGACCGGGCGTAGATACGCCGGAAGACTTGCAACGCGTTCGATCCTTGATGTCTGAAACCCGAACCTGATGCCCCTATCGTCAGCCCCAGCGATGTAAGCCGACTGAGAGAAACGCGTGATATTCTCTATGTGTCGGGTGTGATTCATTGCAAAAGTGTGCACCTGTTCACAGATAACAATTCCAAAGGACCCTCATGAGACTGATCCTGTTGGGCGCACCCGGCGCCGGCAAAGGCACACAAGCCACCTTCATCTGCCAAAAATACGGTATCCCGCAAATCTCGACCGGCGACATGCTGCGTGCTGCGGTCAAGGCGGGTACACCTTTGGGCCTGCAAGCCAAAGCCGTGATGGAATCTGGTGGTTTGGTCAGTGATGACCTGATCATCAACCTCGTCAAAGAACGCATCGCGCAAGACGATTGCGCCAAGGGCTTTTTGTTCGATGGTTTTCCGCGCACGATTCCGCAAGCAGACGCCATGAAAGCAGCTGGCGTCAAACTCGACTACGTTCTGGAAATCGATGTACCGTTCGATGCCATCATCGACCGAATGAGTGGTCGCCGTTCGCACCCTGCTTCCGGTCGAACTTACCATGTCACTTTCAACCCCCCCAAAGTGGCTGGCGTTGACGATGTGACCGGAGAACCCTTGGTCCAACGCGCTGATGATCAAGAAGATACAGTCAAAAAACGTTTGGACGTCTATAGCGCGCAAACTCGTCCTTTGGTGGACTATTACGCCAACTGGGCCAAAGCCGATGCCACATCAGCCCCCAAGTACCGCGCTATCAGTGGCACTGGCAGTGTGGAAGACATCACCACACGAGCGCTACAAGCACTGGCCAGCTGAAACCAGATCCAGTTGCCAAACAAAAGCCCCGCATTGCGGGGCTTTTTTCGTGCGCATTCGGGACCGTTCAAGGGGAGTTCATCAATGACAACAACAAGTCCACACGTGCTTTGACGGGGTTGGAGTTGATTGCCAAGGTCCAAGGCTCGTTTGCACAAGCGATGACCCGCCCTTGAGTGCAGCGCGAAGCGAGCACCACACGCACCCCCGCAGATTGGGCTTTCAGCAAAGCAGCTTGCAGTGCTGAAGACACCGTTCCGTTGCCCGTGCCAGCCACCACCAAACCTTGAACGCCCGCCTGCACCAAGGCATTCACCACCCGGCCATCGGCACCGGCATGGTTCAAAATGATGTCCACGCAAGGCCAAGCAGCCGCCTCAGGCAACTGAAGAGCATTCAAAATGGTCGGGATGGGGTCCCAAGCATGGGCCGTCCATCTAACCTGATCTTCCTCAACAAAACCGATTGGACCTGCATCACCCGAGCTGAAAGCATCCAAGCGGTAAGGGTGGACTTTTTGCACACAGTTCGCAGAATGCACGCGCCCTGCGCACACTACATACACACCCGCTTGCGCTTGCTTGGAAACTGTCAACGCATCCAGCAGATTTTGCGGACCGTCCGGATTCAATGCACTTGCGGGGCGCATAGCGCAAGTCAAAACAACCGGCTTATGCAGCGACAAAACACGGCTCAAAAAATAAGCCGTCTCTTCGAGGGTGTCGGTGCCATGGGTGATCACCACCGCTTTGACCTCAGGAGAAATCTGCAATTGCTCGACGCGACGCGCCAGTTGAACCCAAACCTCAAAAGACATGTCCTTGCTGTCGATTTGGGCGACTTGTTCACATACAAGCTCAAAACAATCTACGTGTGCAGCGAGGCCCGGAATGCCATCTGCCAAAGCGGCGACGCTGATTTGAGCAGCCACGTAGCCAATGTTGTCATTTGGCAACGCAGAACGCCCTGCGATCGTGCCACCCGTCCCTAAAACCACTAATTTTGGCAATGAATTTGACTCAAACACTTGCAGAACCTTAAAAACTGGTTAAAAATACAGTTACTGAATAAGAAAACAGTGCTTTCAACCCGAAACACCGCTCACTCAGCCTTCAAGGATAACCAGATGATCATGTCCATGACAGACCAGCCGAAGTTGACGGCACGGCAGCAACAAATTTTGACTTTGATTCAAAACAGCATAGCCGATACCGGTGCCCCACCTACAAGGGCTGAAATTGCGCGCACGCTGGGTTTCAAATCGGCCAATGCGGCCGAAGAGCATTTGCAAGCCCTGGCCCGCAAAGGCGTGATTGATCTGGTCAGTGGTACATCTCGCGGGATTCGCCTCAAAGGCAGCGCCCGCAGTTCATCCAGAGACAGCGAAGACACCCTGGTGTCCCGCATCACTCAGTGGGCCTTGCCTCTGGTGGGCCGAGTGGCTGCGGGCTCGCCCATCTTGGCACAAGAGCATGTCGACACCACCTATCACGTTGAAAACAACTTGTTCCAGGAACGCCCTGACTATCTGCTGCGTGTGCGTGGCATGTCCATGAGAGATGCCGGAATCATGGACGGTGATTTACTGGCCGTCAAATCCACCAAAGATGTGCGCAACGGACAAATCGTCGTAGCCCGATTGGGTGAGGAAGTTACCGTCAAGCGCTTGCGTCGCACCGGCGGGCTGATCGAACTGCTTCCCGAGAACCCGGACTACAACATCATTGTGGTCGACCCCGAAGAGCCCTTTGACATCGAAGGCCTGGCCGTGGGCCTGATCCGCAACACCCTGCTGATGTAGGGCCCTCCTATCCCCGTTTCGCGCTGCTTCAGGTGGCGGGCGCTGGCGAGTCTTCTTGCCGGCCCTGGAGAAGTGCGTCCTTTTTTCAATCCTGCCTATGTTCAACCTCCTTGTTTTGAAAGGTTTCACATGGGAATCGCTCTCCTCTCAGTTTCTTCTGTTCTGACCCAATTGGGTGCCTGGATGACCGCCAAATCCGCTCACGAACCCTTGGACCGACCGATGATGCGTGTACAAAAGCGCGTCACGCCCCAAAACTGGGCCCGCAAAACCGTGAATGGACACTCGACGGGCTTGCGCTTGTCCACATCGTCCACACCTTTGCGTGTGGTGAGCTGGAACGAAGCCGGCAACTCATCGGGCTGCACTGGACGCATCCGGATTTCCGGTCGCATGGCCGATGTGTGCGCAGAACTCGACCGTCTGGCCGCCAAAGAGGCACAAATCCTGTCCCATTGAGCGTTCTTGGCCCTTGAACGGCCTGTCGTCAAGGCACAATGCTGCCTATGAACATTGTGATCCTTGACGACTACCAAGACGTGGTGCGCAAACTTGACTGCGCCAGCAAACTCGACGCCTACCCCGCCAAGGTCTATACCAACACGGTCAAGGGCATCGGACAACTCTCTGTTCGACTGAAAGACGCTGATGTGATCGTTCTGATCCGTGAACGTACTCCCTTGAACCGCCAGTTGCTTGAAAAATTACCGCGTCTCAAACTCATTTCGCAAACTGGCCATGCCGGCAGCCATATCGACTTGGTCGCCTGCACCGAACGCGGCATTGCCGTGGCGCAAGGCACGGGCTCGCCCTATGCCCCTGCCGAATTGACATGGGCCTTGATCATGGCTGCTGCGCGCCGGCTACCTCAATACATTGGCAATTTGAAGCACGGAGCCTGGCAACAGTCGGGCTTGAAGTCCGCGTCCATGCCGGTAAATTTCAGCATGGGCACTGTGTTGCGGGGCAAGACACTGGGCATCTGGGGATACGGCAAAATCGGGCAACTCGTGGCGGGTTTCGCCAAAGCCTTTGGCATGCAAGTACTGGTCTGGGGCAGTGAAGAATCCCGCGCACGTGCAGCCCAAGACGGCCTGATTCCGGCGGCCACCCGTGAAGCCTTTTTTGAAGAATGCGATGTGCTCACTTTGCACTTGCGTCTGAACGACGCGACTCGCAACATTGTCAAGCTCGATGACCTCTCGCGCATGAAACCTACCGCCATGATCGTCAACACCTCGCGCGCAGAGTTGATTGAACCTGACGCCTTGATCAGCGCGCTCAATCGTGGCCGGCCAGGTTTGGCGGCGATCGATGTGTTCGAAACCGAACCGATTTTGCAAGGCCATGCCTTGCTGCGCCTCGAAAACTGCATTTGCACACCGCACATCGGCTATGTTGAAAAGGACAACTACGAGTTGTACTTCGGCGCAGCGTTTGACAATGTCATCAACTTCATCAAAGGCACACCCACCAACATCGTGAACCCCGGCGCTCTCCAAGTGCGGCGTTGATGGATTTTTGATTTCGTGATTTCCAAGAGATCCCCTAAACAACTATGACTCCCGTATTTCAACAAGTCGCCGTCATTGGCGCAGGCGCTATGGGCCGTGGCATTGCACAAATTGCCGCGCAATCTGGCAGCCAGGTATGGCTGTATGACACGCAAGCCGAAGCGGTTCGCAAAGCCCGCGAATCCGTGTTCGCCCAATGGGACAAATTGCAAGAGAAAGGCCGATTGACGGTAGACGTCGTTGAGGCTTACAAGTCCCGTTTAAAAGCAGCCAGCATCTTGCAAGACTTGGCTCCATGCCAACTGATCATTGAAGCGATTGTTGAACGCTTGGACATCAAGCGCAGCCTGTTTGCCGAACTCGAGCCCCTGGTCGCCGCCGACTGCGTGCTGGTCACCAACACTTCTTCGTTGTCAGTCACGGCGATTGCTGCAGGCTTGCAACGCCCCGCCCAATTTGCGGGCTACCATTTTTTCAACCCTGTGCCCCTGATGAAGGTGGTTGAAGTCATTGCAGGCATCCGCACCGCGCCTGCAGTGTGCGAACAACTCTCCACCTATGCGTGTCAAATGGGTCACACCCCTGTGCAAGCGCAAGACACACCGGGCTTCATCGTCAACCATGCGGGTCGCGGTTATGGCACTGAGGCTCTACGCATTGTGAACGAAGGCGTGGCCGACTTCGCCACCATAGACCGGATTTTGAAAGACCAGGTGGGCTTCAAACTAGGCCCCTTTGAGTTGTTCGACCTGACCGCTCTGGACGTCTCGCATCCAGTGATGGAATCCATCTATAACCAGTACTACCAAGAGCCCCGCTACCGCCCCAGCGTCATCACTGCTCAGCGCACGGCTGGTGGCTTGGTGGGTAAAAAAGTGGGCGAAGGCTTTTACAAATACATCGATGGCCAGGCGCAAGTGCCTGCGGAATCTGAAGTGCCCGTGGTTACCGAGATGCCTCCTGTATGGGTCTCGCCGCGTGCTTCACGGCGCCTCGAGTTGTTGCAATTGCTCAAGGACCTGAGTGCGCGTATCGAAACCGGCGCATCACCCTCGCCTCAAGCTTTGACCTTGGTGGCGCCTTTGGGTTTTGACATCACCACGGTGGCGGTGGTGGAGCGGCTCGACCCGGCACGCACAGTAGGCATTGATATGCTGTTTGAAGACGCTGCCACCAAGCGCCGCGTATTGGCCACCAACCCGGCCACCCGCCAAGACATGCGCGATGCTGCGCATGCCTTATTTGCACGCGATGGTAAAGCGGTCAGCGTGATCCGCGACAGCGGTGGCTTTGTGACGCAACGCGTAGTGGGCAACATTGTCAACATCGCCTCCGATATGTGCCAACAGCAAATCTGCAGTCCTGAAGATCTTGAAATCGCCGTCACATTGGGCTTGGGCTACCCCGCAGGCCCATTGGCCATGGGAGACAAGTTGGGGCCCACGAATGTGCTGGAAGTCTTGTTCAATTTGCAAACCGTGTACGGCGACACCCGCTACCGTCCCAGTCCTTGGCTGCGGCGCCGTGGGGCCATCGGTTTGTCCCTGATGCATGCCGAGGCCTGATTCATGACTGCACAACTGCGCGGCACTTCTGAAGGTGCCACCCTGATCTTGACCTTGAGCAACCCTGAGTTTCGCAATGCCATGGGACCGGAGATGTATGCGGCCGGCGTCGAAGCTTTGAACGTCGCTGAATCCAGCCCCGAGGTGCGCAGCGTCATCATCACAAGTGAAGGAGGCATCTTCAGTGCGGGGGGGAATTTGCAACGCTTGCAAGCCAATCGGCAACAACCTCCTGAGCACCAAGCCCAAAGCATTGAAGGTCTGCACAACTGGATTGAAGCGATTCGCGCATTCCCCAAGCCGGTCATCGCCGCCATCGAAGGGCCCGCGGTCGGCGCTGGATTTTCTTTGGCCCTGGCTTGCGACATGATGGTCGCTGCACGCAACAGCATTTTTGTCATGGCGTACAGCAGCATTGCCCTGTCGCCCGATGGTGGCGCGAGCTGGAGTTTGTCGCGCCTGGTCCCCAAACAATTGGCCAGCGAAATGCTGATGTGCGGTGAGCGCATGGGCGCTGAGCGCCTGCATGCATTGGGCGTAGTCAACCGTTTGAGCGAGCCCGGCCAAGCCATGACCGTGGCCTTGGCTCTGGCCGATCAAATCAATCGACGCGCACCCAATGCTTTGACCAGCATCAAGGAATTGCTCAGCGATGCCGATGGCAGCAGCCTCAATCAACAGCTGGCGCGCGAGCGCGATCATTTCGTCAAAAACCTGCACCACCATAATGCGGGTGTCGGCATTGCCGCATTCCTCAAAAAACAAACACCCACTTACGAATAAATTGCTTGGTCTCCCAGGCGACAAATTCATCATTGACAGTCACTCAAAAGACAGACCATGGACGAACCGATTCTGACAATGGAAGAAAGAGAAGCGATCAATCAAGGCCGCTGGTTTTCTACCCTTTCACCTTCACTGCGACACGACATTCTTAGATGTGCTTACGTCAAACGATACAAGGACGGCGAACTGATTTGCGCCCGCGGCGAGCCGCCGGAGCAATGGATCGCCTGCGCCAAAGGTGCGGTACGTGTGAGCTCCACATCGGTGTCGGGCAAATTAATCACACTGACTTATGTCGAACCGGGCATCTGGTTTGGCGACGTGTCGATTTTCGACGGGGATCGTCGTACGCACGATGCCTATGCGCACGGCGAGACCACCACCTTGAATGTGGCGAAAGCCGACTTCAAGAAAATTCTCGCGCAACACGTCGAGTTCTACGAAGCCATGCTGCGATTGCATGCACGACGCATTCGCCAGCTCTACGGCTTGGTGGAAGACCTGAACACCCTGCCCTTGCGCGCCCGCTTAGCCAAGCAACTGAACCACTTGCTGCGCAGCTATGGTGTGCCCAGCCTGTCCGATGCAAAAGCGATTCGCATCAGCTTGCAATTGGCGCAAGAAGAATTGGCGCAACTGCTGGGTGCATCGCGCCAGCGCGTCAACCAGGAACTCAAACAAATGGAGCGCGAGCAGGTCATCAAGATCGAGCCCGGAGGCTTGCTGATTTTGGACCGCGCAGCTTTGCTGAAAATTGTGGACGCCGACGACTAGACCTTTTTACATCCTTCAATAGCGGTACCCACCCATGAGCCAATTTGATCATTTCGTGGGCACCCGCCCCGTCTCGGGGCAACATGCCTTTGACGTCTCTGTTTTAGAAGCTTGGCTGATCCAACACTTGCCAGGCTTTGCCGGCCCTCTCACAGTGGAGATGTTCAAGGGCGGGCAGTCCAACCCCACCTACAAATTGCTGACCCCGCATCAACATTATGTGATGCGGGCCAAACCGGGACCCGTGGCCAAACTCTTGCCTTCGGCCCACGCGATCGAGCGCGAATTCACCGTCATGAAGGGTTTGGCAGGCACTGATGTGCCCGTGCCGCAAATGCATGTCCTGTGCGAAGACGAGTCTGTCATTGGCCGCGCCTTCTATGTCATGCAATGCATGGAAGGCCGAGTGTTGTGGGACCAAGCCCTGCCCGGCATGACCACCGCTCAGCGGGGCGAGATTTACGACGAAATGAACCGCGTCATTGCTGCCCTGCATTCTGTCAACGTGCAAGCGCAAGGTCTCTCAGAGTATGGTCGACCTGGCAATTACATCGAGCGTCAAATCAGCCGCTGGAGCAAACAATACGTCGCCTCACAAACACAACCGATTCTTGAGATGGACCGTTTGATGGCGTGGTTGCCCGAACACATTCCTGCCAGCGCCAAAGACACCAGTTTGGTCAGCGTGGTGCACGGCGACTACCGCTTGGATAACCTGATGTTCCATGCGACCGAACCCCGCGTGATCGCCGTACTGGACTGGGAACTGTCCACTCTGGGTCACCCTTTGGCCGACTTCAGTTACCACTGCATGGCTTGGCACATCGAACCAGGTTCCTTCCGTGGCATCGGGGGGCTGGATCATCAAGGCTTGGGCATTCCCGTGGAAGCCGAATACATTCGCCGCTACTGCGAACGCAC
>CANGKR010000065.1 GCA_947454355.1 Comamonadaceae bacterium
ACCCAGATGCCGCTCATGTAATTGAGGGTGGTGGCGGTGGCCAGGGGCAAATGGGCAATGGCGTAAAACCAAGCGGCCAAGGAGACCACGCCGACCAAGGTGCGCCAAGCGTGCATCATCGGCACGGAGGTGGCCAAGGCCACGCCCTGTTGGCGGCATAAGACCCCCACGAATACCACCCCAATGACACCACGGTAACAAACCAGCTCGAAGGTGTTGAAGTAGGCAGTCGCGGACTTGATGCAGACACTCATCATGGCAAACAACAAGGATGCCAGCACCATCCATCCTGCCTGCCTGTGAAGGAGAGAATCTGAACTCAAAGCGGGCCCATGGCCCGGCGGTACCACTCGTGAAAATGCTGCATCCCATCTTCCATGGGGCTCTGGTAGGGGCCAATTTCGTTGTCGCCGCGTGCCAATAGGGCTTTGCGACCAGCGTCCATGCGTTCTGCTATTTCATCGTCTTCGATGCAGGTTTCCATGTACGCCGCTTGCTGAGCTTCAATGAATTCACGCTCGAAGGCCACAATTTCTTCGGGGTAATAGAACTCCACCATGTTCATGGTCTTGTCAGGCCCCATGGGGTGCAAGGTCGAGACCGTCAGCACATGCGGATACCACTCCACCATGATGTGCGGGTAATAGGTCAACCAAATGGCACCGCGCTCGGGCATGGCGCCACTTCGGTAATTGAGCAGTACCTCATGCCATTTTTTATAGATGTCGGAGCCTGGCTGACCGAAAGCCGCCGACACCCCTACGGTTTGCACCGAGTAGTTCTCCTTGAACTCCCAGTTTAAATCGTCGCAAGTCACGAAGGAACCCAGGCCAGGATGGAAGGGACCCACGTGGTAGTCCTCCAGATAGACCTCAATGAAGGTCTTCCAGTTGTAGTTGCATTCGTGCATTTCTACACGGTCCAAGGCGTAGCCGCTGAAGTCCAGTTGGGCACGTGGACCCATCTGGGCCAGATCAGCCGCGATGTCGCGGCCGTTGTCTTCAAAGAGCAAACCATTCCATTCCTGCAACTTGTAGCTCTGCAGGTTCAGGCAAGGGTCATTGGAAAAATGCGGAGCGCCCAGCAACTGGCCGTTGGGGGCATAGGTCCAGCGGTGCAGCGGACACACGATGTTGCCCCCTGCGCTGCCTTTTTGCTGATGCTGCAAATGCCCACGTCCATTGAGCATCACCGCCTGACGGTGCCGGCAAACATTCGACACCAATTCAATGCCTTGAGTCGATCGGATCAAGGCGCGGCCTTCGCCCTCCTGGGGCAGGGCGTGGTAATTACCCACCTCGGGTACGGACAAGGCATGGCCGACGTAGCGGGGCCCTCGCTGAAAAAGGGTGGCGAGTTCGCGCTGGTACAACGCTGCGTCGAAATAGCTGGAAACTGGTAGTTGGCTTGCGGCCTGCTGCAGTTGAAGACTTAAATCAGACATGGGTGACCTGACCTAGAGACTCCCCCTATGAAGGGGCAGGGACAGCGCTTAGCGTCTGGGACATTGGCGCGAACATAGTAGAGAAAACTCCACCGGGAACTTTCTATTGTATCCCGAACGGTTCTGTGCGCCTGTTTGGGAGACCCTTGGTGTCCAAAGCGCCTAAAATTGCTATTTTTCCAGGATCGACCTGATGCCGAAAGCCGCCTCCAAAGAATCGCAAACCCTGCCTGCCAGCTACGAAGAAGCACTGGCCGAGTTGGAGCAGTTGGTGTCTCGACTCGAGTCCGGTCAACTGCCCCTGGATGAGTTGCTCAGCGGTTACCAGCGTGGTGCCGTGCTGCTGGCTTTTTGTCAAGAACGCCTGCAAGCTGTGGAAGACCAGATCAAAGTGCTGGACGAAGGCACACTCAAGCCCTGGTCGGGTCAGGAGCTGTGATGACAGACTTTGCTTTGGCCGACTGGATGATGCCGCGCCTGGCTCAAGTGGAGCAGGGCTTGTCGGATGCGATCGACCCCTCAGCCCCTGCTGACTTGGGCCAAGCCATGCGCTATGCGGTACTCGATGGCGGTAAACGACTGAGGCCACTGTTGGTCTTTGCTGCAGCCCAAGCCGTGGGTGAAGGCGCAATCTCCACGCCAGCGGTCTGGCGAGCGGCCTGTGCGATCGAGATGATCCATGCTTATTCTTTGGTGCATGACGACATGCCTTGCATGGACAACGATGTCCTGCGTCGAGGCAAGCCCACGGTGCATGTGCAATTCGGCCAGGCTCAGGCCTTGTTGGCGGGCGATGCCTTGCAGGCGCTGGCTTTCGAAGTCATCACCCCACCGGACGGTTCAGTCGCGCCCGAAGTGCAAGCGGCTTTGACCCGCTTGTTGTCTCGCGCTGCAGGTTATCAGGGCATGGCCGGCGGACAGGCCATCGACCTGGCCAGCGTGGGTCTGCCCCTGAATGAAGACCAACTGAGGCAAATGCACCGCTTGAAAACAGGCGCCTTGTTGCTGTGCAGCGTGCAAATGGGGGCGGTGTGTGCCGGTCAGCCTTCTGCGCAAGTCATGGAAAGCTTGCAGCGATATGGGCAAGCGCTGGGATTGGCTTTCCAAGTGGTGGACGACATATTGGACGTGACCTCCGATTCGGCCACCTTGGGCAAAACAGCCGGCAAAGATGAAGCGGCCGACAAACCCACCTATGTGGCATTGATGGGCCTGGCCGCAGCGCAGGCCTATGCGAAAACTTTGCATGAACAGGCGATGCTGGCTTTACAGGACACCGGTTTGGCCCCTGCGCACACCAGCGCCTTGCGTGCCTTGGCTGACATGGTGATTCACCGGAACAATTGATACAGATGAGTGCTTTTCTCGACAAGATAGACAGCCCCGCTGACCTGAGGCGACTGCCGCGCCACGACCTGCGGGCTGTGGCCGATGAGTTGCGTGCCTGCGTGATCGACAACGTGTCGCAGACAGGTGGGCACCTGAGTTCTAATTTGGGCACCGTGGAGCTGACGGTGGCTTTGCACTATGTGTTTGACACGCCCCACGATCGCATTGTGTGGGATGTGGGGCACCAGACCTATCCGCACAAAATTCTGACTGGGCGCCGATCTCGCATGCCCAGCTTGCGCCAATGGGGTGGTTTGTCGGGCTTTCCCAAGCGCGATGAGAGTCCGTACGACACCTTTGGCACCGCCCACTCATCCACCAGCATCTCGGCCGCTTTGGGCATGGCCTTGGCGGCACGGCAAAAAGGGGAATCTCGGCATGCGGTGGCCGTGATCGGTGACGGGGCCATGACCGCGGGTATGGCTTTTGAAGCCCTGAACAATGCGGGCGTGGAAGACTGCAAATTACTGGTCATCCTCAACGACAACGACATGTCGATCAGCCCGCCGGTGGGCGCCTTGAATCGGTACTTGGCCCAATTGATGAGCGGACGCTTTTACGCCGCGGCCAAGAGCGTGGGCAAAAACGTCCTCAAGGCTGCGCCGCCTCTGTTTGAGTTGGCCAAACGTTTTGAAGAGCATGCCAAGGGCATGGTGGTGCCCGCCACCTTGTTTGAGAAATTCGGATTCAACTACATCGGGCCAATCGATGGTCACGATCTGGAATCCTTGATCCCGACCTTGGAAAACATCAAGCACCTGCAAGGGCCTCAGTTTTTGCACGTCGTCACCAAAAAGGGACAAGGCTATACCCTCGCTGAGGCCGATCCGGTGGCCTACCACGGCCCGGGCAAGTTCGATCCTGCGGTCGGCTTGGTACCGCCTTCGGCACCAGCGAAAACCACGTTCACCCAAGTGTTTGGACAATGGTTGTGCGACATGGCCGAGAAAGACAACCGCTTGGTGGGCATCACCCCGGCGATGCGCGAAGGCTCGGGCATGGTGACTTTCCACCAACGCTTTCCGGATCGTTATTACGACGTGGGCATCGCCGAACAGCACGCCGTTACCTTCGCCGCGGGCCTGGCCTGCGAGGGTCTCAAGCCTGTGGTGGCGATTTACTCGACCTTTTTGCAAAGGGGCTACGACCAGCTGATTCATGACGTGGCGCTGCAAAACCTGCCTGTGGTGTTTGCCCTGGACCGGGCCGGTTTGGTCGGCGCCGATGGGGCTACCCATGCAGGTGCGTATGACATCGCTTACATCCGCTGTATCCCGAACATGGCGCTGGCCTGTCCGGCCGATGAGCGGGAATGCCGTCAACTGCTCAGCACCGCCTACGCACAAAACCATCCTGTGGCTGTGCGCTATCCGCGCGGTGCAGGTGCTGGCGTCACACCTCTGGAAAGTCTAGACACCCTGCCTTATGGTCAAGCCGAAATACGTCGTCAGGGTGAAGGTGTGGCCATTTTGGCTTTTGGCACCCTGCTGTATCCCGCTTTGAAGGCGGCCGAGTCGCTCAAGGCCACAGTGGTCAATATGCGCTGGGTCAAACCGCTGGACACAGCCATGCTGCTTGAAGTGGCCCGAACCCATGCCCGTGTGGTCACTGTCGAAGAAGGCGCCATCATGGGTGGAGCCGGCAGCGCGGTGGCCGAAGCCTTGCACGCCGCGGGTGTCAAAGCCGAGCTGTTGCAGTTGGGTCTCCCCGATGTGTTCATCGACCATGGCGACCCGGTCAAGCTGCTGGCCATGCAGGGGCTGGACGCCTCGGGGATCGAGGCGGCTATCCGTCGTCGTTGGCCTTGAAGCCTTCGGGCACAGAAGGGTAAACCCCGCCCTTTGTGTACTGGATATTTTTCTACAATGCCTGTAGACAAAAATTGTCTGCTGGCTCCGCTTGGGGCAGTGTTTCAATTCAATTTAGGAGTTCCTCCATGGATCGTCGTTCCATCATCAAGAATGCGGGTATTGCCGGTATTCTGGCCGCGGGCGCAGCACCTGCTGTGCATGCCCAAGCCACCATCCGTTGGCGCTTGTCGTCCAGTTTCCCCAAGCCATTGGACACCTTGTACGGCAGCGCCGAAGTGTTTGCCAAGGCCGTGAAAAACATGTCGGGCGGCAAATTTGAAATTTCCACCCATGCGGCCGGTGAAATCATGCCTGCCATGAGTAACCTGGACGCGGTTCAGCAAGGCTCGATTGAAATCGCTCACACTGCGGCCTATTACTTCTTTGGCAAGGACCCCACATTTGCTTTGGGTTGCATCATCCCGTTTGGCCTGAACAGCCGTCAGATGACCGCGTGGATGCTCGAAGGCAACGGCATGAAGCTGATGCGCGAGTTCTATGCCAAGTACAACATCGTCAATTTCCCATGTGGCAACACGGGTGCGCAAATGGGTGGCTGGTTCCGCAAGGAAATCAAATCCATTGCCGATCTCAAAGGACTGAAGTTCCGCATCGGCGGTTTTGGCGGGAAAATTCTCGAACCTCTGGGTGTGATTCCTCAAAGCATTCCAGGTGGCGATATCTACCCTGCTCTCGAAAAAGGCACCGTAGATGGTGCTGAGTGGGTCGGCCCTTACGACGACTTGAAGTTGGGTCTGAACAAGGTTGCGCCTTACTATTACTACCCTGGTTTCTGGGAAGGCGGCACCCAGTGTGACCTCATGATCAACGACAAGGCCTTCAACAGCTTGTCGCCAGAGTACAAGGCTATTTTGGAGGCTGCTGCGTCTCAAGCCCATCTGGACATGCAGGCCAAGTACGACGCGAAGAACCCCGGTGCCTTGAAGCAATTGGTGGGTTCGGGCGCCAAGTTGCGTGAATTCCCGAAAGACGTCATGACCGAGTCGTTCAAGTCGGCGATGAAAATTTATGATGAATTGTCTTCTACCAACGAAAACTGGAAGAAGATTTACGGCGACTACACCAAGTTCCGTGCCGATCAAAACTTGTGGTTCCGTTTTGCAGAAGCCAAGTACGATGACTTCATGCAGGCTCAAAAACTGTAAGGCTTGACTGTCTGATAGACCCTCAGCGGGTCACAAAAAACCGCGCAGTGAGCGCGGTTTTTTTTGGCTTGTGCTCATCGAGCTTGTCTTTCAGGTCTGCCGAAAAGCCTGAAGGGCTTGGCCCAAGCGTTCACATTCACGTTGCAATGATGGGTCTGCAATGTAGAAGACTGCAAATTTCCCGTCCAAGGTCCGAAGATAAAAGCGTGGAGCGATGAGCCACTCCAATCCCCTGATACGTATCAACTGCGAGTAGGCCAGGTTGTCCATGGACATGTGCTTGTGCCAAATCCAGGTCTGGTCCAGACCGCTCGCATCCATGCGGGTGCGGCTGTTGCGAACCTGCCAGCCCGTCCAAGCCAGCAACAGCCAAGCCAGGATGAACCAGCCTGCCGTACGCAAACTTTCTAACTGAGTGTGGTCCCCAAACTTGTCTGCGACCCACAGGCCTATCAACCAAGCACCCAGACCTATCACCAGCACAGCCACCAAGACCTGGAAGCTCAGCGAGAAAGCAGGACCCTCCAAGGTCGAGGGCTCAGGTTCGAACACAAAGGGCGCAATACTGAGGGCCGGCTCTCCGTCGGTGGACAACGACATTACTTCTTGAACAGGTCGTCGATCTTCTTTTGCTCTTCGGCCGCGATCTCCGCAGCGGTAGCTTTGCTGCCATCTTGCTTGAGTTCAGCCTCAGGCGGAATTTGCTCGGTAGGCATTTCGATGACGACTTTGTCCAGGTCGATTTTCTCTTCCTTGTCCAAGAACATGGTCACGGTTTCGGGCACAAAAATCACGATCACGACCAAGATCAATTGCATGATCACCCAAGGGATTGCGCCCATATAGATGTCGTTGGACTTGACGGGTTTGTCGATGCGACCTTCCTTGAACAGGGTGTCGGCAATACCGCGTAAATAAAACAGCGCAAAGCCAAATGGCGGGTGCATGAAGCTCGTCTGCATGTTCACGCAGAGCAAGACGCCGAACCACACCATGTCGATGCCCATTTTTTCGGCCACAGGACCGAGCATGGGCAAAATGATGAAGGCGATCTCAAAAAAATCGAGGAAGAACGCCAAAAAGAAAATGAACACGTTCACTGCGATCAAAAAGCCGGTCTGCCCGCCAGGCAAGCCCGAGAGCATGTGTTCGACCCACTTGGCGCCGTCCACACCTTGGAAGACCATCGAGAACACGCGCGAGCCGATCAGGATGAACACCACCATGGCCGTCAGGCGCATGGTGCTGTGCATGGCATCCCAAATCAGGTCTTTGTCCAGACGCTTGTGCAAACCGGCCAGGAACAAGGCCCCCACGCAACCCATGGCACCTGCTTCGGTGGGCGTGGCGATGGCGGTGTTGATACCAGGCAAGCCGCCCATGGAGCCGAGGACTGCAAAAATCAAAAAGGCTGACGGGATGATGCCGCGCAAACATTTGGCCCACAGGGCCCAGCCATTCAGGGTGCGTGCTTCTTTGGGCACACCTGGTACATAGGCCGGCTTGAAGATGCTCAAAGCAAAGGTGTAGAGGGCAAAAATGCCCACTTGCAACATGGACGGGCCCCAAGCGCCTTTGTACATGTCGCCCACAGACCGGCCCAATTGGTCGGCCATCACGACCAGCACCAAAGAGGGCGGGACCAACTGTGTGATCGTGCCCGAAGCCGCCAGCACTCCCGTGGCATAACGCATGTTGTAGCCATAGCGGATCATGACCGGCAAGGAAATCAAGGCCATGGCAATCACTTGACCCGCCACTGTCCCTGTGATGGCACCCAGAATGAAACCCACGATGATGACCGAGTAACCCAGGCCACCTTTGACGGGGCCAAACAGCTGACCCATCGAGTCCAGCATGTCTTCGGCCAAGCCACATTTTTCAAGGATGGCACCCATGAAGGTGAAGAATGGGATCGCCAGCAGCAAATCGTTGCTCAAAATGCCGAAGACGTTCAAGGGCAAATTTGACATGAAACTGGCGGGAAACCAGTCCATGCTGATAGCAAAAAAGCCGCAAATCAAACCCAAGAAAGCCAGCGAGAACGCGACGGGAAAACCAATCAGCATCGTGAGCACCAGGCCCGCGAACATGATGGGTGCAAAATTTTCCATGATCATGGTGGTTTGTCTTTCTTTTTATTGCACGGGTTTTTCGTAATGGGTGTCCATCTCGTAGTGACCTTGCAGGTAGGCCACGCGCTTGATGATTTCACTCAGTCCCTGGAAAGAGACGCACATGAACCCCAGAGGCAGCAACATCATGGCGGGCCAGCGGATCAAACCGCCCGCGTTGTTGGACATTTCGCCAGTTTGGTACATCTTGAGAAACAGGGGAAAGCTCAGCCAGGTCATGAGCAGCATCACGGGCATCAGGAACAGGATCAAGCCCATCAAATCAATGTAGACGGGTAACTTACCATTCAATTTGCCATAAATGATGTCGACGCGGACATGCTCATTGAGCTTGAGCACCAGGGGTGCGCCGAGCATCACGGTGGCGGCAAACAAATACCACTGGATTTCCAGCCAGCCGTTGGAGCTCCAATCGAACCCATAACGGATGAAAGCATTGCCCGCCGAAATCATGGCCGCGGCCATGACGGCCACAGAGGCCAAGCGTCCAAACTGTTCACTGATTTTGTCTATCCCGAAAGCAAATTGCAGCAGCTTGAGCATGAGGGGTCTCCATGAATACCGAGGGCGAGAAGCTGTGGCATTTTAATTCCCTCAGGGGGTATTCCAGGCTGGCGATTCACGGGAGGATTGAAATTGTTGACTCCCATGCGCGTATTTCTTTCAAGAATCGGGTTTACCCGCTGCCGAAAAGTCATTTCAGTTAGCATGCCCAGCAACATGAGCTCTTTCACCGACAGTCTGGCAACAGCCATGGCCCTCATCTGGACTTGGGACCCGAACTTGGGCTCGGTGGTCCTGCGTTCATTGGGCGTCAGTGCCTGTGCCTGTGGGATCGCGCTGCTGCTGGGGGTGTCTGCCGGCGCCTGGTTAGGGGTTGGGCGATTTCGCGGTCAGGCACTGGTTGTGGGGATGTTGAACACATTGCTGGCTTTGCCTTCGGTGGTGGTGGGGCTGGTGGTGTATCTCTTGCTCTCTCGAAGTGGGCCTTTGGGTTTTTTGAGTTGGTTGTTTACCTTCAAGGCCATGGTGCTGGCGCAAACTGTGTTGTTATTACCTTTGGTCACCGCGTTGACGCGGCAAATAGTGCAGGACGTAGAGCATGACCATGGCGAACAACTGCAATCCTTAGGGGCGGGCCCATGGCTGCGAGCGGTCTTGCTGGCTTGGGATGAACGACACGCCTTGTCCACAGTTGCGGCCACTGCCTTCGGGCGAGCCATTGCCGAAGTGGGCGCGGTGATGATCGTGGGCGGAAACATCGAAGGCTTCACCCGGGTCATGACCACTTCCATTGCACTGGAGACCAGCAAAGGCGATTTACCTTTAGCGCTGGGCCTGGGCCTGGTGTTGTTGGCGGTTGTGGGTGCACTGCGCGCACTTTTGGGCCTTTGGCGCTTTCGATCTGCCGGGGAAGCGCTTTGATGCCAGTTTGTGTCCAAGTCGAAAAAGTCTCGGTGTCCTATGGCGCGGTGCAAGCGCTGACCGACGTGAGTTTGCAATGCGCAGTCGGTGAGCGGGTGGCCTTGATCGGGGCCAACGGTTGCGGCAAAAGCACGCTTTTGAGGGTGGTGCACGGTTTGTTGCCACCTACAGAGGGGCAGGTGCAGGTTGTGCCCCAGCTGCGACAGGCCATGTTGTTTCAGCGACCACACTTCTTGCGCACCTGCGTTTTGCAGAACGTTGCGCTGGCTTTATGGATGGACCGCACGCAAAGCCTTTCATGGCATCAGGCGCGTGAGCAAGCGATGGATGTCCTCAGTCATGCTGGTTTGGCGTCAGTGGCGAACCAAAGTGGCCGCAGTTTGTCGGTAGGTCAATTGCAACGTGTGGCACTGGCCCGCGCATGGGCGCTCAAACCCCACTTGTTATTGCTCGATGAGCCGACTGCCAGCCTGGATCCGCATGGCAAGCGCGAAGTTGAAGCCATGATCCAGACCTTCACACGCCAACAGCCCGAGGTCAGTTTGCTGTTTGCCAGCCACAATCTGGGGCAAGTCAAGCGGCTGGCCAGCCGAGTGCTGTATTTGGAGCAAGGCCGCGTTCTGGCCGATTTGTCGGTGGCCGATTTTTTTGATCCTGAGCGTTTGCAGGCTATCAGTCCGCAGGCGCAAGCTTTTGTCCGAGGTGAATTGCCGTGAAGTATTTGAAATTTTGTGGTGCGCTGACCTTATGGGTTGCCAGTGCGGGCCTCATACAAGCCCAAACCCTCACCATGGCATCGACGACCTCGACGGAGCAGTCGGGTTTGTTTGCGCACCTGTTGCCGGCCTTCAAAAAGGCCACAGGTATTGAAGTCAAGGTGGTGGCGTTGGGTACGGGGCAGGCGCTGGACATGGCCCGACGCGGAGATGCCGACGTGGTCTTCGTGCACGATCTGTCCGCCGAAGAGAAGTTTGTGGCCGAAGGCTGGAGCTTGCAGCGCTATCCGGTGATGTACAACGATTTTGTTTTGATCGGACCGCTGTCTGATGCTGCCCAACTGAAGGGCGCGGACATCGTGGGCGCATTTCAAAAAATTGCTTCTAGCCAAGCCTTGTTCGTTTCTCGCGGCGACAAAAGCGGCACCCATGCAGCCGAACTGCGGTATTGGGCCGACGCTCGAATCAGTGGAGTCAAAGGGGGAGGTTACAGAGAGTGTGGCTGTGGCATGGGCCCCGCACTCAATATGGCGGCGTCCTTGGGTGCTTATGTTTTGGCCGACCGCGGGACTTGGCTGAACTTCAAAAACCGTGCCGATTTGACGGTACTGGTACAAGGCGACAAGCGCTTGTTCAACCCTTATGGCGTGATGGTGGTCAACCCGGCTAAACACCCGCATATCAAGGCGCTTGAAGCGCAGAAGTTTGTCCACTGGGTCACCTCACCCGCAGGGCAGGCGACCCTGGCGGCTTACAAAATCGGTGGAGAGCCGGTGTTCTTTCCGAACGCCAAATGATCAGTCACGGAAGTTGTCAAAGCTGATCGGCAGGTCGGTGATGTCCTTGCGCAGCAAGGCCATGGCCGCTTGCAAATCGTCGCGCTTGGCACCGCTCACACGCACTGACTCGCCCTGTATGGAAGCTTGCACTTTGAGCTTGCTGTCCTTGATGATGCGCTGAATTTTTTTGGCATCTTCACTGCTGATGCCGTTGCGCACTTTGAGCACCTGTTTGACTTTGTCGCCGCCGATTTTCTGGACATCGCCTTTGTCGAGGAAACGCACATCCACATTGCGCTTGGCCATTTTGCTCAGCAACACATCTTCCACCTGGGTGAGCTGAAAGTCAGCGTCGCCGAACAAGGTGATTTCTTTGTCCTTGAGTTCTATGGCGGCCGAGGTGCCTTTGAAGTCAAAACGTGTGCCGATTTCTTTGGCGGTGGTGTCTACGGCGTTTTTAACTTCCACCAAATTAGGTTCACAAACGGTGTCAAAAGTAGGCATGGTGCAGAAATCCGGAGGTTGTCGATGCGACAATTCTCCCATGAACCCGGAGAAAAATGTCCCTCTGCAGCCCTACAACACCTTTGGCATCGCCGCCAAAGCGCATGTTTTGGTGCGCGTGCAGGGTGAGGACGACCTGCGGGCGGTGCTGGCCGATCCGCAACTGAGCACCTTGCCGCGCCAAGTGCTGGGCGGTGGCAGCAATATTGTGCTGACAGGGGACGTCAAGGCCTTGGTCTTGAAAATGGAAGTGCCGGGCATGCGCTTGGCACATGAAACCGACAAACACTGGATCATTGAAGCGGGCGCTGGCGTGGGTTGGCACGACTTGGTGGCGTGGACCCTGGATCAGGGGTGCCCAGGCCTGGAAAACATGGCGCTCATCCCTGGCACCGTCGGCGCTTCACCGGTCCAAAACATCGGTGCCTATGGCGTGGAGCTGCAAGACCGCTTTGAGTCGCTGGACGCCATGGACCTTTTCACTGGAGAGCTGTTCAGCTTGAACGCTGCGCAATGCGGCTTCAGCTACAGAGACTCGGTGTTCAAACACGCTTCAGGCAGGCCCGATGGTTTGGGCCTGGCCGGTCGCGCTGTGATTTTGCGGGTACGCTTTGCCTTGCCCAAACGCTGGAAGCCCGAATTGGGCTATGCCGATCTGGAGCGCAAGATGTCCGAGACGGGCATCCACAGCCCTGATGCCCGTCAGATTTTCGATTGGGTGTGTGCCATCCGGCGAGCCAAGTTGCCCGACCCGCAGGTGATTGGCAATGCAGGCAGCTTTTTCAAGAACCCGACTGTCAGCCCAGAGCAATGCGCAGACATCATCGCCAGAGAACCGAAGGTGGTGCATTACCACTTGGACGACGGACGCATCAAATTGGCCGCGGGTTGGTTGATCGACGCCTGCGGCTGGAAAGGCAAGACTGTCGGACACGCCGGGGTGTATGAAAAGCAGGCCTTGGTGCTGGTCAACCGGGGCGGGCGCGAGAACCCTTGCACGGGCGGCGAGGTCATGACTTTGGCCAAGGCGATTCAGACCAGCGTGTACGAGCGGTTTGGGATACGGCTGGAGCCTGAGCCGGTCGTCATTTAAGACTGGGTGGTGTTTGCAGCGCTGGGTTGGGGCCTGAGCGGTCGGCCTTATACTCGCTTCGCTCGCCAAATCGGCCGATCCGCTCAGGCCCCAACCCGGCGCTACGCTGATGGACAGTTCAGGGATTTCCTGATGCGCAAATACCTTTCTGACGGTTACAGTTTTCCGGATTCACAGGAGCGCCCCAATGACACCAGAACAACTTGTCCGCAAAGTCACCTCCATCACGGGTTACACCCATGCGGCAGGGGTGGAGGTGGTGTCCGCAGAGCCTGGAAATGTGACTTTGTCATTGGCCAAAAAGCCTGAACTCTTGCAGTTCAACGGCTTTTTCCATGGGGGCGTGGTGTCAGGCTTGGCCGACCATGCAGCGGGTGCCGCGGCCACCACCGCATTGCCTGCGGGCAAGATCGCGGTCACGGTGGATTTGCATGTGAACTTTCTGGCCCCGGCCAAAGGTCAAACTTTGTATGCCAAGGCACGAACCCTGCAGGTGGGTGGCACCATTTGTGTCGTGGCTGTTGAGCTTGAAACCGATCCTGCCGAGGGGCAGCCCCCCTGCGCTGTGGCCCATGTCACTTTGCGGGTGGTGGACATGCCACCGCTGAAATAAAAAAACGGCCCGAAGGCCGTTCTTTTATGGGGGTGCCAAAAGCATCACTTCTTGCCGTTGCCATCCAGCTTGTAAATGTGCGGGCCTTCGCCCACCGACAGCAGGCCAGCGTGCGCGTAGATGCCCAGCTTGGCGCGCGTGTCCACGATGTCCAAGTTGCGCATCGTCAGCTGGCCGATGCGGTCGAGCGGGCTGAACGGCGCGTCTTCCACTTTTTCCATGCTCAAACGCTCTGGGGCGTAAGTCAGGTTGGGTGAGTCGGTGTTCAGGATGCTGTAGTCGTTGCCACGGCGCAGCTCCAGCGTCACGGTGCCCGTCACGGCGCGGGCCACCCAGCGCTGGGCGGTTTCGCGCAGCATGATGGACTGCGGATCGAACCAGCGGCCTTGGTACAACAGACGGCCCAAGCGCAGGCCGTTGATGCGGTACTGCTCGATGGTGTCTTCGTTGTGAATGCCTGTGACCAAA
>CANGKR010000066.1 GCA_947454355.1 Comamonadaceae bacterium
GATGGTCTGGCCTTACTGGCCCATGAAGCTGCGCACCAGTTCCAGCCACGACGAGAGCGCTGAAAAAGGTCTGCTCAAGCGCGAGTTCGCTATCTCCACCAAGGCGTTCACTGGCGAAAAGGGCAAAGTGACCGGCCTTACAACCGTGCACGTTGAATTCAAAGACGGCAAGATGGTCGAGGTCGCCGGCACCGAGAAGGAATACAAAGCCGACATGGTCTTGTTGGCCATGGGCTTCACCAATCCGGTCGCCACCGTTCTCGATGCCTTTGGCATTGACAAAGATGCCCGCGGCAATGCCAAGGCCAGCACTGATTTCACAGGCGGTTATGCCACCAACATGCCCAAGGTTTTTGCGGCTGGTGATATGCGCCGTGGCCAGTCACTGGTGGTGTGGGCCATTCGTGAAGGCCGTCAGGCCGCTCGTGCAGTGGACGAGTTCTTGATGGGAATGAGCGACCTGCCTCGATAAGGTGAGAGCCTTCGAGGGGCCGGGCTTTGCTGCGGCCGTTAGAATGGATCCACTGGCGGTTTACATAGCGTTAACCTGAAACCTTTATCATCACAAAAGCCGGCTTGCGCTGGCTTTTGTTTTTTAATTCATGTCCCCCACAGACTCCCTTGTTCAACTGCATGACCTGACCTTCGGGTACGGAGAGCGCGTCATTCTGGATGGCTTGTCCTTGCAAGTGCCCAGAGGGAAAGTCACGGCCTTGATGGGCGTCTCGGGCGGGGGCAAGACCACGGTCTTGCGCTTGATTGGCGGTCAATTTCAGGCTCAGCAAGGTCAAGTGTTGTTCGACGGGCAAGACGTCGGCCAAATGTCGCAACCCGCACTGTATGCAGCGCGCCGCCGCATGGGCATGTTGTTCCAATTTGGTGCCCTGTTCACCGACATGACGGTGTTCGACAATGTGGCCTTCCCCTTGCGTGAACACACCCCTTTGTCTGAAGCCTTGATTCGTGACATTGTCCTGATGAAACTCGATGCTGTAGGTCTGCGCGGTGCCCGCGACTTGATGCCTTCGCAAATTTCAGGTGGTATGAGCCGCAGAGTGGCTTTGGCTCGAGCGATCGCGTTGGACCCCGAACTCATCATGTATGACGAGCCCTTTGCGGGCTTAGATCCGATCTCGCTGGGCACGGCAGCGCGTTTGATTCGCCGTTTGAACGACAGCTTGGGCGTGACCAGTGTGGTGGTCTCACATGATGTGGATGAAACCCTGGCCATTGCAGACCATGTGGTGATTCTGGCCAACGGCAAAGTCGCTGTACAAGGCAGCCCGGAGGAAGTCCGTGCGTGCATCGACCCCTTGATTCATCAATTTGTCAACGCCCTGAGTGAGGGGCCGGTCCCCTTCCATTACCCAGGCTTGAGCGTTCATGATGACTATGGGGTGAGCGCATGAAGTGGTACCACCCTGCCCAGATGGGCTTTCGTGTGCGTCAGATTCTGGCGGGCTGGGGTTTTGGCGCTCGCTTGTTTTGGCGGCTGTGTCTGCTGTCGGGACGTTGCTTGCGCCGATTTGACTTGGTGCGCGACCAAGTGCATTTTTTGGGTAACTATTCACTCGCGATCATCACTGTTTCGGGTTTGTTTGTGGGCTTTGTGTTGGGCTTGCAGGGTTACTACACCTTACAACGTTACGGCTCGTCAGAAGCCTTGGGTTTGTTGGTCGCCCTGAGTCTGGTGCGTGAACTCGGCCCGGTGGTGGCAGCTTTGTTGTTTGCTGGACGTGCAGGGGCATCGATCACAGCAGAGATTGGATTGATGCGGGCCGGCGAGCAATTGACGGCCCTTGAAATGATGGCCGTTGACCCCGAGTTGCGTATTTTGGCGCCTCGTTTGTGGGGTGGCATTTTGGCTTTGCCGGTGCTGACGGCCGTGTTCAGTGCCGTGGGCATTTTGGGCGGTTATGCCGTGGGCGTCTTGCTGATTGGTGTGGACGCAGGCGCCTTTTGGAGTCAGATGCAAAGCGGTGTGGATGTGTTCAAAGATGTTGGCAACGGCATGATCAAAAGTGTGGTGTTTGCCGTGGCAGTGACCTTCATCGCATTGCTGCAAGGGTTCATCGCGCAGCCCACCCCTGAAGGTGTGGCCAGTGCCACCACGCGAAGCGTGGTGGTGGCGTCTTTGTCCGTGTTGGGTCTGGATTTCATCCTCACTGTGATGATGTTCAGCATTTAAGGAAATGATCATGCAACGATCTAAAAATGATGTCTGGGTAGGTCTCTTTGTCATGTTGGGCTTGGCGGCCGTGTTGTTTTTGGCGCTCAAGTCGGCCAACTTGCTGCAAATCAACTGGGCAGCTGACTACAAAGTCAGCGCCAAGTTCGACAATATTGGCGGCCTCAAAAGCGGTGCAGCTGTCAAAAGCTCCGGTGTGGTCGTGGGCCGCGTCGAAAGCATCGTGTTTGACGATGGCGCCTACCAGGCTCGCGTCATCCTGGCTTTGGACAAGCGTTATGCCTTTCCTAAAGACAGTTCACTCAAAATCTTGACCAGTGGTTTGCTGGGCGAGCAATATGTGGGCATTGAAGCCGGTGCCGATGAAAAGAACCTGGCCCCCGGCGACAAAATTGGCAACACACAATCCGCGGTTGTTCTGGAAAACCTGATCAGCCAATTCTTGTACAACAAAGCGGCTGAACCCACACCTGCGGGCACCTCAGCAAAATGATGTCAGACGTATTCAGTGCAAGCCCCACGATGAGACGATGGCGAATGTGGTGTGTGGTGAGTTTGGTGGTGTTCCTGCAGGCCTGCGCCACCACTGCTTCGGTGACGGCATCGGACCCACGTGACCCCTTTGAGAGCATGAACCGACAGGTTACTGTTTTCAATGATGCGATCGATGCCGCTTTTTTCAAACCTGTGGCCAAGGCCTATTCCCAAGTGGTGCCCTCCTTGGTGCGGCAAGGCGTACGAAATTTCTTTGGCAACTTGAGTGACGTTTGGTCCTTGGCCAACAATGCCGCGCAATTGAAGTTCAAAGCAACTGGCGAAACCGCGCTGCGTGTGGGCCTGAACACTTTTCTAGGTGTTGGCGGCTTATTGGACATCGCTACCGACATGGGGTTCGAGCGCCACCGAGCAGATTTTGGTCTCACTTTGGGGCATTGGGGTGTGCCCGCGGGGCCTTACTTGGTCTTGCCAATGTTGGGGCCTTCGACCTTGCGGGATGCGGCTTCTATGCCGGTGGACTGGCAAGGCGATGTTTCAAGGCAGTCGGCCAGCGCCAATAAGCGCAATTGGACCTTGGTCCTGAAAATCACAGACACCCGCGAGGGTTTGCTGCAAATCGTGGACGCTGTGAAAGAGGCGTCCCTGGACCCTTACTCCTTCACTCGCGATGCCTATTTACAAAAGCGCCGCAACGACCAGTTTGATGGCAATCCGCCGCTGATCGATGATGGTGAAGACCCGGATGAACCCGAGGCCAAGCCTGCAACGGCTTCTGTCCCAAGATAATGACAGCCTGTTGCAGTGCGTTACAAAAAGCCAAGGTGGCTTCTCGGCGCAATCGCTATAGTGGTGTTGCGATCCATCGACAAACAAGTGTATGAACCGTCAAATTTTTCTCCGTTTTTCTGGCGCTCTGTTGGCAGGCTGCCTGTTCATGCCCGCAATGAGCTGGGCAGCCGATGAGGCGCCCGATGCCTTCATCAAGCGCGTGGCCGTTGAAACCCTCGACGCGGTCAAGGCCGACAAAAGCCTCAAGAATGGCGACGTGGCCAAGATCATGCAACTGGTGGACACCAAGTTGGTGCAGCACATCAACTTCCGCCGCATGACCGCTTTAGCCACCGGCCCGAACTGGCGCAAGGCCACACCTGAGCAGCAAAAGCGCTTGCAAGAAGAGTTCAAGCTCTTGCTGGTGCGCACTTATTCTGGCGCTTTGAGTCAGGTCAGCGATCAGACGATCGAGGTCAAACCCCTGCGCGGTGATCAGGACGAGAAAAATCTGATTGTTCGCACGGAAGTCAAAGGCCGAGGCGATCCGATCCAGTTGGACTACCGGCTTGAAAAAACACCTGGTGAAGGCGCTGGCTGGATGATTTTCGACCTCAATGTGCTGGGCATCTGGTTGATCGAAAACTACAAATCGCAGTTCACCAAAGAAATCAACAACGGCGGTATCGACGGCCTGATCAACAGCTTGACCGAGCGCAACAAATCGACTGCGAAAAAATCCGCATGAAAGCCACCACCGCCTTGTTGCTCCCTCAGGAACTGACGCACGATCGTGCGCAGGACTGGCTGCAGAGTTTGACCATCGCCCTGCACCAGGTCGAAGGACCGCTGGTCACGGTGGACGCCTCCCGTCTCACGCACTTTGACTCCTCCGCTCTCGCCGTGCTGCTGGCTTGCCGCCGAGAAGCCATGTCGGCCAAAAAGACCCTCAAGGTGACGCACCTGTCCGACCAATTGCGGCAATTGGCCATGGTCTATGGTGTTTCAGAATTGGTCCAAAGTACAGACAGCGTACATTGATTTACCGGATTTCCGGTTCCGTGCCGCCCAGCACGTAAAATAGCGGTTTTCCCATGGCCGCCTTATCTTTCCAATCCGTCTCCAAAATCTACCCTGCCAAGTCGCAGGGTGGGGCTTCATTGAAGGCGCTTGACGGCGTCAGCTTTGACATTGAAGAGGGCGAGTTCTTTGGTTTACTCGGCCCCAACGGTGCCGGCAAAACCACCCTGATCAGTATTTTGGCGGGTCTTTCCAAAGCCAGCAGCGGTCATGTGCAGGTTCATGGACACGATGTGCAAACGGACTATGCGCAGGCGCGCAGACTCTTGGGTGTGGTGCCGCAAGAATTGGTGTTCGATCCCTTTTTCTCTGTCCGCGAAGCCTTGAAAATTCAATCGGGCTATTTCGGTGTCAAACACAACGACGATTGGATCGATGAACTGCTCAGCAGTTTGGGCTTGGCTGACAAAGCCAATGCCAACATGCGCCAACTCTCGGGCGGCATGAAGCGCAGGGTGCTGGTGGCGCAAGCCTTAGTGCACAAGCCTCGTGTGATCGTGCTGGACGAACCCACTGCCGGTGTAGACGTAGAACTGCGACAAACCCTTTGGCAATTCATCGCCAAATTGAATAAGCAAGGCCACACCGTGTTACTCACCACGCATTACCTTGAAGAGGCTGAGGCCCTGTGCGGCCGTCTGGCCATGCTCAAGCAAGGCCGCGTGGTGGCACTCGAGACGACTTCCGAGTTGCTCAAGACCGCTTCGAGCAATGTGCTGCGCTTCAAGGTCGATGGCGAATTGCCTGCCAATCTGGCGCGTCAGGCCCGCATCACTGGCCGCATTGTGCAGTTTCCTGCCCAGAACGCGATCGAGATCGAACAGTACCTGGTCGCTGTGCGGCAAGCCGGTTTGACGGCTGAAGATGTCGAGATTCGCAAAGCTGATCTGGAAGACGTGTTCCTGCAATTGATGTCTGGAGCTTCGTCATGACCGGATGGCAAACCCTGTTTTACAAAGAAGTCCTGCGCTTTTGGAAGGTCAGCTTCCAAACCATCGCCGCGCCCGTGTTGACGGCGGTGCTGTACATGCTCATCTTTGGACATGTGCTGGAAAGCCATGTCACCGTTTATGACGGCGTGAGCTACACCGCCTTTTTAGTGCCGGGCTTGGTGATGATGAGCGTGTTGCAAAACGCCTTTGCCAACAGCTCGTCAAGCCTGATCCAAAGCAAGATCATGGGCAATTTGGTCTTCGTGTTGCTCACCCCCTTGTCGCACTGGAGTTGGTTCTTCGCTTATGTGGCCTCGTCCATGACAAGGGGACTGGCTGTGGGGTGCGGTGTATTTCTGGTCACGGGCTGGTTCACGCCCTTGGCATACACGGCTCCGGTCTGGATCGTGGTCTTTGCTGTGCTGTGCGCCGCCTTGTTGGGTGCTTTGGGTGTGGTGGCGGGCTTGTGGGCCGAGAAGTTCGACCAATTGGCCGCCTTTCAAAATTTCGTGATCATGCCCATGACCTTCTTGTCGGGCGTGTTCTATTCCATCCATTCCTTGCCCAATTTTTGGCAGCAACTGAGCCACTTGAATCCTTTCTTTTACATGATCGACGGCTTCCGCTATGGCTTTTTTGGCCAGAGCGATGTATCGCCTTGGGTGAGTCTGGCCGTGGTCTCCACGGCCCTGTTGGTCGTCAGTGCGGTGACTGTGAAACTGCTTCAATCGGGCTACAAAATCCGTAGCTGAACCTATGACTGCTGAACAAATTCAAGCGCTGATCGCAGCCGGCCTCGTTTGCGAACACCTCTCGGTGGATGGCGACGGGCGCCATTGGCAAGCCGTAGTGGTCTCGTCTCAGTTCGAGGGGCTGCGTGCCATCGCTCGGCATCAACGCGTTTATGCCACCTTGGGCAGCAAAATGCACACCGACGAAGTGCATGCCTTGTCCATGAAAACCTATACGCCCACCGAGTGGGCAGCTTTGCAACACTGATTCGGGTGTTGGCACAACCAATTTCAAAATGGACAAACTGAAAATCCGTGGGGGCCGCCCTCTGCAAGGCGAGTTGACCATCTCTGGGGCCAAGAATGCCACCTTGCCCGAGTTGTGCGCCGCTTTGCTTACCGCTGACACCGTGACCTTGCACAACGTGCCGCGTTTGCAAGATGTCTCCACAATGCTCAAACTCATTCGAAACATGGGTGTCAGTTGCACCCACGATGAACAGGGCACAGTGGTGGTCAATGCCGGCAAGTTGAGCTTGCCTGAGGCCCCCTACGAGTTGGTCAAAACCATGCGCGCCTCGGTCCTGGCTTTGGGCCCGCTGCTGTCGCGTTTCGGCCGCGCCAAAGTTTCTTTGCCCGGTGGCTGCGCCATCGGCTCGCGGCCCGTGGACCAACACATCAAGGGATTGCAAGCCATGGGCGCGCACATCCGTGTGGAGCATGGTTACATGTTGGCCGAGTTGGCTCCAGGTCTCAAGCGCTTGCAAGGCGCGCACATCACCACCGATATGGTGACCGTGACCGGCACCGAAAACTTCATGATGGCCGCTGCTTTGGCCGAAGGCGAGACCGTCCTGGAAAACGCCGCGCAAGAGCCCGAGATTCCGGACTTGGCCGAAATGCTGATCCGGATGGGCGCCAAGATCGAAGGCCATGGCACCAGCAAGATACGCATCCAAGGCGTTGAAAGCCTGCACGGCTGTACCCACCAGGTGGTGGCCGATCGCATTGAAGCGGGCACCTTTTTATGTGCCGTCGCCGCTTGCGGTGGCGATGTGGTGCTGCGGCATGCACGTGGCGACCACCTTGATGCCGTGATCGACAAGCTGCGCGATGCAGGTGTCACTGTCGAAGCGGGTAGCGGCTTTCTGCGGGTGCGCTCGCAGGGTCGCCTGAAAGCGCAAAGTTTCCGCACCACCGAATATCCGGGCTTTCCCACCGACATGCAGGCTCAGTTCATGGCGCTCAATTGCATTGCCAAAGGGCCGAGCAAGGTGACCGAAACGATTTTTGAAAACCGCTTCATGCATGTCAACGAATTGGTGCGTTTGGGTGCCCACATCCAGATCGACGGCAAAGTTTCGGTCATCGATGGCGTGGAGCAACTGTCAGGTGCCACAGTGATGGCGACCGATTTGCGGGCCTCGGCTTCTTTGGTGATCGCTGGTCTGGTAGCCGAAGGCGAAACCACTGTTGAGCGCATTTACCACCTGGACCGGGGGTACGATCGCATGGAAGATAAATTACGCAGCATTGGTGCGGACATTGAACGCGTCAAATGACGCTGGAGAATTGATGTGATCACGCTGGCATTGTCCAAAGGACGGATCTTTGACGAAACCCTGCCCTTGCTGCAAGCGGCAGGTATCCAAGTTCTCGAAGACCCCGAGACATCGCGCAAGTTGATCTTGCCCACTAACCAGCCTGGTGTGCGTGTGGTCCTCGTGCGTGCGACCGACGTGCCCACCTATGTTGAGTACGGTGGTGCGGATTTGGGGGTGACCGGCAAGGATACTTTGATCGAACATGGCGGCATGGGCCTGTACCAGCCGCTGGATTTGAACATTGCCAAATGCCGCATGAGTGTGGCTGTGCGTGCCGACTTTGACTACACCAGCGCTGTGCGCTCGGGCTCACGCTTGAAGGTGGCGACAAAATACACAGCGATCGCACGCGAATTTTTCGCCCAAAAAGGTGTGCACGTTGATTTGATCAAACTCTACGGTAGCATGGAGTTGGCCCCATTGACCGGCTTGGCCGATGCAATTGTCGATTTGGTGTCGACTGGCAGCACGCTCAAAGCCAATCACCTGATTGAGGTGGAACGCATCATGGACATCAGCTCGCGTTTGGTGGTCAATCAAGCTGCGCTCAAGCTCAAGCAAAACGACATTCGCGCCATCATCGATGCCTTTGCAGGTGCCGTGAAAAAGGACGGGGCATGACACTGCGCGCCAAGCCATTGCAACTGAGCACCGCGGATGCGGGGTTCGAAGCCGCCTTCCACGCTCGTTTGCATTGGTCTGCCGACACCGACGCCGCCATCGAGCAGCGCGTGGCCGACATCCTGGCCGATGTGCAACATCGTGGCGACGCGGCGGTGCTCGAGTACACCCAGCGCTTTGACGGCCTGCAAGCCGCCGACGTGAAAGCGCTGGAGATCACCCAAGCCGAGTTGCAAGCCGCTTTGGACAGCTTGCCCGCCGTGCAGCGCGAAGCCCTGCAAGCGGCTGCTGCCCGTGTGCGTCAATACCACGAGGCGCAAAAGAAAGCGTCCGGCGAGAGCTGGAGCTACCGCGACGAAGACGGCACCTTGCTGGGCCAAAAAGTTACGCCACTCGACCGCGTGGGCATTTACGTGCCCGGCGGTAAAGCCGCTTACCCCTCGTCGGTGTTGATGAACGCCATCCCCGCGCATGTGGCCGGGGTGCAAGAGATCATCATGGTGGTGCCCACGCCGCAGGGCGTGCGCAACCCGCTGGTGCTGGCCGCTGCCTGTGTGGCCGGCGTGAGCCGGGCCTTCACGGTGGGTGGTGCGCAGGCCGTGGCCGCATTGGCTTATGGCACCGCCACCATCCCCAAGGTGGACAAGATCACCGGCCCGGGCAACGCCTATGTGGCCAGCGCCAAAAAGCGCGTGTTCGGCACCGTGGGCATCGACATGATCGCGGGCCCCTCTGAAATTTTGGTCTTGGCCGACGGCACCACGCCCGCCGAATGGGTGGCGATGGATTTGTTCAGCCAGGCCGAGCATGACGAGCTGGCGCAAAGCATTTTGCTCTGCCCCGATGCGGGCTACATCGCTGAGGTGCAAGCTGCCATTGACCGCCTGCTGCCCGAGATGCCGCGTCGCGAGATCATCGCCAAGAGCCTGAACGACCGGGGCGCTTTGATCCTGACCCGCAACATGGAAGAAGCCTGCGCCATCAGCAACCGCATCGCGCCGGAGCACCTGGAGGTGTCGAGCAGCGAGCCGCACCGCTGGGAGCCGTTGCTGCGCCACGCAGGGGCTATCTTTATGGGTGCGTTTACCAGCGAGTCGCTGGGCGACTACTGCGCTGGCCCCAACCACGTTTTGCCCACCAGCGGCACGGCACGTTTCTCGTCGCCACTGGGTGTGTACGACTTCCAGAAACGCAGCAGCTTGATCGAAGTGAGCGAGGCCGGTGCCCAGACATTGGGGCGAATTGCTGCCGAGCTGGCTTATGGCGAAGGCCTGCAAGCGCACGCCCGAGCCGCCGAATTGCGTTTGAACCCTGTGCCCCCGATGAGAGACACAAAATGAGCAACGTCAGTCCGCAACTCCTGCAAAGAATCCGGCAAGACGTGCAGTCCATGCACGCCTACGCCATCCAGGACTCGGCAGGCATGGTCAAACTGGACGCCATGGAAAATCCTTTCCGTTTGCCGCCTGATTTACAAAAGGCACTGGGTGATCGCTTGGGCGCTTTGGCGCTGAACCGCTACCCCGACGATCGGGTCAATGACCTGCGCGGCGCGCTGGCTGCCCATACGGGTTTGCCTGAGGGCTACGACATCATGCTGGGCAATGGCTCTGATGAGTTGATTTCCCTGCTGGCTCTGGCCTGCGATGTGCCTGGCGCCTCGGTGTTGGCGCCGCTGCCGGGTTTCGTCATGTACGCCATGAGCGCCCAGTTGCAGGGCCTGGCCTTTCATGGCGTGCCTTTGCGGGCCGACTTCGAACTCGATGAGCCCGCCATGCTGGCCGCCATTGCCGAGCACCGCCCGGCCATCGTGTACCTGGCTTACCCCAACAACCCCACGGGCAATTTGTGGAACGATGAGGCCATTGAAAACATCGTTGTGGCGCAAGGCGCTCAAGGCGGTTTGGTGGTCATGGACGAGGCCTATCAACCCTTTGCCAGCCGCAGCTACAGCGACCGCATGACCCGTCACCCGCATGTGCTGCTGATGCGCACCATGAGCAAGTTCGGATTGGCTGGGGTGCGCTTGGGCTACATGATGGGCCCCAAAGCTTTGATTGCCGAAATCGACAAAGTGCGACCGCCTTACAACATCAGCGTACTCAATTACGAGTGCGGTTTGTTTGCGTTGTCCCATGCGAAGGTGTTTGCCGAACAAGCCCAGGAAATCCGCCACCAGCGCGATTTGTTGCAATTGGCACTGGCTGCGCTGCCGGGTGTGCAGCCCTTTCCCAGTCAGGCCAATATGATTTTGGTGCGTGTGCCCGACGCGGCGCGCACCTTTGATGCCCTGAAGGCGCGCGGCATTTTGGTGAAGAATGTCTCCAAACTGCACCCCTTGCTGGCCAACTGCCTGCGCTTGACCGTGGGGACGGATTCTGAAAACAATCAACTCATGCTGGCACTCAAGGACGCACTATGACCCGAACCGCTGAAGTCTCTCGCCAAACTGCCGAGACCCGCATCCGTGTGGCGGTCAACCTTGACGGCACGGGTCAATCGAAACTCGCCACTGGCATTGGTTTTTTGGATCACATGCTGGACCAGATCGCACGCCATGGTTTGATCGATCTGGACATCGCCTGCGAAGGTGACTTGCACATCGACGGTCACCATACCGTCGAAGACATTGGCATCACCTTGGGCCAAGCCGTGGCCCAAGCCGTGGGTGATAAAAAAGGCATCCGCCGCTATGGCCATGCCTATGTGCCGCTCGACGAAGCCCTGAGCCGCGTGGTGGTGGATTTTTCGGGTCGCCCTGGCTTGCAGATGGATGTGCACTTCACCTCCGGCATGCTGGGGACCTTGGACACGCAACTGGTCTATGAGTTTTTCCAAGGCTTTGTGAACCATGCCTTGGTGACTTTGCATATTGACAACCTCAAAGGTGTCAATGCGCATCACCAGTGCGAAACCATTTTCAAGGCCTTTGGCCGCACGCTGCGCGCCGCGCTGGAGCTCGATCCGCGCTCGGCGGGTGTCATACCTTCGACCAAAGGCAGTTTGTAAAGATGATGCCTAACCGCGTTGCTGTTGTCGATTACGGCATGGGCAATCTGCGCTCGGTGGCGCAGGCGGTGATCCACGCCGCGTCGACTGTCGACCACGCCGAAGTGACGGTGACTTCAGACCCTCAAGTGGTGCGTGATGCACACCGCGTGGTCTTGCCAGGTCAGGGCGCCATGCCCGACTGCATGCGGCAATTGCGCGAGTCGGGTCTGTGGGATGCCGTGCTCGAAGCCGCGGCCAGCAAGCCTTTGTTTGGCGTCTGCGTGGGCATGCAAATGTTGCTCGACCACAGCGCCGAGGGCGATACGCCCGGCCTGGGATTGATCCCAGGCGAGGTCGTCAAATTCGAGCTGACTGGCCGTTTGCAGCCTGACGGTACCCGCTTTAAAGTGCCGCAAATGGGCTGGAACCAGGTATGGCAAGCCCAACCCGCTCACCCCCTGTGGCAAGGGGTGGACGACGGCAGTTGGTACTATTTTGTACACAGTTTTTATGCCAAGGTTCAGCTGATGCAGCATGCCGCAGCGCAAACCGATTACGGCGGGCGCTTTGCATCTGCGCTGGCACGCGATAACATCTTTGCAACACAGTTCCATCCAGAAAAAAGCGCGGCCCAAGGCTTGGCCCTGTACCGCAATTTCCTCCACTGGCAGCCTTGAACTTTTAAATTGCTGCCGCCTCTTTTCACAGCATAGACCTTGCCATGATTCTGATTCCCGCCATTGACCTCAAAGACGGCCATTGTGTTCGCCTCAAGCAGGGCGACATGGACCAAGCCACGACCTTTGGCGAAGACCCCGCCGCCATGGCACGCACTTGGCTGGAAAAAGGCGCACGTCGTTTGCACTTGGTGGACCTCAATGGTGCCTTTGCCGGCAAGCCGCAAAACTTTGCCGCCATCAAATCCATCCTCAAAGAGGTAGGCGAAGAAATTCCGGTGCAGTTGGGCGGTGGCATTCGCGATCTGGACACCATCGAAAAATACATCGACAGCGGTATGCGCTACGTGATCATTGGCACTGCAGCCGTGAAGAACCCGGGCTTCTTGCGTGATGCCTGCACCGCCTTTGGCGGCCACATCATCGTGGGCTTGGATGCCAAGGACGGCAAAGTGGCCACCGACGGCTGGAGCAAACTCACCGGCCACGAAGTGGTGGACCTGGCCAAAAAATTCGAAGACTGGGGCGTCGAGTCCATCATTTACACCGACATCGGCCGCGACGGCATGCTCAGCGGCATCAACGTGGACGCTACCGTCAAACTCGCGCAAGCCTTGACCATTCCTGTGATCGCCTCTGGCGGCTTGTCCAGCATGCTCGACATCGAGCAGTTGTGCGCCGTGCAAGACGAAGGTGTGGAGGGCGTGATCTGTGGTCGTGCGGTGTATTCCGGCGACCTCGACTTTGCGCTGGCGCAGCAACGCGCAGACGAACTCAATGGCTGAATTCTTTAAAGGCCTGCCTGTTCACAGGTTGGTCTTGCCGTGCGGCGATGAACTGTTGGTGGCTTTGCATGGTGCGCATGTACTGTCGTGGGTGGCGCAAGGCCGTGAGCGTTTGTACCTCAGCCCCAACAGCGCGATGGATGGCCACGCGGCCATTCGCGGGGGCGTGCCGGTATGTTTCCCCCAATTCAATCAGCGTGGCCCTTTGCCTAAACACGGCTTTGCTCGCAATCTGCCCTGGCAAGTTCAATCCTCTGAAGCCAGTGCCGATGGCCATGTCTTGACCCTTGCGCTGACAGACAGCGCCGCCACACGGGCCTTCTGGCCCCAAGCCTTTGAAGCGCAGTTGCGCCTGGACTTACAGCCCCGCAGCCTGACACTGACGCTCAAAGTCATCAACCGAGACTCGCAAGCCCTGGATATGACCGGCGCTTTGCACACCTACCTGGCCGTAGACAACATCGCCCAAACCCGTTTGATGGGACTGCAAGGCCAGGCCGAATGGGATAGCCTGACCGACACCCACGCCCAAGCTGCGGCTGAGTTGCAGTTTGATGCCGAGTTTGATCGCGTTTATGCCGCCTCGCCTCGGCCCTTGCTGTTACAAGACGGTGCTTATCGCCTGCAAATCGAACAAAGCGCGACCTGGCTGAACCAGGTGGTCTGGAATCCAGGCGAGATCAAATGCGCCCAGATGTCCGAC
>CANGKR010000067.1 GCA_947454355.1 Comamonadaceae bacterium
CGCAAGTCATCTTTGAGATTATCGGCCAGCTGAGCATGGGCGATAATCAAATTTAAAGCACCCACCCCGCCCCCTGTCACCCATGCCCACCAAATCTGCTACCGAACCCGTTTTGCCCGGTCACATGGAACACGGCAGCTTGGTGAATCTCTTGGGTTATCACTTGGCGCAAGCCAGCATCCCCACGGACCATACCTTCAAGAACCATATTCAGGAGTCCTTCAAGCTCAACAAGCTGGAATTCACCATCCTGATCTTGTTGCAGGCAAATCAAGAATTGACGCCCAAGCGTTTGAGCACCGTCCTGAACATTGCTGCGCCCAACCTGACATTGATCCTCGACCGTCTTGAAAAACGAGAATTGCTCACCCGAATTCAAAGTGAACAAGATCGCCGTATGCAATTGGTGCGCTTGAGCAAAACAGGCATGACCATGGCGCAGAAATTGAAAGCCGTGAGCGTGTCCATGGAAGACAACATCTGGAAGCATGTGACACCGGCAGAAAAACAGATCCTGCTCGAGTTGCTTCGCAAAATCGCACAACACCGCAAGACATAAAAAAAGAGGCCGAGGCCTCTTTTTTTATGGGACCAAGCGGATCACTTGCAACTGAAGTTTTCTGCTTTGTTGACGTCTCCCGAGCCGTTGTAGGTGGCAACTGTCGGGTATGGGCACAGAGGACGTGTTCGGTCAGCGGCCCAGGATGCAGGCACTTCGGCATTGATCAAAGCCGCAATGGTGCTGGTGCCTGCGCCACGGGCTTTGGCGATCACAGCCGTTGGTGCAACACCTTTTTCCACCCAATTGACCAAGGGGTCGATCATGTCAAATTGGTCGGTCGCGGGGCCGCCCGAGCAATGCGACATGGCAGGCACGGGGTAGAGTTTGACGAAACGGTCGGTGTTGCCGCCGAACACATTCTTCAAGCTGTCCCACCAAGACACCGTGTCATTGAAAGAGAACACCGGGTCTGACGTGCCGTGATAAACCATCAATTTGGCGCCACGGTTCATCATTTTGGCCAGATTGCTGGGGTCCTGCGGCGTCATGAACGACATCGCGGACTCGGTGTACACGCCGGATGTGGCAAAGATTTTGGGTGCGTCAACATCAAAATTGAAGCCCATGGCGTAGGGCAAGCCCAAGAAGTTAGCCGTATCGGTTTTGGGTGGGCTGGTGAAAATGAAGGCCGTTGCACCTGGGTCGCGGCCAACACCTGTGGAGCTTGAGAATTTCCAGCTGGCCCAACCCGATGAAGAAATCCCCGTGTCATACGGGAAGCTGTTGTACAACGCAGCACCTGCGGTATTTTTCGCACCACTGTGCACATTGGCGAGCACTGTTTTTTGCGCGGTGGTCAAGCAAGTGCCGTCACGTGCGCCTGTGCAACTGGGAATGTCCGTGGCCACATTGAATGTTTTTTGGCAAGCTGCCACATTGCCCACCCAGTTGTCGGTGGCGCCGTCAAGGGCATCGCATTTGTCCACGATTTTGGAGGCGATCATGGACCGTTCAGCCGCAGTGAAGGCTGTGGACACATCTGGCAAAGGTGTGGGCAAGGTCACCACCGTACCCGAAGCCGTCATGTCAGTGGTCTTGACGGCGGTCGACACGGTCGCGTACTGCTGAACGCCCCACAACTGCGCCACCGCTGCCTTGGGCAGGTTGTAGCCGGGTGCGCCGCCCACAATACCGTCGTACAAATCGCCATAGCGGGTTGCGGCCACCAAGGCATGGCGGCCACCGTTGGAGCATCCGCCCAGGTAAGAACGGTCAGGCGCTTTGCCATACACAGATTTGATCAAGTCTTTGGCCATGGGCGTCAATTGGCCCACAGCGTTGTAACCGTAGTCGATACGGGCTTGCGGGTCCAGACCAAAGAAAGGCGTAGCTTGCGATTGGTGACCTGCATCCGAGCTCAAGACCGCAAAGCCTTTGGCCAAGGCCGATGTGATCGGGCCGCCACCCAATGCGCCTGCTGCCGTTGAGACAGCGCCGTCGGTGCCGCCATTGGCCTGGTAGAAAAAGCGGCCGTTCCAGCTTTTGGGCAAACGAACCTGAAAGCCGATGTAATAGGTCTGACCATCCACAGAACTGACCCGCTCGTTCATCTTGCCCGTGACCAGGCAATGCTCGGGAGTCATGATGTTCGATAACAAACCCGCAGCCACCGTGCTGGAGGCCGTGATGACGGTGCCATTGAGTCCCGAGATGGACTTGGCCAATGTGGCGCAGTCGCCCGAGAAAGTGGCCGGCACCGCTTCGGACAGTTGCGGGTAGTTGTCTCCACCGCATCCGGCCAGCAGAGCCAAAGAGGCAGTTACGGCTGCAGGCAGCCCTATTTTGGCAATGTGAAAGTGTCTCGACATACAAAGCTCCTTGTGAAAGTTCTTTGATATTAGTTACCTTTAATAACTTTCACATTGAGTAATTACCCTAATGTCTGTTCCGCAAGTTCAGCCTTTCACTTCACCACAGACGCCAGGGGGATGGCGGCCCAGAGTCACGAAAGTTGCTGCTAAGTTTCACATATGCGAAAAGTATATTCACAGATAGGAATTTCTCATTTAGATTGAAGACCATGAAATCAAGCTCCAAAGTGCTGAAAGTCAAATCCGCCATCCGGGTTTTTGAAGTGCTCGAATACTTTGAAGACATCCAACGCGATGCCAGTTTGAGTGACATCGCACGCCACTTGGGGTACCCCTTGTCCAGCGCCTCCATGCTCTTGCAAAGCATGGTGGAAGCAGGCTATCTCTCGCAACAGAACAAGCAATACCGGCCCACACTGCGTGTGGCGATGCTGGGCTCATGGGTCGCCTCTGCAACTACGCCCGATGTGTCAATATTGCAAATGATGGAGTGGATTGGCGCCCAATGCAGCCAGACCATTGTGCTGGCTGTACCCGAACCCACACAGGTGCGCTACATCCGGGTGGTGCCCGCCACCAGCTCCATGCGTTTGCACGTCACCCCGGGCGCGGTGCGACCCTACCCCACTTCGGGCGTTGGTCGATTGTTCATGTCGCAAATGGACGAAGACCGCATTCATGACATTGTTCAGCTGTACAACGCTCATCAAGCCAAAGGGGTAACTTTGCAAGCCGAAACCATCCGCAGAGAAGTGCAGACCATTCGCAATACGGGTGTCTCGGTGTCTGTGGACCAAGTCAGTCCAGGGGAAGGCGTGGTGGCCATGGCGCTACCCCGACAAGACCCGCAAACGCCACTGGCCATTGGCATTGGTGGCTCCAGCCAGTTGATCCGCGAAAAGCACCACGACTTCCGCGCCTTGCTGGAAGAGGCTTTCAAATTTTTCCTTCCAGCATCTGGCACACGCCAGCTGCTGACGCCCACTTACGCTCAACTGCAGTGAACCCATGCAACCACCACTTCAAGGCCTGCGCATCCTGGAGCTGACCACAGTCATGCTCGGCCCCTTTGCCGCGCAAATGCTCGCCGACTACGGCGCAGATGTCATCAAAGTCGAAGCCCCCGAAGGCGACTCCACGCGCCGCACTGGCCCCACCACAGAGCAAGGTATGGCCGCGACCTTCATGGGCGCCAACCGCAACAAACGAAGCATCGTGCTGGATTTGAAGCAAGCCGACGCCCGCGAAGCATTGCTCAAGTTGATCGACACAGCCGACGTGCTGCTCTACAGCATGCGACCCCAAAAATTGAAGTCTTTGGGCCTGGCGCCAGAGGTCATGCGCGAGCGCAACCCGCGCTTGATCGTGGTGGGCATTCACGGTTTTGCCAACGGCGGCCCTTACGAAGGTCGCCCGGCCTATGACGACATCATCCAAGGCATGAGCGGCTTGGCCTCATTGTCAGAGCTGAAAGGCCAAGAGCCCGCCTATCTGCCCACCGTGGTGGCAGACAAAGTCTGCGGGGTCTTTGCCACCCAGGCCGTGCTGATGGCCGTGGTCGCCCGCGCCCGCGACGGCCATGGCAGTTTTGTGGAAGTACCCATGTTCGAGACCATGACGCATTTCACCTTGGTCGAGCATTTTTACGGCCAGCACTTTCGCCCGCCCTTGAGCGAGCCGGGCTATCCACGCATGCTCACGCCTTGGAGACGGCCTTACCGAACACAAGATGGCTATGTCTGCATCATCCCTTACACCGACGCACACTGGCAGCAATTTTTCAATGCTGTAGGTCAACCCGAGTTTTTGAGCGATCCACGATTTCAAGGCCTTGCCGCACGCACGAAAAACATCGATGCACTGTATGCCGCATTGGCTACACATGTGGGTGCGCACAGCACAGCCTATTGGCTAGAGACGTGCAGCGCCTTGGATATACCCAACGCGCCCTACAACCGCTTAAGCGACTTAGAGCAAGACCCCCAACTGGCGGCCTCTGGCTTCTTTCAGGAAATGCAAGACCCGCACATGGGCACCTTGGTCACACCTGCTGCGCCGCTGAGGTTTGAAGCCGACAGCACCACTGCGCGCTTTCCGCCCCGCTTGGGTCAGCACAGCCGCGAGGTGCTGCAGGAAATCGGCATCGACGATGCCACCATCGCCCAGATGATAGCCATCGGCAGCGCTATTCAATCCACCCACTAGGAGACACCCATGAAACACATACAACGTCGTCAAGCACTGGCCATGGCCGCAAGTGCTATGGCTTTACCCGCGTGGTCGCAAAGCGAATGGCCAGGCAAACCCATTGTGTTGATGCTGGGTTTTGCAGCAGGTGGGCCCAACGATTTGGTGTCACGAGCACTGGCGCTGCGCTTGTCGGACCAACTTAAACACCAAGTGATCGTCGAAAACCGCCCTGGCGCCAACGGCAACATCGCCGCCAGCGCAGTCGCACGGGCTGCGCCTGATGGCAGTATGTTTTTGTACAACAGCTCTTCTCTGGCCTTGAGTCCCGCGCTGTATTCCAAAAACATCGTGGACCCGCTCAAGGACTTGGTGCCTGTCAATGGCACGGCCGCATTGCCACTGGTGTGCATTGTCGAAAGTTCGTTTCCGGCCAATAACTTTCGCGAGTGGGCGGCGCATCTGCGGGCCAACCCGGGAAAGTTCAACTACGGCAGCCCCGGCATTGGCAACTTGGCGCATGTGGCGGCCGCCATCATTTTGAAAGCCAATGGTTTGAACGCCGTGCATGCCCCCTACAAAGGCAGCAGCGAAGCCATTCAGGGCTTGCTCGGCGGATCCACACAGTTTCAGCTGGACTCGGTCAACTCGCCCTTGAGCTTGATCAAGAGCGGCAAACTCAAGCCCTTGTTTGTGACTTCGGCCCAGCGCTCCCCCGTGTTACCCGATGTGCAAACCCTGGTCGAAGGCGGCTCCAAGCCCATTGATGCCGCGGCATGGCAAGGCGTGATGGCACCCGCCAGAACGCCGCCCGCAATTGTGCAGCGTATGGCCGCTGAAATCAGCAAGGCCATGAACTCTCCTGAACTCAAAGCCACGCTTTCAGCTCAAGGGGCTTACTCGATCGCCAGCACGCCCGAACAGTACGCCAGCTTCTTTGCTGATGAGCTGGAACGCTTCAAAAAAACGGTCGACGATTTCGGCCTGAAACTGGATTAAAGGAAAACCCATGGAATTCAACTTGACGCCTGAACAAGAGGCCATTCGCAACGGGATTTTCGAGGTCTGCAAGCCCTTTGACGAGGCCTATTGGCTGGACCGTGACCGTAACGGTGGCTTTCCTTTGGATTTTCACAAAGCCATTGCAGATGCGGGTTACCTGGGCATCTGCATGCCCGAGGCCTATGGCGGAGCGGGCTTAGGCATTCTGGATGCGGCCGTGATGGTGCAGGCCATCAGCGAATCCGGTGCAGGCATGAGCGGTGTATCGGCCATCCACATGAACATCTTTGGCCTGAACCCCGTGGTAGTTTATGGCACCGAAGAACAAAAGCAGCGCATCTTGCCGCCCTTGATTGCGGGCAAAGAAAAAGCCTGCTTTGCGGTCACAGAACCCAATACCGGACTGAACACCACGCAGCTGAAAACCTTTGCCAAAAAAGAAGGCGACCGCTACATCGTCAACGGGCGCAAAGTCTGGATCAGCACCGCCCAAGTGACCGAAAAAATGCTGCTGCTGGCCCGCACCACACCACTGGAAGAATGCGACAACCCCACGGATGGTCTGAGCCTTTTTTACACCGACCTTGACCGCCGTTATGTGGATGTGGTGGAAATTGAAAAACTCGGGCGCAAGGCGGTGGATTCCAATGAACTTTTCATCGACAACTTGCCTGTGCCTGCCTGCGATTTGATTGGTAAGGAAGGCGATGGCTTTCGCTCGATTTTGCACAGCATGAACCCCGAACGCGCCTTGGCAGCTGCTGGAGCAATTGGCCTAGGCCGCGTAGCATTGCAACGGGCCGCCAAATATGCCGGTGAGCGCATTGTGTTCAACCGCCCCATTGGCATGAACCAAGGCATACAGCACCCCTTGGCCAAAAGCTGGATGGAGCTGGAAGCTGCCAATTTGATGGTCATGAACGCTGCCTGGCGCTACGACCAAGGCCTGCCCTGCGGCGCCGAATCCAATGCCGCGAAATACCTCGCTGGCGAAGCGGGATTCCACGCTTGTGAAACTGCGGTGCTCACGCACGGCGGGTTTGGCTACGCTAAGGAATACCATGTTGAGCGGTATTTCCGCGAGTCCATGCTGCTGCGTATAGCACCGATCAGCAGTCAATTGATCATGTGTTTCATTGCTGAAAAAGTCTTGGGCTTGCCCCGCTCTTACTGAACCAGGAACCCCAAAACAGCATGAAACATATCGGTCGCCTCAGTTGTGCTTTGTATTTTGAAGATTGCATCGTGGGTACGCAATGGACCAGCGCGGGCAGAACCCTCCTTGAATCGGACCTGGCCACCTTTGTGAACTTTGCTTGGTTTCACGAAGACTTGTTTACCAATCAAGACCGCCGGCCCGGTGCGGCCATCCAAGGCCGGCCAGTGCCATTGGCCATGATTTTTGCGATGTCTGAAGGTCTGATCTTGCCGTCCATTGACGGCACAGGTTTGGCTTTTTTGAATGTCGAAGTCGACGTCAAAGCCCCCACCCAAGTGGGTGACACCATTTATGTCCACTGCGAAGTCATTGAATCGAAACTGACCTCTAAAGGCGATCGGGGTTTGGTACGCACCCAAAACACTGTGAAGAATGCAGCTGGCGAAACCGTGTTGATTTACCGCCCCTTGCGCCTCATGAAGTTACGCGCCAATACAACGGCTTAAACCGCAGACCAGGACACACTCAGCGCCCCTGAGGGTTGCCACTGCTGCAAGAGACTTTGGCCTTCATGGCTGTACTGAGCGTGCTCAAACAGCACGTTGTAGATCAAGTGCGCCGTACCTTGGGTAATTTCCCACTTGGAGGATTTGACCTCCAAATGGTGGGCTTCGCAAAAAGCCAGCACGTGGTTTTGGAGCTGTGCCAAGTCCGCTGGCATACAAGTAAGTGCAAGTTGCACCGTTTCTGTCAAACTGTCGTTGGCGCCCATTTTGAGGTTCAGGTACTGCGCGACCTGGCGCAAGATGGTGTTCGCGCTGACAATGGTCAAGGTGGCAATCAGTGCCTCCATCCAGCGGTCGATGCCGCACAAAATACCCACCGCAGCGCAGCACCACAAGGTGGCTGCAGTGTTGATACCCTTGGTTTGAGCACCCTCGCGGAACAACAAACCGCCACCGATGAAGCCCACGCCCACCACGATTTGTCCGGCCATCCGCACATAGTCTTGGAACTCGGTGCCGTTGTCGGTCACCAAAATGAACAAGCACGCTCCCAGCGCCACCAACGCGTTGGTCTTGAGATCCACCAAGCGCCGATGCCACTGCCGCTCCAGACCAATGAGCGACCCGCACAGCAAGGCCAGTAACGTGGCTTGGATGAAATGGATGTTCAAGGTCAGACTTTCAGTTCGTTAGGGTTGCAGTTAGTGTAGGTTCATAATTATTCAAAGCCACACCACCTGGATTCATTCGTGAACGACACCATCCCTCTTTTCCCGCTGTCACAAGGCGTATTTCCTGATGGCATGTTGCAGTTGCAAATATTTGAAGTGCGCTACCTTGATTTGATCAAACGATGCCACCAACAGCAGCAGCCTTTTGGTGTGGCCTGGATTGAAGAAGGCAGCGAAGTGCAAGTGCCTGGGCAAGTGCCCAAGCTGCACAGCGTGGGGTGCATGGCGCACATTAGAGAGTTTGAGCCTGTGCAAGCCTCGCTCTTTCGCATCGTGTGCCAGGGCGGTTTGCGCTTTCAGTTGCACGAAGTGCAAGCTGGCCCCTATGGCGTGTGGCAAGGCATCGTAAGCTACCTCCCCCAAGACCCCGAAGTCGAAGTGCCAGCCGCACTGCAAACCCATGCCGCGCGGCTGGGAAAAGTCATTGCGTCTGCGCAGCAGCAAGGCGTGATCGACAAACTTCCCATCTTTACCCCCTACCACCTGGACCAATGCGGCTGGTTGGCCAACCGCTATGCAGAAGCCATGCCCCTGCGTGCCGAGGTCAAGCTGCAGCTTATGAGTGAAACCGATCCCTTGCGGCGACTGGAGACTGTGGCTCGCATGTTGCAGGCTTCTTGATGAAGCTGCCGTCAGAATTTACTCTCGGGGAGACGATCAAATAAACCGGCAATGCATCGCAGGACAAAGTACCATGAAAAACGGGCTACAGCCTTGTGAGCTGTAACCCGTTGATTCAAAATAAATGGTCGGCGTGGCGGGATTCGAACTCGCGACCCCTTGCACCCCATGCAAGTGCGCTACCAGGCTGCGCTACACGCCGACAAGCTTTCAATTATAGCGTGGCTTGCGTCCTTATAAGGACAGCAGATCGCGAATTTCAAACAATTCTCTGCGCAGGCTACCCCATTCTGCGCCGCTGACTTCGTGGTCATCAAACGGGCGATCATCAGGCACGTTCACGGCCAAGGTGGCAGCGCCACTGGTGGCCAATTCTGCGGTTTCGGTGGCAAGGGCACGCTCGTCTAAGCCTGCGCCTTTACGCTGGGCTTGCAACATTTCCTGCAATTGGTTTCGAGCACCGCTGATGGTGAAGCCTTGTGAATACAGCAGGTCAGAAATACGGCGGATCATCAACACTTCGTGGTGTTGGTAGTAACGGCGGTTGCCGCGGCGTTTGATGGGGCGCAGTTGGGTGAATTCCTGCTCCCAGTACCGCAGCACATGCGGCTTGACGTCGCACAGCTCGCCTACTTCACCGATGGTGAAGTAGCGTTTGGCTGGAATGGGCGGGAGGGACTTCTCCATTGGAATCAGTAACTTGCGTGGAAACCCTCAAGCTTACTCCAAGCAGAGTGCCTTCGTCCAGCAAGTTATGCGAATTGCTGCAAATGTATCAACAAACCTGTCCCCAGAAAGGGCATCAGGCCGGGTTGTCCTCTGCGGGATCGCCTTGAATGACGGCTTTGAGTTTGTGGCTGGCATGAAAAGTCGCCACCCTGCGGGCTTTGATCGGGATCAATTCGCCCGTTCGGGGGTTGCGCCCGGGACGCGGTGACTTGGTACGAATTTGAAAGTTGCCAAAGCCAGAGATTTTGACGTCTTGTCCGTCGACCAGGCTTTGAGCGATGAGGTCAAAAAATGCATCCACCATGTCTTTGGATTCGCGTTTGTTCAAGCCTATTTTTTCAAACAGCAGGTCGGCCAAATGCGCTTTGGTAAGCGCGGGGGTTTCCAAACTTTCAACTGAAAAGTCCATGGTGTGCTTTCAAATGAAGTCAGGCACGCAATCGCGCGTTCAAACGGTCTGTCAGGTGCGCGATTTGGGCACTCATGACCGAATCGATTTGGGCTTCAGTGAGTGTGGCTTCGTCGCTGTTCAAGGTCAAGCGCACGGCCATGCTCTTTTCGCCCTCATTCAAGCCGCCTGTGGGCGCCTTGTCCGCTTGGGGGCGGTAAACGTCGAAAAGCAAAGCGTCACGCAGCAAGCCTTGGCTGGGCGCAGACCACACGGCAGCCATAAGTTCGGCATGTGTGACCTTTTCGGACACGATGACCGCCAAGTCTCGCTCCACCGCTTGGTGACGGGGTACAGCTTGAGCCACTGGCACGGGGCGTTGCAACACAAGGTCCAGATCGAGTTCAAACACGACGGGCGCGCTGGACAGGTCCCAGCTTTGGCGCCAACGCGGATGCAACTCGCCCACATAGCCAACAAGTTGGCCTTGGATCAAAACACGGGCTGTACGGCCAGGATGTAAGGCGGGGTGCTCGGCGACTTCAAAGGTGGCTTGCACTGGGGCCAGCAGAGCCTGCAGATCGGCCTTGACATCGTAAAAATCCACCAATCGAGACTTGCCGGACCACCCTGCTGGCTCCACTGGGCCCCAGGCCATACCGGCTACGCGCATGGGTTGGTGAAAGCCTTTCACGGTGGTGTCAGTGTCTTGAACGCTGTCATCGCGCAAGAAAACACGGCCCAGCTCGAACACACGTACGCGATCGGCCTTGCGGTCGCTGTTGAACTTGACCACTTGCAACAGCGAGCCGATCAGGCTGGAGCGCATGACGCTCATTTGGCTGGCAATGGGGTTGAGCAAACGTATTGGCTGGCTGATGCCAGCCAGTTCTTTTTCCCAGCTTTCTTCGACAAAACTGTAGTTGATCGTTTCTTGGTAACCCAAGCCCGCCAAGCTTCGGCGCAGCGCGAAGGGGCTGCGTTGTTGCTCTGTGCGGATTTTGGCGGTGATGGGGGCCTGAGGTGCGGTGGTGGGCAGGTTATTGAAGCCCACCATGCGGGCAATTTCTTCAATCAGGTCTTCTTCGATCTGCAAATCAAAACGCCAACTCGAAGGCTGAACGGTGATGGCGCCTTCGCCTTCGGTCACAGCAAAGCCCAGACCGCGCAAAGCGTCAGCGCATTGGGTTTGCGTGAGCGCCATGCCAATGACTTTGACAGCCCGCGCCACGCGCACTGTGACCGGCGGACGCACCGGAACGTTGACGATTTGGTCGTCCATAGGGCCGACTTGGCTTTGCGGCGTACCGCAAATGTCGATCACCAATTGAGTGATGCGCTCGATGTGTTCCACCGTTTGCGCAGGGTCCACACCCCGCTCAAAGCGGTGCCCGGCATCGGTCGAAAAGTTATAGCGACGCGAGCGTCCTGCAATGGCCGTAGGCCACCAGAAAGCCGCTTCGATGTAAATATTGCGTGTATCGTCCGAAACGGCAGTGGCATCCCCGCCCATGATGCCCGCCAGCGATTCCACTTGATGGTCATCGGCAATGACGCCGACTTGGCCGTCCACGGTCACCGTATTGCCGTTGAGCAGTTTGAGTTGTTCGCCATTGCGGCCCCAACGTACTTGCAAGCCACCCTGAATTTTGTCGAGGTCAAAAATATGCGAAGGCCGACCGAACTCGAACATCACATAGTTGGAAATGTCGACCAAGGGGCTGACACTGCGCTGGCCGCAACGGGCCAAGCGGTCCACCATCCAAGCGGGTGTGGTGGCTTGAGGGTTGACAGCACGCACCACACGCCCGCTGAAGCGGCCACACAATTCGGGCGCTTCAATCTTGACGGTCAAGACGTCTGACACCGTAGGGGCCACTGCAGGAAAATTCACTGTGGAAAGCGGTGTACCCGTCAAAGCAGAGACTTCTCGTGCAATGCCGTAAACGCTCAGGCAATGCGCCAAGTTGGGCGTGAGCTTGAGGGTAAAGAGCGTGTCGTCGAGGTTCAGATATTCGCGGATGTCTTGACCCAGTGGCGCATCCAAAGGCAGCTCAAGCAAGCCGCCGTGGTCGTCGGCTATTTGCAGTTCTTTGGCCGAGCACAACATGCCTTGACTTTCCACACCGCGCAACTTGCCCACTTTGATGACAAAGGGTTTACCGTCTTCACCAGGCGGCAGTTCAGCGCCCACCATAGCGCAAGGGATCCGAATGCCTACGCGGGCATTGGGAGCGCCGCACACGATGTTGAGCAAACTGCCCTGCCCCACATCGACCTGGCACACTCGAAGGCGGTCGGCATTGGGATGCTGCACGGCTTCTTTGATCTCACCCACCACAATGCGGGTAAAGGGCGGAGCCACGGGCTCGAGTTCTTCGACTTCCAGACCCGCCATGGTCAGGGTGTCGGCCAGTTGCTGGGTGGTCAGTGGCGGGTTGCAGAATTCGCGCAACCAGGATTCAGGAAATTGCATGGTCTTTACTCGGTAATTTGCTATGTGCGGTATGGGGTCAATGGCTCTTGAATTTGAAGGGCAGACGCCTTACTGGAACTGACTCAAGAAGCGAAGATCGCCATCAAAGAACAAACGCAAATCATTCACGCCGTAGCGCAGCATGGTCAAACGGTCTGGCCCCATGCCAAAGGCAAAGCCAATGAATTGTTCGGGGTCTAAGCCCATATTGCGCACAACGTTCGGGTGTACCTGGCCGGAGCCCGCGACTTCAAGCCAGCGTCCTGACAAAGGGCCACTCTGGAACTGGATGTCAATCTCTGCGCTGGGCTCAGTGAACGGAAAGAAACTCGGGCGAAAGCGCAAGACCAAATCATCGCGCTCAAAGAAGGTGCGGCAAAAGTCGGTGAAGACAACTTTCAAATCTTTGAAGCTCATGTTCTCACCGATCCACAAACCTTCGCATTGGTGAAACATGGGTGAGTGCGTGGCGTCGCTGTCCACGCGGTAAGTACGACCTGGGGCGATGACGCGGATCTCGGGCATGCCCTGACCCGCGTCGAGCTGGTGGCGGTAGCGCTTGACGTGCTGCACGGCATGGCGAATTTGCATGGGGCTGGTGTGGGTGCGCAGCAGGTGACCGCCTTCGACATAAAACGTGTCGTGCATCGAGCGTGCGGGGTGGTCTTCGGGCGTGTTGAGTGCCGTGAAGTTGAACCAGTCGGTTTCAATTTCAGGGCCTTGCGCCACCTCAAATCCCATGGAGCCAAAGATCTGCTCAATGCGCTCGAGCGTCAAGGACACGGGGTGTAAACCACCCTGCCCGTGCAAACGACCCGGCAATGTCACGTCTAAGGCTTCGGCTTGCAACTGCTTGTTCAACTCGGCGTCGGCCAAAGCTTGGCGGCGCTCGGTGAGTGCTGCTTCAATAGCTTGTTTGGCCACGTTGATGGCAGCACCGCGTGTTTTCTTCTCATCCACGCTCAGGGCTGCCATGCCTTTCATCATCTCGGTGATGCGACCGGACTTGCCGGTGTACAAGGCCTTGGCGTTTTCAAGGTCTGCAGGGGTTTGGGCCTGCGCAAAGCTTTCGCGGGCGCTGACAACCAGGGTGTCCAACTCGTTCATAAGGTGCTTTTTCTGGGAGCCGTTGAAAGCTCAAGGGGTGTGCGAAATAAAAAAAGGATTGAAGCCTTCGCAAGCCTCAACCCCTTTGATTTACTGCGCGAGTCAAGGGCCGAAGCCCTTGTCGCTCGTGATCTCAAGCGGCGGCCAGTTTGGCTTTGACTTGGTTCACGATGCCAGCAAAAGCGGCCTTGTCGTGCACGGCGATGTCCGCCAGCACTTTACGGTCGATCTCGATGGCAGCCTTTTTCAGGCCGTTGGCGAATTGGCTGTAAGTCAGACCGCATTCACGCGC
>CANGKR010000068.1 GCA_947454355.1 Comamonadaceae bacterium
GTTGGCCGCAGCTCATTTGCCTGTGCCCTGCGGCGTGCTGTCGGTGGGCGGCTCCCAGGCGCAAGACAGCTTGACATTGAACGACGCAGGCACGCACTTGAGTGGCCATGCCCATCGCGTGCCTTGGGGAGCGTCTTGCGACCATCTGGTTCTGGTCGCAAAGCGCCAAGGCTCCGAGCAAGTGGTGATCCTTGCGCGCTCAGCGCTTGCCACCGCGACCCATACCGTGGTCAAGAACCTGGCCGGTGAACCGCGTGTGCAGTTTGAATTTTCCAACACACCGATCACGGCCAAGGCCGAACTGGCTGGTGCTAAGGACCGTTTGCTATGCGATGGCGCCTTGATGCGCTCAGTCCAAATGGCTGGGGCTTTGCAGCGTGCCTTGGGGTACTCGCTGCAGTACGCCAACGAGCGGGTGCAGTTTGGCCGTCCGATCGGCAAATTCCAGGCGGTTCAACACATGCTGGCGGTTTTGGCCGGACATGCGGCCGCCACAGCGGCGGCGGCGGACGCTGCCATCGAAGTCTCCAGCGAAACGCCCGACTTTTTTGCGGTGGCAGTGGCCAAATCGCGCGCAGGCGAAGCCGCTGGCAAAGGTGCCGAAATAGCCCACCAAGTGCACGGGGCGATGGGTTTTACCCGCGAACACAATTTGCATCACCTCACGCGCAGGCTCTGGGCCTGGCGTGACGAGTTTGGCAATGAAACCCATTGGCAAACCCGCATTGGTGAAATGGCCATCGCCCAAGGTGCAGATCAGCTCTGGCCTTTCTTGACCCGTTTGTGAACTTCAACTGCATCAGGAGACAAGCATGACACCACGCCGCCTTTTCACTCTGGCCACTTTCCTGGCCTTGACTTTGTCCTTTGGCGCCTCCGCGCAAGACAAGGAGTTTCCGACCAAGCCCTTCAGGATTTTCGTACCCTTCACCGCAGGCAGTGGATCGGACACTTCTGCCCGTTTTTTCGGTGAACGCTTGGCCAAACAATTTGGCCAGACCGCATTGGTCGAAAACAAACCCGGTGCGAGCGGCATCATCTCGGTGCAAGCTTTGCTGGCCCTGCCCGCAGACGGCCATACGATTTTGCTGGCCAGCAACTCACCCATTTCGGTCAACCCGGTGAGTATCAAAAACCTGCCCTACAACCCCATGACTGACTTGACCCCCTTGGCCGGTTTGTCACGCAACATGAATGTGTGGGTGGTCAACGGCAACTCCAAAATCAACAGCCTCAAAGACGTGGTGGAGTACTCCAAAAAGAATCCCAGCAAACCTTTGAGTCTGGCCAACTATTCAGCTGGTTACCGTTTAGCGGGGGAATGGTTTTCGAACATGGCCAACATCAAGTTCAACCACATCACTTACAAAGGTGGAGCGCAAATTTTCACTGACCTGATGGGCGACCAGCTCGATGTGGGGATTGCAGACTTGGGTGGCGCAGCACCCCTCATCAAGTCAGGCAAGCTCAAGGCGATTGCAGTGTCTGGAGAAAAACGGCACCCAGACTTTCCGAATGTCCCGACCTTCGTGGACAGCGGTTTTCCTGAGTATGTGAATTACGCTTGGACTTCTTTCTACGTCAAGGCCGGAACGCCGGAGGCGATCAAGAAAAAACTCATCGAAGCCTTGGTGAAAATTCGCGACTCTAAAGAGGGCGCCGATTTCAATCACGCCTCAGGCGCCGACAGCATGCCCTTCTTTGGCGACAGCATGCAGAAATTCCAGCAAGACGAATTGGAGCGCTTCACCCGCATCGCCAAAATGGCCAATATGCAACCGGAATGACGACCATGTTCAGATCCGATTTACTGGCAGGCAAACGCATCCTTATCACCGGGGGCGGCACAGGCTTGGGCAAAAGTATTGGGCTGCGCTATGTGGCCTTGGGGGCTCAGTTGGTGATCTGCGGGCGCCGCAAGGATGTGCTGGAAGCCACAGCGCAAGAGTTCAAGGACAGCTTGGGTGCCACCATCGAAACCTATGTCTGTGATGTGCGCGATGCCCAAGCGGTTGAAGCCATGATGGATTCAATTTGGCAAAAGGGTCCCTTGGATGTGTTGCTCAACAATGCAGCGGGCAACTTCCTGGCCCGAACTGAACGTTTATCTACTCGCGCTTTTGACGCCATAGTGGACATCGTGCTCAAAGGTTCAGCCTACTGCACGATGGATGTCGGCCGCCGCTGGATCGCTTCTGGCCACAAAGGCACTGTGCTGCAAATCCTGACGCAGTCGGCCATGACTGGTATGCCTTTCACCGTGCCTTCGGCCATGGCCAAAGCCGGGGCTCTGGCCATGATCCGCAGTTTGGCGGTGGAATGGGGACCCTATGGCATTCGCACCGTGGGTGTGGTACCTGGCCCCTTCCCCACTGAGGGGGCATGGTCCCGCCTCATGCCCAAAGAGCGCATCGGAGAAGCGCCCATCGAGCAAGGCGTGGCCTTACGCCGAATGGGTGAGCACCAGGAACTGGCCGATCTGTGCACCTATTTAATTTCTGACAGTGCGGGCTTCATCACTGGCGAGGCCGTGATCATTGACGGCGGTCGGTGGTTGCAAGGCGCAGCTGGTGCTTCGGCCTACAACATGCAGCAATGGCCCGACAGCACCTGGGACAGCCTGAAACCCAAGAAAAGTTCAGCATGAGCACCTCGGTGGATTTATCGAACGGGCCGCTGACCGGTCTGCGCATTCTCGACTTGACCTCAGTGGTGCTGGGCCCACTGGCCACCCAGATTTTGGGAGACTATGGCGCCGAAGTGATCAAGGTGGAAAGCCTGGAAGGTGATTTGATGCGCTCGAACGGGGTCAACCTGTCGCCGAGCATGAGCTCGATTTACCTGTCGATCAACCGCAACAAGCAGTCCTTGGCCATCGACCTCAAAACACCTGCGGGCAAAGAAGTGCTGCGCCAACTCATCCCCCGTGTGGATGCGCTGGTGCACAACATGCGCGTCTCGGCGATCGACAAACTGGGTTTTGGTTACGACGAAGTCGTCAAACTCAATCCGCAAATCGTTTACTGCGCGGCCACCGGTTTTGACCAAGATGGCCCTGACCGTGACCGCCCTGCTTTTGACGACATCATCCAAGCCGCTTGCGGACTGGCCAGCGTCAACAGCCTGGAACGCGAGCGGCCCGATTACATCTCCACCTTGGTGGCCGACAAAACCACCGGCATGGCCTTGGTGAATGCGGTCTTGGCCGCCATGCTGGCCAAAGAGCGCACTGGGCAAGGCCAGTATGTGGAAGTACCCATGTTGGAAACCATGGTCGCATTCACCCTGGTCGAGCACATGGGCGGCCTGACCCGCAACCCGGCCACAGAAAAGGCCGGTTACAGCCGCGTGCTGGGCGGTGGGCGGCAACCGAGCCCTACTCGCGATGGCTTCATCGCCATGCTGCCGTACACCAACCACCACTGGGAGAGCTTCTTCAAAGACGCAGGCAAAGAAACCCTCGGCCAAAGCTTGGGCGTGAGCAACCGCGTCACGCGCAATGCCAACATCAAGGGACTTTACGCAGCCTTGCACGACATCACAGCGACCAAAACCACGGCCGAATGGCTGGCCATTTGCGACCGTCTGGATATTCCGGCTACCCCCATTTATGCGATGGAAGAGTTGCCCACGCATCCGCAGCTGCAAGCCGTGGGGTTGTTTGAAGACACGGTGCATCCGGACGTCGGCGCGATTCGCTATGTCCGCCCGCCTGTCAAGTTTTCCAAGACACCTGCCAAGGTGCGCCACCAAGCCCATCGACTGGGCCAAGACAACATGGCCATCTTGACCGAACTGGGTTACAGCCCCGAGCACATTGACGCTTTGCGCCAACAAGGCGCCATCCCTCAAAACGACTGAACTTTTGAAACACAGGACCCTACTATGAGCCATACCCCCGATTTGAGCGTCACCCATGAAGGCCATGTCGCCTTGATCGAAATCTGCCGCCCGCCGCACAACTTCTTTGACTTTGAACTCATCCATCAAATCGCCAATGTGATGGAAGAGCTCGATCAAAACCCGAACTGCCGCGCCATCGTGCTCGCCTCACAAGGCACAGCGTTTTGCGCAGGTGCCAACTTCAACAGCCCGGACGACAAAATCAGCCGCCCGGAAAACCCAGGCACCAATCCGCTCTATTTCGAAGCTATCCGCATTTTTTCTTGCAAAAAACCCATCATTGCTGCCATCCAAGGCGCTGCTGTGGGAGGTGGCTTGGGCTTGGCGTTGGTGGCTGACTTTCGGGTAACTTGCTCAGAAGGACGCTTCAGTGCCAACTTCAACCGCCTGGGCTTTCACCCTGGTTTTGGCTTGTCGGTGACCTTGCCGCGTTTGGTGGGCATTCAAAAAGCCAATCTGCTGTTTTTCACTGGTCGACGCATCAATGGCCAAGAAGCTCTGGACATGGGGTTGGCCGATGTGCTGGTACCGCAAGCCGATGTACGCACCGAAGCCATGAAGCTGGCGCGCGAAATCGCCGTATCCGCTCCACTGGCAGTTCAATCCACCCGTGCCACGCTGCGTCAGGGCTTGGTCGAAGCACTGCATAAAGCCGTGGCCCACGAAAGTGCCGAACAAAACTGGCAATTCAAGACCGATGACTTCAAAGAAGGCGTGAAGGCCATGACCGAGCGGCGCGAGCCCCAATTCCAAGCAAAGTAACTGTCATGCACGACTTGATCATCCGTAACGCACAAGTTTTCGATGGCAGCGGTCTGCCCGCGGTCATGGGTGATGTGGCGGTGTCCGGCGGATGCATCACCCACATCGGCCAAGTCGAGGGCGATGCCCGCGAAACCATTGACGCCCAAGGCCTGGCCCTGATGCCGGGCATCGTGGACTTGCACACCCACTACGATGCTCAAGTCACTTGGGACCGCACCCTCTCGCCCTCCCCCGCGTTGGGAGTGACCACAGCCGTGATTGGCAACTGCGGTTTTGGTATCGCGCCTTGCCCTGCGCCGCTACGCGAGACTATGCTCAAAAACCTGTCGGTGGTGGAAGGCATGGATTTGCAATCGCTCCTGACTGGCGTGAATTGGGAGTTTGAATCCTTTGGTCAGTACATGGACCAATTGCGCCGCATTGGTCCTTACATCAACACAGCGGTATTTGCCGGCCACTCGGTGATCCGCACCAGCGTGATGGGCGCAGAAGGCTCCACCCAAGCTGAGCCCACACCCGCACAGTTACAAGAGATGCAGGCCTTGGTACGAGAAGCCATGGACCAGGGCGCGATTGGTTTTGCGTCATCGTTCTCGCCCAATCACAGCGGCTATGGAGGCATACCCATGCCATCGACCATTGCCAGTGAAGCTGAACTGCGTGCATTGACCGGTGTGCTAGGTGAGCAAAACAAAGGCATTTTCATGATGGCCACGGGCTCACGCGCCACACCCGACGTGATGGAGTCCATCGTCGAGGACACAGGTCGACCGGCCTACATTTCCACCGTGCTCAGTATGTACAACGAGGGCAACCCCGATTTAGGCCCGACCTATTACGAACGTTGTGCGCAGGCCCTGGCTCGCGGCCACGAGCTGTACATGCTGACCAGCTGCCAGCCTTTGTCTTTTGATTTCACCTTGACAGATCCTTATGTGATGCTCAGTCACTCGGCTTTCGACCCGATCAAAAGCACGGCGGTATCCGAATTCCCCGGCATCTACCGATCGGCAGCATTTCGAAACGCCTTCCGTGAGAACTTGAGGCAACCCCGCGCAGGCATTTTGTTTCTGGGCAATTGGCGCCACATTGAAGTCGGGCAGACCACCCTGCCCGAGAACGCCGCCCTGGAAGGCCAAAGCATCCAAGCCATTGCCGATGCGCGTGGGCTCGATCCAGTCGACGTGTTTTTCGATCTGGCTTTGACAGAAGACCTGACCATGCATTTCGTGGGTAAGTTCTTCAATAACAACGACGATGGCGTGGCTCCGTCCTTGAAGCACCCGGCGAGCGTGATCACTCTGTCAGACGCAGGCGCGCATTTGACCTACATGTGTGACGCCGGATTTGGTCTGTACTTTCTTTCGCACTGGGTGCGAGACACCGGGCATTTCACCTGGAGCGAGGGCATACGCCGACTGACAAGCGAACCGGCCGATCGCTTTCGCATTCCCGATCGCGGTCGATTGCATGTGGGCTTACCCGCCGACATGCTGCTGTTCGACCCCGACACCGTGGGCATTTCCAAACCACTGCCTGTCAGCGACCTGCCTGGTGGAGGCACCCGCATGGTGCGCCAAGCTTCGGGGGTGCATGGGGTTTGGGTCAACGGCATCAAAGTTCACGACGGCCATAACTATGTAGAGCACCACCACGGCCCTGGCCAGGTGCTCGATCGATTCAATACCTGAGGAATACCATGCGCCCACTGATTCAACTGATCACCCTCTTGCTCTGTGCCATAGCTTGCCTCCCGGCTTGGTCGCAGGCTTGGCCCAGCAAGCCCATTCGCATGATCATTGCGTTTCCGCCCGGCGGCCCCACGGACTTGGTCTCGCGTGTGTTGGCTCAGCGTTTGTCCGAGCAATTGGGCCAACAAGTGATTGTGGACAACAAGCCGGGTGCAGGCGGCAATATCGCGGCCGAAATGTCGGCCAAAGCCGCTCCCGATGGCTACACGGTGTTCTACAACACATCGGCCATCGTGATCGGCCCGGCTTTATACGGCAAGGTCAACTACGACACCCTGAAAGACTTTGCGCCTGTCGCTTTGACAGCCAGCGTGCCTTTGGTCTTGGTGGTCAACCCTCAGCTGCCAGCCAAGTCGGTCAAGGAATTTCTGGACTTGGCCAAGACCCGCTCAGGCGCATTGAACTACAGCTCTTCTGGCACCGGCACCATCACACATTTGGCCAGCGCCATGCTCTCGACCCAAGCGGGTGTGCAAACCCAGCACATCCCCTACAAAGGAAGCGCCCCGGGCCTGGTGGACTTGGTGGCAGGCCAGACTCAGTTCATGATTGACACGATGAACACCGTGCTGCCTTATGTGCGCGACAACAGACTGCGCGCTTTGGCCGTAACGAGCAGCAAGCGCTCCGCGTTGATGCCCGACTTGCCCACCATGGCCGAAGCAGGTGTAGCGGGTTTTGAAGCCGCCGCTTGGCAAGGCATTGTGGTACCCGTGGGCACACCGGCTGACATCGTCCAAAAGCTCAATGCCGAAGTGAACAAGGCCTTGCAAAACCCCGATCTGCGAGCGCGTCTGGCAGCGCAAGGCGCTGATATTCTAGGTGGTACTTCGGCCGAATACGCGGCTTATTTGCGTGCCGAGATGCCGCGCTGGGCCAAGGCTGTCAAAGACTCTGGCGCCAAGCCCGAATAAACCAAATTCAAGGCGCGAGCCTTGGAGTGGCATCGATGGGGAAATCACCGCATGTATGCATTGAATTACCAAAAAGCACCTTCCTTGAAACAGGCCAGTCGGGCTTTGACTGAGAGCCCAACGTCGAGGGTTTTGTCGGGGGGTATGACGCTCATCCCTTCGCTCAAGCACAGATTGATCCAAGTAGATCAACTGATCGACATCAACGGCATTGCAGGCCTCAAAGACATTCGTGTCGAGGGCGATCATTTGTGGATAGGCGCGGGCGCAACACACCAGCAGGTGGCGCGTGACCCTCAAGTTCGCGCCTTCAGCAACGGCTTGGCGGATTTGGCGGGTTTGATTGGCGACCCGCAAGTGCGGGCCCGAGGCACTTTGGGGGGCTCTGTCGCCAACAACGATCCTGCGGCTGATTACCCCGCAGCGGTGCTGGGCTTGGGCGCCACCATCGTCACCCACCAACGCAGCATAGCCGCTGATGATTTTTTCAAGGGCATGTTTGCCACTGCATTGGCCGCAGATGAATTGATTGAAGGTCTGCGTTTTGAACGCCCTTTGAAAAGCGCTTACGCCAAGTTCCGCCACCCCGCTACCGGCTATGCAATGGCAGGTGTTTTTGTGGCCCAAATGGACCCAAACGCTTGGCGCGTGGCCGTGACCGGCGCCACCGATGGTGTTTGCCGCTGGTCAGAAGCCGAAGCGCATGCCTCCTGCGGCAATTCAAACCAACCGCCCTCCTTTGAGCATGAACGCGTTCTGGACGACATCCATGCCCCAGCGTCCTACCGGGCACATTTAGTCCGTCATTTGTACGCTCAAGCCTTGGCCCAATTGTCCTGAAAGCCCTGCATCATGCGCACCATCACCCTGACCGTGAACGGACAACACCACGCAGTGCAAGTCGAAGACCGGGCATTGCTCGCCGACGTCCTGCGTGGTCCGTTAAAACTGACCGGCACGCATATCGGCTGTGACACCAGCCAATGCGGCTGTTGCACCTTGCTCATGAACGGAGACGCGATCAAGTCGTGCACGGTGCTGGCTGTGCAGGCCGATGAAGCCCAGATCACCACGATTGAAGGACTGGCCAAAGGCCCTGAACTGCACCCGATTCAAGCAGCGTTTTCGCAATGCCATGGCTTGCAGTGCGGATTTTGCACGCCCGGCATGATCATGGCTACGGCGGGCTTGCTCGCCCACACACCCTTGCCGACCGAGGCGCAAATTCATGAGGGCTTGTCGGGTAACTTGTGCCGCTGTACCGGCTACATCCATATCGTAGAGTCGGTCAAACAATCAGCCCGGGCCCTGCAGGAGTCTCGCGAATGAACGCACGTTTCACCCCTTCGCGCCAAGAGGACCAACCCTTGGTGACCGGCCATGGCCGCTTTGCAGCAGATCACCACTACCCCGGCATGCTGCATGCGTACGTGATCCGATCGGTTCACGCGCATGCGCGCATCACGGGCATAGACCTGCAAGCTGTGCGTGATTACCCCGGAGTGCACTGGGTGGTGACAGCCACCGACTTGAAGGCTTTGGGTGCGGGCCACATCCCCCATCCCATCACCGCCAAAGGCATGGGTGGGGAAGATCAACGCGTGGCGCTCATGCCTTTGTTGGCCGAAGACACCGTGCGTTTTGTTGGCCAACCCGTGGCCATGGTGATAGCTGACAGCGCCTTGATTGCGCAAGACGCCGCCGAAATGGCCGTCATCGACTACGAAATGCTGGACGCCGTCACCGACCCCGAAACTGCCAGCTCTTCACCTGTGCAATTGCATGCCCATGTGCCCCACAATGTGTCAGTGCATTTTGCATCGGGTGATGCACAGGACGTCGAAGCCGCTTTCCAGAAGGCTGCCCATACCAGTCAATTGCGCGTGCTGAGTCAGCGCTTGATGGGAGTGCCCATGGAGCCTCGTGCCTTGGTGGCGAACCACGATGCCGCTACTGGGGTCACCACGGTACACACACCGCACCAAGGCATTTTGGGCATGCGCAACTTTTTGGCCATCGCCTCCGGCGTGGCTCCAGAAACCTTGCGCATCGATGCGCACGACGTGGGTGGCTCATTTGGTTTGCGCGGCGGTGCGTACACCGAACACGCCGTGCTGGTATGGGCAACCCGCCAGCTGGGCCGCGCAGTGGCTTGGACCGGTTCCCGCAGTGAAATTTTCTTGAGCGACTGGCACGGGCGTGCTTTGGTTTTACATGGCGAACTGGCCCTCGATGCGCAGGGGAAATTCCTGGCCATCCGCTTTAAGGATTGCGTGGACGCTGGTGCTTACAACAGCATGATGAGCACCTTCATTGGCACGCGCAACCTCTCGATCACGATGGGCGGGGTCTACCAGGTGCCTGCGTTGTACATGGAGTCGCAGGTGGTGTACACCAACACCACACCCGTCTCGGCCTACCGCGGCGCAGGACGCCCTGACATTGCTTATGCGATTGAGCGTTTAGTCGACTTTGCCGCACATGAACATGGATTTGATCCGATTGCTCTGCGGCGGCAAAACTTCATAGCCGAAACTGCGTTTCCCTACACCACGGCCAATGGCAGCGTGATCGACACCTGCTTGAGTGAAAAACTGATGGACCGGGCTTTGGCTATCTCGGACCATGCTGGTTTTGAGCAACGCCGTCTGGAGTCCTTGAAGGTCGGCAAGTACAGGGGCATTGGGGTGTCCACCTTCCTCGAAGCATCCGGCGCAGGCTCTGCACCCAAAGACCAAGCGCTGGGTGAATTCCAAGACGACGGCTTGTTGCACGTGTATGGGGTTACCGGTCCTTCGGGACAAGGCCATTCCACCTCTTTTGCCAGCATCATCGAAAACACCTTGGGCTGGCCCGCAGACCGTGTGCGCTACGCCGCTGGCAGCGCGCAGCATACGCTGCTGGGGAACGGCACGGGCGGTTCGCGGTCACTGTATGGTGCGGGAAGCGCCATCGTAGCCATGTGCCGCAAAATGCTTGATGCCCTGGCACCTTGGGCGGCTCAAGCGCTGGAAGCAGAAAGCGCACAATTTGAAGACGGTGTGTGGCAGGCCAATGGTCGCACCTTGCACACCGCACAACTTGTGGACGGGCTGACGCCTGCAGCACGCACCGCGCTGAAAGCCTTGGGAGAAGCCACCTCCGGCTCGACCTACCCCAATGGCTGCCATGTGGCCGAGGTGGAAATCGATCCGGCTACGGGTTGCACCGAGTTGATCCACTACTATGCGGTCGATGACCTGGGGCAAGTGATTTCGCCTCAATTGGTACGCGGCCAAGTGCATGGCGGCGTAGTGCAGGGATGGGGCCAAGCGTTTTGCGAGCAAGTGGTTTATGACGAACAAGGCCAGTTGCTGACCGGCAGCTTCATGGACTACGCCATGCCCCGCGCAGGCTGCGTGCCACGACTGACCAACGAAACCATTGAAGTTCGAACTTCATTGAACTTACTCGGCTCTAAGGGCGTTGGCGAATCGGGCTGCACAGGCTCCATGCCGGCGCTGGCCAATGCGGTCATGAGCGCCTTGAGGCCCTATGGCATTGATCAATTGGATATGCCCTTCACGGCCCCCAAAATATGGGCAGCCTTGCAGACACATAAAGTAGCTTGAAGCCTCATAAACTGAGGCCTCAGCTCATTGCACCTCGATGCCCGCCATGGGCACGTAGTTGCGCCATTTTTCGCGTTCCTGCCTCTCGCCAGCCAACAATTCAGCCAGACTCACTTTTTGAGGCGCAAAGGCAAAACCCTCTAATCTTGACTTGATCGGGTCGGTGGTCACCGCTTCGTTGACCAGGTCATTGAGTCGCTGCTGAATCTCGAGCGGCGTGGATGCAGGCACCGCTATACCCAAGAAGCCGCCTTGGATGTTGAAGTTGGGATAGGACTCGGTGATCATCGGAATTTGCGGATACTTCTTCAGGCGTGCCGTGCTGTGCACCACCAAAGCACGCAGTACTTTAGAGGCTACAAACGAGTCTCCCTGCACCGTGTCGGTGAAAATCACCTGGATCTGTCCGCCGATCAATTCCGACATCGCCTGGTTGACCTGCTTATAAGGAATGGGCGTGAGGTTGATGCCTGCTGTTTGCGCAAACAACGCGCCCGTGACCTGGGAAGTGGCATTGAAATGCCCGTAGTTGATCTTGCCTGGATTGGCCTTGGCTGCGGCCACAAAGTCTTGCAGCGTAGCCCATGGCGCGTCGGGACGCACCAGCATGTAGGTTGAGCCCGGTCCAAAGGAGCCAACCAAACGGAAGTCCTTTTCCGGATCATAGGGCAGCTTTTTGAACAAGCTCGGATTGGCCAAATGTGTAGAGGTGGTGGCCAGCAACAGCACCGATCCATCGGCTGGGGCTTTGCGCACCGACTCGACACCGATCACGCCGTTGGCCCCCGGACGGTTTTCAACGACCACCGCTTGCCCCGTTTTGCGGGTGATGAATTCGGCCAGCATGCGTGCAGAAATATCGCCCGAGCCTCCGGGTCCAAAGGGCACCACAATTTGAATGGACTTAGGTTGGGCTTGGACCCAGGGCGAGAAAGCAAGGGGGGTTGCGCCCAACCAGCTGGCAAACTGACGTCTTTTCATGATTTATCTCCATTCGGTTTCATTGAAAATTCAGGGCAAATTTCGGCGGTGTGCTCGCCTACGTGCGGTGCGCGATGGGCCACAGGGGGGCGCTGGCCGTCAAACGAGACGGGCAAGCCCACCACTTTCATGTCCAGGTCGGGGATGCTCTGGAAAATACCGATCGCATCCGTTTGCGGCTGGGCCATGACTTGCTTGAAGTTGTGGATCGGCGCGCAGGGTATACCCAAGCCTTCGAGCAATTCGTTCCAGTGATCCGTGGTTTGGGTTTTGAAAATCCGCTCCATTTCGGGGATGAGTTGCGCCTTGTTCTGCACACGCAGCGCATTGCTGGCGTACAACGGGTCACTGGCCCAATCTGCGCGACCCAGGGCGGTGACCAGTTTGGCAAACAAGCGGTCGTTGGCCGCTGCCACCACCACCTCGCCGTCCAAAGTCGGTAGCGCCTGAAACACCACCACATTGGGGTTGCCACTGCGGTGACGCGCGGGTTGTTTTTGAGTCGCTTGGTACCCGGCCATCATCACTTGCAACCACCCCATGGCAGTTTCAAATAAAGATGTATCGACCACACAGCCTTTACCGGTTTGCTGGCGCTGAAACAAAGCCGCCAAACAACCCAGGGCGGACCAAATGCCAGTGCCCAAGTCCAGCACTTGCATGCCGACCCGTGAGGTGGGCCCGTTCTCATCGCCGTTGACACTGAACATGCCCGCAAAGGCCTGGATCATGGGCTCGTAGCCCGGGTCCAGTTTTTTGGGGCCCGTATGTCCGAAGGCAGTGAGCGAGCAATAGACCAAGCGGGGGTTCAAAGCGCACATCGCATCAGAGCCCAAGCCCAGTTCATCCAGCAAGCCCGGGCGCATGTTTTGCACAAACACATCGGCCTCGGATACGTATTGTTTGAGCCAAGCCAAATGTTCTTGATTTTTGACATCCAGCGCAATACTTTTTTTGCCATGGTTCATGGCCTGAAATGTGGTGGCCGTCCCTTTCCAAAAGGGAGGCCCCCAACCGCGGGCATCGTCGCCGGTTTCGGGTCTCTCGATCTTGACCACCTGAGCCCCCAAAGAAGCCAGGATCTCGCTGGCATAGGGGCCCGCAATGTTTTGGCCCATTTCGACCACACGGATACCCTGCAAGGGCAATGTTTGAAGATTCATGCTCAATGGCCTGTGAAGTTCGGTTTGCGTTTTTCTAGAAAGTGCTGCACGCCTTCTTTGAAGTCATGGGTATCGCGGCACGAGGCAATTTCGCGGTCCGCCAGTTGGGTTGCCTGGCCAAAGGTTTGGTAGCGAGCCTGCAGCAATTGCTGTTTGATGATGCGCATCGAGCGCGGTGAGCACGAAGCCGCCAAGTCACGCGCGTACTGCATGACAGCATCCAAAAATCCTTCCGAAGGTCTGAGCAAGGCTAAACCCATCTGGCTGGCCTCTTGGGCTTCGATGGTGCGGCCACTCAGCAGCATCTCGGCGCTGTGCATAGGGCCGATCAAGCGCGGTAACA
>CANGKR010000069.1 GCA_947454355.1 Comamonadaceae bacterium
ATGGCTTGCCGCGATGCCTACAAGCGTTCCATGCCCGGTCGTTTGGTGGGCGTGAGCGTGGATGTGCATGGCCAAGCCAGTTACCGTCTGGCCTTGCAAACCCGCGAGCAACACATTCGCCGTGAAAAAGCCACCTCCAACATTTGCACCGCACAGGTCTTGCCAGCCGTGGTGGCCAGCATGTATGCGGTCTACCACGGCCCAGCGGGCCTCAAGCGCATCGCCCAACGCGTGGCCAGTTACACCGCCATCTTGGCGGAAGGCTTGAAAAGCCTGGGCGCGTCGATCTTGCACGGCACGGCCTTTGACACCCTGACCATCGATTGCGGCACATCGAACGCAGCGCAAGGCATCCATGCCAAGGCCGTGGCCCAAGGTTTGAACCTGCGCCGCTACAGCGGCGGCCGAGCTGGTTTTGTCGGCATCAGCGTGGACGAAACCACCACCCGTGCAGACATTCAGGCGCTGTGGACTGTGTTCGCACCTGAGGGCAGCCCACGTCCGTCTTGGGACGCCTATGAAAAGGGCATCGAGCCGCTGATTCCGCAGTCTTTGCGGCGCACACAGCCTTTCCTCACGCATCCGGTGTTCAATCGCCACCACTCCGAAACCGGCATGCTGCGCTACATCCGGCAACTGTCCGACAAAGACCTGGCACTAGACCGCACCATGATTCCTCTGGGCTCGTGCACCATGAAGCTCAACGCCACCAGCGAGATGATCCCCATCACCTGGCCCGAGTTCGCCCTGCCCCACCCCTTTGCACCGGCCGAGCAGATGCAAGGCTATGCGCTGCTCGACCAGCAGCTGCGTGCCTGGCTGTGCCAGGCTACGGGCTACCAAGGCATCAGCCTGCAGCCGAATGCGGGCTCACAAGGTGAGTACGCAGGATTGCTGGTGATCCAGGCCTACCACCGTGCGAAAGGCCAGGGGCATCGCAATATTTGTTTGATCCCCTCCAGCGCCCACGGCACCAACCCCGCCAGCGCGCAGATGGTGGGCCTGCAAGTGGTGGTCACGCCTTGCGATGAGAGCGGCAATGTGGACATGGATGCTTTGCGGGCCAAGTGCGAAGTACACAGCGAGCACCTGGCCGCGGTCATGATCACCTACCCCAGCACCCACGGCGTGTTCGAGACGCAAGTCAAAGCCCTGTGCGAGCTGGTACATCAACACGGTGGGCGCGTGTATGTGGACGGCGCCAATATGAACGCCTTGGTCGGCGTGGCCGCACCCGGTGAATTTGGCGGCGATGTGAGCCACCTGAACCTGCACAAAACCTTTTGCATCCCGCACGGCGGGGGCGGCCCCGGCGTGGGTCCGGTCTGTGTGGTCGAAGACCTGGTGCCGTATTTGCCAGGCCACGCCAGCGGATCCACCATGGGGGCTTATGTGGGGGTCAATGAATCCACGCAGGGTCACCCCAGGCCAGGAAGCGTAGGGGCCATTTCTGCGGCGCCTTTGGGCAACGCCGCGGTTCTCCCCATCAGCTGGATGTACTGTCGCATGATGGGCGCTGAGAGTTTGAAGCACGCCACCGAGGCAGCCATTTTGGCAGCCAACTACATCAGCCAACGGCTGGCAGACCATTACCCCACCTTGTATGCCAGTGCCAATGGACGCGTGGCCCATGAGTGCATTTTGGACCTTCGCGGCCTGAAAGACACTAGCGGCGTGATGGCCGAAGATGTGGCCAAACGCTTGATGGACTATGGCTTTCATGCGCCCACCCTGTCCTTCCCTGTGGCCAATACTTTGATGGTCGAGCCCACCGAGAGCGAAACCCGTGAGGAGCTTGATCGCTTCATCGATGCGATGATCGCCATCCGTGAAGAAATTCGCCTGATCGAAAACGGCACCTGGCCGCAAGACAACAATCCGCTTAAGCATGCGCCGCACACCGCAGCCAGCCTGATGCAAGCCGAATGGGACCGCCCCTATTCACGCGATGTTGGCGCGGCCTTGAAAGGTCGCTTGGCCGGCAGCGTCAAGTACTGGCCTCCCGTCGGCCGGATTGACAACGTCTATGGCGACCGCAACCTGTTTTGCAGCTGCGTACCGGTCAGCGAATTCGCATGAGTTTGCGGGTCGTACTCGTCGACTATGAACGGGACACGGATCGCGCGGCCTTGGTCATGTTGCTCGACGCCTATGCCCGCGACCCGATGGGTGGCGGCGAGCCCTTGACCGAGGCGGTCAAAGCGAGGCTGTGTGACGACCTGGCGGCAAGGCCCCAGGCCTTCAGCTTTGTAGCGTGGCATGACACCGAAGCGGTGGGCTTGGTCAATTGTTTGGAGGGCTACTCCACCTTCAAGGCGCAGGCCTTGATGAACATCCATGACATCGCTGTTCTGCCTCACTGGCGCGGCCAAGGCGTTGGGCAAGCATTGCTGACAGCCGCCGAAGATCTGGCCCGCGCCCGCGGCTGTTGCAAACTCACCTTGGAAGTGCTCACTGGTAACCAACCCGCTCTGGCAAGTTACCTGAAATTCGGTTTCGCCCCCTATGCGCTGGACCCGGCCGCCGGACAAGCGAGCTTCATGCAAAAGTGGTTGTGAGGTCAGGGAGGGGATAATCCTTTCATTTTGCAGTCTTTGCCTGTGTCCGCCTTCAAAGTCCTGAGCCTCATCCCCCCGATGACGCAGCTCAACACACCCTACCCGTCCACAGCCTACCTGACGGGGTTTTTGCGTTCACGCGGTGTGACGGCGGTGCAAGAAGACTTGGCCCTGGCTACGGTGCTTGCCTTACTCAACCGACAAGGGCTGACCGACTTACGGGATGTGGCGTTGGCCTTGCCGGTCGAAGAACGCTCGGCGCCGGTGAACTTTTTTCTCGATCACTTTCAGGACTACGCGCTGAGCATCGATCCGGTGATCGCCTTCTTGCAGGGCCGCGACAGCACGCTCAGCCACCGCATTGCAGGGCGCGGATTCCTGCCCGAAGGTCCGCGTTTCGCCGCGCTCGACGCCTATGACGATGACGGCACAGGCGATCCGATCGGCTGGGCTTTTGGCGCCTTGGGACAGACCGATCGCGCTCGGCATCTGGCCACGCTGTACCTGAACGATCTGGCCGATGTGCTGCGCGACGCGGTCGACGAAGGCTTCGAATTTGTGCGTTACGCCGAGCGCTTGTCGGCCAGCCAACCCAGCTTTGACGCTCTGGCCGAGGCGCTGGCCCAGCCCCCGAATTTGATCGACGCCACCCTGGAGCACTTGGCGCTGCAGGCCATCGCGCAGCATCAACCACAACTGGTGCTGCTTTCTGTGCCATTTCCGGGCTCGGTGTATGCCGCCTTTCGCATCGCTCAGGTCATCAAACGTCAGCACCCCCAGATCCACATTGCGCTGGGCGGTGGTTTCGTCAACACCGAACTGCGCCATTTGAAAGACCCCCGCGTGTTCGACCATGTGGACTTCGTCACTCTGGATGGTGGTGAACGCCCCCTGCTCAATTTGATCGAACACCTGCAAGGTCACCGAGGTCAACAGCGATTGGTGCGCACCTTTGTGCGCAATGCAGCCGGGCAGGTGCAGTACATCAATCTCCAAGAGCCTGACATCGCTTTTGAAGACGTGGGCACGCCCACCTGGGATGGCTTGCCGCTGCACCGTTATTTGTCCTTGTTGGACATGCTCAACCCGATGAACCGTCTGTGGAGTGACGGCCGCTGGAACAAGCTCACCGTGGCGCATGGCTGCTACTGGAAGAAGTGCAGTTTTTGCGATGTGAGCCTGGACTACATCAGCCGCTACGACACTGCCAGCGCGAGCACACTGGTCGACCGCATCGAGGCCATCGTGGCCGAGACAGGGCAAACCGGTTTTCACTTTGTCGATGAAGCGGCCCCCCCCAAAGCCCTGAAAGCGCTGGCCGAAGAACTGCTGCGCCGAGGTGTACAAATCTCATGGTGGGGCAACATCCGTTTTGAGAAAACTTTTACACCTGAGCTGTGCGAACTGCTGGCCCAAAGCGGGTGCATCGCCATGTCTGGCGGGCTTGAGGTCGCATCAGACCGCTTGCTCCATCTCATGAAAAAAGGTGTCTCGGTCGAGCAGGTGGCTCAGGTCACCAAAGGTTTTGCCGATGCAGGGGTGCTGGTGCACGCTTACTTGATGTACGGCTTTCCCACTCAAACCGTGCAAGACACGGTGGACGCTCTCGAATACGTGCGCCAGCTGTTTGAAAACGGCTGTATCCACAGTGGCTTTTTCCACCGCTTTGTCTGCACCGTGCATTCACCCGTGGGCTTGAATCCTGAGGCCTATGGCGTGCAACTGCTGCCCTTGCCCGAAGGTGATTTTGCACAAAACGATGTCGGCTTTATCGACCCCACGCCCTTAGGTTCAGGCATCGACCACGACTTGCTCGGTCAAGGCTTGAAAAAAGCCATCTACAACTACATGCACGGTGTGGGCGTGGACACTGATGTGCGCCAATGGTTTGACCTGCCCAAAGGTCAATGCCCCAAACCCACTGTGGCCCGCCACCGCTTGGCCAAAGCCCTGGCTTGAGTTCTACACGGGCGACTGAACACTGAGCGTGTTCACCAGGCAATCGCTTGCCCACGGTAGTCGACGAACTGCGCACGACCTGTGGGCTGCAAATGGTCCAGCGCTTGCAACAAGCCCTGCGCCGATACCTGTGGGTCAATGGCATCGTCTCCCACAAAGGGCTGACTCAAAGCCGATCGCACAGTGCCGGGCTGCAAGGCCGCCACCACCGCCAAGGGACGTTGACGTGCCCATTCAATGGCGGTGGTTTGCAACAGTTGATTGAGCGCGGCCTTGGCCGAACGGTAGCCATACCATCCACCCTTGTGGTTATCTTCGATGCTGCCCACTCGAGCGGATAGTTTGGCCCAAATGACCCGCTCGCCGCGTGCCAGCTGGGAACTGAACTGCTGCATCAAGAGTGCAGGCCCCAGCGCATTGACCTGCAGGCTGTGCATGAGGCGCTCAGCGTTGAGTTCCTGCAAGCGTTTTTCAGGGCCTTGCCCGTTCAAAGTCAAGGCGCCTGTGGCATCCACAACCAAGTGCCAGGGCCCTTGAAACTGGCTGGCCAACTCAGACAGACTGGCGGCATCCCTCAAGTCCCAGTCGCACGGCTGGCCGCGCGAGACGGCCTGCACAAGCCCGCAAGCCGGATCGCTCTGCAAAGCCTGCACGAAAGCCTGTCCCAGTCCGCCACTGGCACCGATCACCAAGGCCCTGTAGCCAGCGCGCAGACTCAGCATGCCCCCAAAAGATGTCTGAATCATGGCAAGGTCCTCGCATCGTAGACGCAGCGAAAGCCAATGTAGACCGCATAAAAATCGGCCGGTTTCCAGGCCTCGACTTCGGCCTTCATTTGGTGGGCCGGGTACCACCACGAGCCCCCCATCGTCTGTCGTTCGGGTCCTCGAGCGTCGGCGGCCCATTCCCACACGTTGGCACCCATGTCGTGCAGTCCATTGACGCCAGACCGGGTCTGCGACACTGGCGCTGCACGCGGCCAAGGGTCGGGGTCGCTGGTGTTGGCACCTTCAGGACTATTGCCTGTGGGCCAAGGATAGGTTTTTCCACGCCTCCAAGGCGCTGGGGGCGCAGCACGCAACTCTGTGAATGCTGCGCGGCGCCATTCTTGCGCTGTGGGCAAACGCCCTGTGGTCCAGCGGCAATAGGCAGCAGCTTCTGCGTGGGTGAGATGCACGGCGGGCAGGTGCGGATGCGCAGGTTGCCCTTCAGGATGTTGCCAAGTCCAGCCGGCTCGGCGTTGCCAGCCACCGACATATTCAAAACCGCCACCTTCCAGTTCTGCGCGGGTGCGCACACCTGTGGCGTTGACATAGCGCTGAAATTGAGAAATGGTCACTTCGGTGCGGTCCATCCGCAAACCGCCCAGGTCGTCCAGCACCACCTGCTCTGCGACTTGGGACTTTGCAGACACAGCCAGCAGCCACACAGCAAGAATCGCCAAGACCTTCATAAAAGTGAAGGAGGATCTGGCCACCAGCGTTTAACCCAAAATTGCAACCGCGGGCGCAAGGGCAAAAAGAGGCGGTATGCAGCTTCCAGTAACCAGGACAGAGGCGGCCAAGCAAAGCACCATCCGATGATGCGCCAGCCCGGTAAGGCTCGCCACAATCTGGAAAATGCAGCGCCCCCGCTGAACAGGTGCCCCGCTGCATCGCGCACATGAAAGCGCCGCATCGCCGCATCGCAGGACAAACCTTCGCCCAAATTCAATCCAGCACTGACATCCACCCATTGCAGCTTTTGGGACGCAAGTGAATGGCGATACATGGCAATTTCACGTCGGCACAAAGGACAGCTGCCATCAAAGTAAACGGTCAGCTCAGGTGGTCGCAGGCGCTCAGACATCGGAAACCATCATGCCGCGCGCCAACAGCTGGCCTTGCCGGTCCAGTAGAAATCCCTCACCCATCGCGGGGTAGGCTTGGGTCAGTGCCGTCATGATGACCTGGTGAGTCACCCAGACTTCGAGCACCCCCACAGGCAATTGGCGCAGTCGTTCGCGCAATGCGGCCAGTTGACGCTCGGGCTGACCTTGTCCGTCAAAGGTGGAGTTGAGCGCTGGCCAATCCTGTACGCGCCCCCAAGCCAGTCTCGCTGTATCTTGACAGCGACACCATTGGCTGCTGAAGACGTCTTTCAGCTGCAAACGATGGCGTTGGAACCAGGCACCCATAGCTAAGGCTTCTGCTCGCCCAGCCTCTGACAGGTTACGCTGGGTGCTGCATTGACCGAGCTTGAATCCAATAGGGTCTCCCAGCCCGGGTTCGGTAGAGGCGTGGCGGACCATCAGCACACCACCTTGACGCGAAAGGGCCGCCAATGTGGAGTCTGCTTGAACTTGCACAGTCCATGTGGTCAAGGCGATAAGAGCAGTGCGTCTGTGCATAGGGGTTACTCAATGCAGGCTGAAGGCATCCATCGACAAAGACTGGTAGACCACTTCATGGCTGATGTACTCAGGTGCAGGCCCACCGACTTGGCCCCAGTTTGCTGCGCCCAGCGCAAAAAAGATGGTGCGGAAATGTTCATCTGTGGGGTGCGCACGCTCAGCATGGGGCGCGCGGTGGCGATAGTCCAGCAGACTCGCCAGATCGCCTTGACGCAAATGGTCTTCCACCCATGCGCAAAACTCCAGAACGTAAGGCTCAGTGGGGCCGTCCTCGCGCCGCAATTCATAAAGGTTGTGCGTCATGCTGCCCGAGCCCATCAACAGTACGCCTTGTTCGCGCAAAGGCGAAAGTGCCTGACCAATCGCAAAGATCTCTGCCGTTTGCACATCGGCGGGCAAGGACACCTGGATCAGCGGCACCTGCGCCGAAGGCAGCATGTGCCGCATAGGCACCCAAGCCCCGTGGTCAAAGGGGCGTTGGCCATCACCGACCGCTGATATGCCCGCTTCGTGCAGCAAATTCAGAATCTGCTCTGCCAATGCAGGTTCCCCTCGGGCTGGGTATTGCAATTCATACAAGGCAGCCGGAAAACCGCCAAAGTCATGCCAAGTGGGCGGATGGGGTTGGGTCATCACCTCCACACCTCGCGACATCCAGTGTGGCGACATGACCACCACTCCGCGCAAGTGCTCCAGTGGCGCATTGACTTGCATCCAGGCGTTCAAGGCTTGGCCTGTGCTGCCGGGGTGCAAGGCGAACATGGGCGAGCCGTGTGAAACGAACAGCACAGGCAGTCGCTCTGCCATCCCTCAAGCCTCTGAAGTTGCAGCGCTTTGCGCAGCGATGCGGCGCAAAGCTTGCTCGAACACCTCGGTGGGCTGACCGCCCGAAATCAAATGCCGATCGTTGATGATGACTGCTGGCACCGAGTGAATGCCCGCTTGCAAATAAAACTGCTCTTGCTCACGCACTTCAATGGCATAGGTGTCGCTTTGCAAAATGTTTTCTGCGATGTCCACAGCCAGCCCGGCTTGGGCCACACAAGCCAGCAAAACCTCATGCGACTCGATGCATTCGGCTCGGCCTTGGTAGGCTTCGAGCAAGGATTTTTTGAGCGCATGCTGCTGCCCATTGCCCAACTCGTGGGCCCAGTGCAAAAGACGGTGAGCGTCAAAAGTGTTGTACACGCGGCCTCGGCCGCCGGGGGCAAAGGCAAAACCGACCTCGGCACCGCGGGCGCGGATGTTCTCGCGCATCTGAGCCTGTTGCTCCGGTGTGGATCCGTATTTTTGGGTGATGTGCTCTACCAGGTCCTGCCCCCCTGCTGGCATGTGCGGGTTGAGCTCAAAAGGTTGAAAGTGCAAGTCAACTTGCACTTCACCCTCGAGGCGCTTCAATGCACTTTCCAAAGCGCCCAAGCCCACTGCGCACCAGGGGCAGGCGATGTCAGAAACAAAGTCAATTTTCAAAGGGGTCATGGCAGCTTTCCCGAGGGTGATCAAAGAGGTTCAAGCGTGTTGCAGCACTCTATCTTGCCCGAATTGGCAGGAACTGGCCCGGATGTTCAGGCAAGAACTTGCACCAGCAAGGGGTTCAGGGCGTCGGCGGCCTCGTACTGCACCCAGTGACCGGAATTGGCCACAGTGTGCCAGCCTTCCCAGCGGGGGGCCAGTTGCTCCATCAGGACTTTGACTTCGGGCATACGGTAACTATAAAGCGCGTCGTGTTCGCCATAAATCGCGCACAGCCTGACCTGCAGATGCGGCAATGCCTGGGCCACGATGGGCGTACCCGACAAGCGTCTGCGGGTCATACGATCACGTTGCACGTTGGCACGGTGCAAATCCAGCGTCATCGCGTCCAGAGATTCAGGGTGCTGCAGCATGAGAGCCATCAGGTTGTGGCGGTGAATCGCGTCACGTTGTTCTTCAGTTTCCAGGTGCCGCCAACCTTTGAGGGGCACGCGTTCCGGCACCTTGATGCCCATGCCCGGCGCGCCTACCAGCACCAGTTGCTGTGCATCTTCAGGATGGTCCTTGAGCCACAAGGCCGCGGTCATGCCGCCAAAAGAAAAGCCCACCACACGCACCTCACCCTGCGGCACCAACTGACGCAGGCCTTGATGCAGATAAGGCACCAATTGATCGGTGTCGATGCAGTCGTCAGGCAAATCTGAGTCGCCAAAGCCTGGCAGGTCGGGTGCCAGCACGCGCCAACCGGCATCCCGTAAATAAGCAATGTTACGCAGCCAGTGGGTCCAGCTGCCACTGCCGCCATGCACCAAGACCACCACAGGATGGTCGTCTGATCCCCAGGCATGCCAGACCATTTGGCCATCGCCGCAAGGGGTCAGCAACTTGCGGCCATCTGCCAGGCTTTGAGCCAATTCAGGGGGTAAAAAATCAGGGCAAATGATGGGGGTGGACATCATGGCTGTGGACTCGCTTCAGGCAAAGTGGGCAAAGACGGATGGTGTTGGCGCCAGACTTGGATGGCGGCTGCGGTGGCCAAGGCACTGATCGCTGTAGAGGCCCAGTAGACACTTTGCAAGCCCATGCGATCGCTCAGCATGCCACCCAGCAAGCCACCGATGACGCCCGGAAAACCATAGGCGATCACGGTGTACAAGGCCTGACCGCGGCCGCGCAGGCGCCCGGGAAAGTGGTGAGACAAGAGCGCAATGCAAACCGTGTGGTGAGCAGCGAAAGTGACAGCATGCAGGACCTGCGCGAACACCAGCACCCACAGCACCTGCGCCCACTGCGCTGTCAGGCCCATGCGCACCAGCATGGTAGCCGAGCACACCACGAGCCAGCCTGACAAGGGTAAGCGCGGCATCCAACGCGCCTGTGTGTAAAACCACACAATTTCCATCACCACCGAGACGGCCCACAGCACGCCAATCAACAGCTTGCTGTAACCCAAGGCATCCAGAAAAAGCGAGAAGAAAACGTAAATACCAATGTGCGAGAGGACATGCAAAAACGCGGCTACAAAAAACCATTGCACTGGCCGTTGCCGCAACACGGGCCAAACCGCTTGTTGGGCATGATGGACCGGTACGGCCTCTTTGAGGTCGGGCAAGAGCCAAACGCTGACGGTGACAGCCAGCAAACTCACCACCGTCCAGGCTGGGAAATGGCGCATGCCGAAATGCTCGAACCAAGCACCTGCCACGAATACCGTGACCAGAAAACCCACAGATCCGAACAAGCGCACCCGCCCATATCGCTTGGCATCGAAAGCGCCGCCTTGGCTGACCAAATGGGCCATGGCAGCTTCGCTCATGGGCATCATGGAACTCGTGTGGGTGAACATGATCAACAAGGCCAGGCCCAAGCCCACAGGACCGAGATCCAAGAACAACAAACACGCACAAAGTAAAGCTGCGGTGGCACCGTAGCGCAGCAAGCGGATACGTTCACCCGTTCGGTCGCTCAGCCAACCCCAACCGTAAGGAGCAAACAAGCGCGTGGCGGCCTGCACCGACGTGAGCACACTGATGGCCAAGAGGCCAAAGCCCAGTTCTTTGAGCCACAGCGGCAGATAGGGGTTGAAAAAGCCAATGTGCCCAAAGTAGCTGGCTGAAACCGCAGCAAACGGAAGCAGCTGTTTACGAACCTGGGGCATGGATGGCTGCCGGGATGGCGGACAGCGCATGCTGCACATCACCACATTGGGCCCGGTGTTGCAAGGCATGGTCGATCAAGACCAGCGCCAGCATGGCCTCGGCGATGGGGGTGGCGCGGATGCCCACACAAGGATCGTGACGACCTTTGGTGATCACTTCGGCCGCTTGACCTTGCGTGTCGATCGTGGGCCGAGGAATCAGGATGGAGCTGGTGGGTTTGACGGCGATGGACACTTCGATGTTCTGGCCCGTACTGATGCCGCCCAGCACGCCCCCGGCATTGTTGCCTTCAAAGCCTTGCAAGCTCAACACATCGCCTGCAGTGCCACCCTTTTGGGTGACGCAGCCAAAGCCTGCACCGATCTCCACCCCTTTGACGGCATTGATGCCCATCATGGCGTAGGCAATGTCGGCATCGAGCTTGTCAAACAAGGGCTGGCCCCAACCGGCCGGCACGCCACGCGCCACCACGCGCAAACGAGCGCCGCAGGAGTCGCCCGATTTACGCAAGGCGTTCATGTAGTCTTCGAGCGCTGTGACATCGGCCACAGGCGCGAAGAACGGGTTGTTGGGCACATGCTCCCAGGACTCAAAGCCAATCGGCACTTCGCCTATCTGGGTCATGCAACCCACCAAGGTGGTGCCGTGGTGTTCCTTGAGCCATTTCTTGGCCACCGCACCCGCTGCGACCATGGGCGCAGTCAAACGGGCCGAAGAGCGGCCGCCCCCCCTTGGGTCACGCAAACCGTACTTGCGCCAGTAGGTGTAGTCGGCATGACCCGGGCGGAAGGTCTGCAAAATGTTGCCGTAGTCCTTGCTGCGCTGGTCGGTGTTCTGGATCAACAGGCAAATCGGCGTGCCCGTGGTTTTGCCCTCATAAACGCCAGAAATGATTTGCACCGCATCGGGTTCGTTGCGCTGGGTGACGAATTTGGAGGTGCCGGGACGGCGGCGGTCCAGGTCAGGCTGGATGTCGCTTTCGGACAAGTCCATACCCGGGGGGCAGCCGTCGATTACGCAGCCAATGGCCGGTCCATGGGATTCACCAAAGTTGGTGACAGAAAAAAGTGTGCCAAAGGTGTTGCCGCTCATGGGTGTGATTATCCCAGACTCGGCAAAGGCTTGTGGCCATCGCTATTGCCTGTGGCTCAGTGCGGCATCACATGGAAGACAACGAACTCAAATGGCACTGATTTGGGAAAGCGCCAGCCCTTGCGCTGGACATGAAATGTGAGCGGCTCAATGGGCAATTGTCGGTCTTGCAGCCACAACTTGGTCTTGGCTTCGCAGGTGCGCGGGTGGTCGGTCGATATCTTGGCCACTGGACCGAGACTACAAAAAATCAAACCCGCCTTCCCACGCAAATCTCCAACAGGATAATGCTCTGTATAGGGTGACTCTGGCAAGTCTGGGATCACCACAATGCCAGGGTCCCCGTAAAACGACAGCAACGCACTTTGCGCCCATTCGCCGCCGACCCACTGCAAACGCACTTGGGGATGTCGGGCTTGCCAGTCAACCAAGATGTTGTTGGCTACATTGCGATCTGGTCGGTAGTAATGCGCCTCCTCGTTCTCGGCATGGTGCAATGCGACCATCACAGCCAATCCCATCATCAGCAAAAGCATGGGATAGACATAACGCGTCAAGGCGCCCCAAGGACTCCCCGCATGAGCCGCCAGGGCCTGTAGTTGGTAATTGCGCAACCACAACAAGGGAAAGGCATAGCCAATCGGGATGGCCCAGGCAGTTGACAAATCCACAAATCCACTCGCCCCAGCCAACAAGGTGGCAGCCCATGGGAAGAAGGCCAACCAGAACAAAACGTCCGACCACCCCTGCGCCTGCCAGCTCTGCCAAGCCCAGCGCCAGGTTACGGCCCAAGCACCGCGCCGCGGTTGCGCTCGCCGCAAGGTCCAGGCGCCCATCCCCACCGTGGTCAACCAGGCAGGCAGCCAATAGAACAAAGGCGATAGAGAAAATGACAACAAGCCTTTAAGGTCTACCGATCCTGCGCCTTGTTCCTGCATGTATTTGAAGGTCACCCACTCATGTTGGATAACCCAGTGCAGGTGCGGGCTGAGCAACAGGACAAACACCACCACACTGACGAAGGACCAAGGCCCCTGAAGCCAAGCACGGCCTCGAGGGTCAGCCAAACTGACAGCCAACAGGCCCAATAAAAAAATGCCGCTGTAGTATTTGCTCAGCAGGCTGGCAGCCGCCAAAAAACCGAGCAAGAAGGTATTGAGCGCCGTGCGCCAACCTTTCGAATCCCAAGAACGCAGCAGAAACACTGCCGTCCAGGGCCACAAAGACAGCAGTTGACTGTTGGCATTGAATTTGGCCGCCAAGGTGGTGTAGGGCAGGCTCCACATCAACAAGATCACAGCAGGCCGAGCCAAGGCTGGCAACTTCAGCGCTTCGGCCAGGCGCCATACGCCCCACAGGCCCACGGCCACATTCACATACGCAAGCAGCTTGTAGAGAACAGCTTGATGCGGCACCAGCGAAAACCACAAGCCCACCACCCACGAGAAAAACGGCGGGTGTTTGTGGGTCCCCCAAACGGCCAATTGAGACCATGCAAAGTTTTCCAGCATGTCGTGATGGCTGTCCAGCGAGGGATAGGCCACTTTTTGCATCAGCGTCCAAGCCAAGCAAGAAATCACAATGATCACGCTGACACGACTTGACCAACCCGCACGCCCTTGGGCGTGCGAATCCGTCATTTCAGGATCAAAAGGATGGGACATGCAGTAACCAAGGGTGTGCAGCCATTCTAAG
>CANGKR010000070.1 GCA_947454355.1 Comamonadaceae bacterium
GCAGATCCAAAGCAGGGCACAGCTGCAGCGCAAAAATTGGTGGACTCCAAGGTCAGCGGTGTGATCGGTCACTTGAACTCTGGCACTTCGATTCCTGCATCCAAGATTTACAGCGATGCGGGCATTCCTCAGATTTCGCCCTCGGCCACCAACCCCAAGTTCACACGCAGTGGTTACAAAACCACCTTCCGCGTGGTGGCTGACGACGTTCATCTGGGCGGCACGCTCGGCCGTTACGCCGTCAATACCGTCAAGGGCAAGTCGATTGCAGTGATTGATGACCGTACGGCCTATGGTCAAGGCGTGGCAGAAGAATTCGAAAAAGCTGTCAAGGCGGCAGGCGGCAAACTGGTGGGTCATGAATTCACTACCGATAAAGCTTCCGACTTCATGTCCATTTTGACCACCCTCAAGGCCAAAAAGCCTGATGTGGTCTTCTTCGGTGGTATGGATGCTGTGGCAGGTCCAATGATCCGCCAAATGAAGTCCTTGGGCATCAATGCCAAGTTCATGGGCGGCGATGGCATTTGCACCTCTGAGCTGGCCAAGTTGGCGGGTGACGCTATGGCCGACGGTCAAGTGATCTGTGCCGAAGCCGGTGGTGTGGAAGGTCAGCAGAAAAAGGGCATGGAAGACTTCACTGCTCGCTACAAGACACGTTTCAATGCAGATGTGCAGGTCTACGCACCTTATGTGTATGACGCTGTGAATGTCATGGTCGATGCGATGGTTCGCGCGAACTCGTCCGATCCAGCGAAGTACCTTCCCGCCTTGGCCAAGACCAATGGTTACAAAGGCGTCACCGGCAACATCACGTTTGATGAAAAAGGGGACATCAAGAACGGCGCTCTGACCCTGTACACCTACAAAGCAGGTAAACGCGACCAGATCGCTGTGGTGCGCTGATCTTTTCAGTCGGATCAATCAAGCCCCGCTCCTCTGAAGGGAGTCGGGGTTTTTTCATGCCCTGACCAGCGGGTGCCAGCAAGCGCAGACATGGCCTTCTGCGCTGGTTTGCGCCAACGGTGTTTGGTCAGCGCATTGCGCATCGGCCCGTGTACAGCGGGTGTGGAAAACGCAACCCGAGGGCGGATTGAGCGGCGAGGGAATGTCACCTGAGAGCAAGGACAAAGTCTTGTGGCGTTCGTTCCTCGGATCGGCTTTGGGCACGGCATCCAGCAGGGCTTGGGTGTAGGGGTGCGCGGGCTGTTTGAACAATGTGTCCTTTGGCCCCAGTTCCATCATTTTGCCCAAATACATCACCATCACGCGGTGGCTGATGTGTTTGACGACCGCCAAATCATGCGAAATGAACACCAATGTCAGGTTCATCTCGCGCTGCAGTTGACGCAGCAGCTGGATGATCTGCGCCTGGATAGACACGTCCAGCGCCGACACAGGTTCGTCGCACAAAATCACTTTGGGCCGCAAAATGATGGCTCGGGCAATGCCAATGCGCTGGCATTGACCACCCGACATTTCGTGCGGATAGCGGTAGAGCACGCTTTCTTCCAGGCCGACCTTGTTCAGTGTTTCGATCACGGCGGCCTTGAGCTGGTCTGCGGTGAGTCCCGGCGCGTGTGTGCGCAAAGGCTCTGACACGATTTTGAGCACATTCAGGCGGGGGTCCAGGCTCGACAAAGGGTCCTGAAAAACCATTTGCACATCGCGCCTGACCGAACCCCAGCGCCCGATCGGGATCTTCGTCAGGTCATGGTCCAGCCAATGGAGCTGGCTGGATGTACTCGGGGTCAAACCGATCAAGGCCTTGGCCAGACTCGATTTGCCGCAGCCAGATTCGCCGACAATGCCCAAGGTCTCGCCTTCGTACAGGTCAAAGCCGATGCCCTTGACGGCTTCGAGTTGGCGGGTTTTGGGCCAAAACCCGGTGCTGTCATTGACCTGGTAGCGAACGCGCAGGTCACGCACTTGCAACAGGATTTGTTTGTTCGGGGTGCTCACAGCGGGGTTCATGCCTTGGCTCCTGCGTGGTGACAGGCATACAGATGGTCTGCAGCAGACAGCGGCACAAGTTGCAAGGGGGCAGTCCGCTGGCATGCGCTGTCGGCCTTGGCGCAGCGCGGCGCGAACGGGCAACCCGCAGGCATGTTGCGCAGCGAGGGCGGCATGCCGGGAATGGCCAGCAGTTCATCGTCTGCGTGCTCCAGACGGGGAACCGACTCCAGCAGTGCGCGGGTGTAAGGGTGGTGGGTGTTGTAAAAAATGTCGTCCGCCTGGGCATGTTCCATGACCCGGCCACCGTACATCACCATCACTTGGTCGCTCAGACCGGCCACCAGCCCCAGGTCGTGCGTGACCATGATGATGCTGGTGCCGTGGTCTTGCTGGAGCTGACGCAGCAGGGCGACGATTTGCGCTTGCACGGTCACATCGAGCGCCGTGGTGGGCTCGTCAGCGATCAGCACATCGGGCTGGCTGAGCAAAGCCATGGCGATCATGATGCGTTGGCGCATGCCACCAGAAAACTGGTGCGGGTAGCTTTGCAAGCAGCGCTGCGGATCGGCAATGCGCAGGTTCTCCAGCATCTTGATTGCCGTTGCACGCGCTTGCCCGCGAGAGGCATTTTGGTGCGTTTGCAGAACTTCGGTCATCTGCCGCTCCACCGTCAAAAACGGGTTGAGCGAGGTCATGGGGTCCTGAAAAATCATGGCCAGCTTCTGGCCACGCACGCGGTTGAGCTGCGCTGTGGGCACATTCAAGATGTTCTCACCCCGAAACAGCACCTGGCCTTCGGCTCGGGCGTTGTTGGCCAACAGGCCCATCATGGCGAGCATGGTTTGGCTTTTGCCCGATCCGCTTTCGCCCACCACGCCCAGAGTTTCCCCGGGGCGCAAGCTGAAGCTCACATCGCGAACCGCCTGAAGTTCGCCCTCGGGTGTTTGAAAGTGAACGTTGAGGTTTTTAACGTCCAGCAAGGATGGATGGGTGCCCACGTCAGCGGTCCTTCGGGTCCAAGGCGTCGCGCAAACCATCACCCAGGTAGTTGAAGCTGTAGAGCGTCAGCGAGAGCATCAGCGCAGGGAAGATGAGCAGCCATGAAGCCGAATCAAGCATCTGGGCGCCGTCGTGGATCAATACGCCCCAACTGGTCATGGGCTCCTGGATGCCCAGCCCCAGAAAAGACAGCACCGACTCGGTCAGGATCACGCTGGGCACCGTCACGGTGGCGTACACCAGCACGAGGCCCAGCAGATTGGGCACGATGTGTTCGATCACGATGCGGGGTGTGGACACGCCCATGGCACGCGCCGCTTCCACGAATTCCATCTTGCGCAATGACAGGGTTTGGCCGCGCACCAGTCTGGCCGTGTCCATCCACGAAAAAGCCGTGATCGCCAGCACCACGAGGTAAAAGTCACGGCCGAGTACCGTCACCAACAAAATCGCAATCAACAGGTAAGGCACGGCGTACATGATGTCCACGATGCGCATCATCACCTGGTCAACTGCGCCCCCCAAGTAGCCCGCCGTAGCGCCCCAGATCACCCCCAGGGCAATCGACGTCAACGTCGTCAGGATGCCCACCATGAGCGAGATGCGACCGCCCACCAAGCAGCGTACCAAGAGATCACGGCCGGATTCGTCGGTGCCCCACCAGTGGCTGTTGGTCAGTGTTGGCGGGAGTTTGAGCGCGTCCCAATCGGTGCTGTCATAAGCGTGCGTGAGCAACCAAGGGCCGACGATGCAAAGCAATGTCACCAATATCAGAAACACGAGGCTGGTGACCGCGGCCTTGTTGCGGCGAAAGCGTTGCATGGCATCGCGCCATGGACTGCGCTCAGGCTCGGCTGCGGGGATCGAGGAATGCATAAATCAGGTCCACACACAAATTGACCAGCACGACCAGCGCAGTGATCAGCACCACCAGGCCCAGTACTAGGGTGTAATCACGGTTGGCGGCACCGTTGACCACCAAAATGCCCAAGCCGGGAATGGAAAAAATACTCTCAGTGACCAAGGCCGATGTGATGGAGGACACCGCCAATGGCCCCACGATGGTGACCACGGGCAGCAGCGACGGCCGCAAAGCGTGTCTGAACACAATCAAGTGCATGGGCAGGCCTTTGGCGCGGGCCGTGCGGATGTAGTTGCTGCCCATCACCTCCACCATGCTGGCGCGCATGATGCGGGCCAAGGTCGACACATTGATCAAGGTCAGCAGGCTCACTGGCAAGACCATGAATTGCCATGAAAAATGGTCCCAGCCGCCCGATGGCAACCATTGCAGCCCAATGGCAAAGGCCAGCACCAAAAGCGGCCCCAGCACAAACGACGGCACCACACTGCCCAGACTGCCCAGCGCCATGACCAGGTAGTCCACAAAGGAGTTGCGATACAAAGCTGCTAGGGCACCCAGCAGCACGCCGATCACCAAAGAGAGGATGATCGACAGGCCGCCGATGGTCAGGGAGACGGGCAGGGCGCTGCCCACCAGCTCGTTGACCGACCAATCGGCGTAGCGGTAAGACACACCCAGATCGCCTTGAAGCAATTGCCCGATGTACAGCAGGTACTGCTTCCAATAGGGCAGATCGAGGTGGTACTTGGCCATCAGCTGAGCCTGAATGGCCTCGGGCACGACGCGTTCCGAGTCGAACGGCCCGCCGGGTGCAGAAAACAGCAGGATGTACACCAGACCGATCACCACCAGCAAAGTAGGGATGGTGATCAGCAGGCGTCTGAATGTGTAGGCGAGCATGCGCACAGTCTAGCCTTCAGACTGCAATGGTCTGAGGTTCAGTGCAGAATTTTTTTCAGTGCTTGATGATGTAAAGGTCCTGCGTGCGGAACCGGTCCATCTGATTTTCAGTGTTGTAGCCACCTACATAGGACTTGACCAGTCTGGGTAAGGAGTATTGCAGCAGGGGGATGATCGGGTACTCGTTCATGATCAGGCGGATGGCCTCATTCAGAGCTGCCTTGCGCTTGACCGGATCGTTTTCCTTCAGGCCTTTTTGGATCAGCTGTTCGGCCTCTTTGTTGCACAGTTTGCTGTGGTTTTGATCCGAGTCACATTTGACCAAGGCCACAAAGGTGGTGGCATCGTTGTAGTCCGCATTCCAGCCATCTCGGGCCATCTCAAACTGACCATCATGGCGTTTTTTGATGAGGACCTTGAACTCCATGGCTTCGAGTTCCACCGTCAGGCCGAGTTTGCTTTTCCACTCTGAAGCTGCAAAGATGGCCATTTTTTTATGGTAATCACTGGTGTTGTAGGAAAAGGTGAACTTGGCGCCAGGCTTCACGCCCGCTTGTTCCAATAGTGCTTTGGCTGTTTCCACCTTTTTGGCCATGGGCCAGTTGGCCCATTCGTAGTCGATGCGGTCTGCACCTTCCACGCCTTTGACGATCAAGCCGTAAGCGGGCTGCTGGCCATCGGCGGTGACCTTCTGGGCCAGGATCTCACGGTCCAAGACCATGGATAAGGCTTGCCGCACACGGGCATCTTTGAAAAAAGGCGATTCAGTCTGGATGGAGTAATAGCGCAAAGCCAGCAAGGGGGTGTTGCGTGTCTCCTTGGGGTACTTTTTGAGGTAGGAGTCGAAAGAGCCGGGAGGCAGTAAATAGACCCAATCGTTTTGACCAGACTCATAAAGCTTGATGTCCACATGCCCGTCTTCCACAGGAAGGTAAGTCACGCGATTGATCACCACCTGAGCGGCATCCCAGTAACTTGGACTTTTTTCGACAATGATTTTGCTGTTGACCTGCCAGCTCTTGAGCGTGTAGGCTCCATTGCCCATCAGGTTACCGGGTTTGGTCCATTCGCGCCCCAGGGTTTCAATCGATTTGGCGTGCAGAGGACTCAGGTTAGGGTTGCTCATCAACTCAGGTAAAAACTTGACGGGGTGTGATGTCTTCACTTCGAGGGTGGCTTTGTCGATGGCGCGCACACCCAAATCTTGGGGCGGTTTTTGGCCTGTCGAGACTTCTTTGCCATTGAGGAAAAAATCCCCAAAAGTGCGCGCATATTTCGACCCTGTCTTGGGGTCTACCAAGCGTCTGAAGGAGTAGACGAAATCCTGCGCCGTGACCGGGTCTCCGTTTTGCCATTTGGCCTGAGGCCTGAGCTGGAATGTCCAGGTGACCGGATCGACCTGGCGCCATTTTTCAGCCACCCCAGGCACGATCTTGCCGTTGGCATTGCTGGCCGTAAGCCCTTCAAACAGGTCGCGAATCAGGTTGGCCGCGCCAACCGACTCGATCAAGGAAGGGTCCAGGGTCTCAGGTTCTGCGCCGTTGTTGCGCGTCAGAGATTGTTCAGCATGCAGTTGAACACCTGCAGGCACAGTGGCCGCCCCAGCGGGCCAACAAGTCAGGGTGATCAGGCCAGTCAGTGTGGCCGCCAGCAGGGATTTGGGAGTTGAAAGCATCAGGGTGGGGGTGCTTTTTGCACGTCAATGTCAATGTATTTCCAGAAGTCCCGCGCGATCGGGTTGCGAACATAACCTTGAACCCAAGGGTGAGTTAAATCTGTGCCGATGCGGTGGGTGATGAATTTGTAGGGCATGTAGGCCACCAAGATCTTGATGGCTTTTTCGACCAAGGCCTTGCGCTCTGGACCATCTGGTAGGCGATTGATTTGTCGGTAGAGCTCGTCATATTCAGGCAAACTGAACCGTGCATGGTTTTGCTGGCCTTTGGAGGGGCTGTAACCAAGGGCCAACACGCCTGCGCCGTCTGGTGAGTCCCCGCTCAAACCAAGGCCCCACATCATCAACTTGCCATTGCGCGAGGCTTTCAGGAGTTCTGGCCATTGGCCGTATTTGAACTCTACGCGGATGCCAATGGCATCCATGTTTTTCTTCCAAATTTCGTTGAGCTCCCGATAGTCAGCAGATGATGTGGTGGAGTATTCCAGGGTCAAGGGTTTGCCGTCCGGCAAGTCACGCCATCCGTCGCCGTTCTTGTCTGTGTAGCCGAACATGTCGAGCAAAGCCATAGCTTTGGCCCGATCGAAGACACCCATTTCAGAGCGCATATTGGGGTCATATGCCGCAGTCATGGGCATGATGGGCCCCTGCGCCACAATGGCTTGGCCACGGCGTGGCAATCGAACTTCTTCGGCAGAGTTTTGCCCCATGGCAATGGCACGACGCAGGGCTATTTTTTCTGGGGTGTACCCGCCCACCAACGGGTTTTCCATGCCAAAGTAACTGAAGGTCACATCACCCAACAGGTTGCGTTGCATCTGGATGCCCCGTTTTTGAAGGTTGGGCGCCAGTTTGTTTTGCGGAATGGCTACATTCACGTAAGCGGCTGGCAAGCGTTCCATCAAGTCATGTTCGCTTCCCAGAAATGCCAGCCAGCGGGGTTGCGCTTCTTCGATGATGGAAACCTCCACCTTGTCAATTTGCGGTAACTTTCGGCCTTTCATTTGTTCATAGACCTGTTTGGCCAATGAAGATGAGCCTTCAGTGGGTGCGGAGTCGAAATACTCTTCGCGGTAATTCGGATTGCGCACAAAGGTGATTTTTGAAGATCGTCTCCATTCATCCAGCTTGAATGGCCCGGTACCCACAGGGTGCTCCATGATGCGATCACCATAGGCCTCAACCACTTCGCGGGCCACAATGCCGAAAATCCCTGGATCAGTCAGGGTTTCCAGGAATCTTGGGCGAACCTCCCCCAGTTTGAACTGCACCGTGTATTTATCCAAAGCACGCAGACCCTCGACTTCACGGTCGTAATCAAACTTCCCCGATTTGGTGGCCTGCTCGCGCAGCTCTTCCATGCCCAAAATTTTTTCTTCACGCAAGCCGCTTACGCTGGGGCTTTTGTTTTTAGGGTCAAAAATGCGTTTGTAGGTGTAGACCACGTCACTGGCGACGAGCTCGCGCTTTTGACCTTTGAAGGCGGAGTCGTCAGAGAAAAAAACACCTCTTTTGAGTTGGATGGTGTAAGTTTTGAAATCCGACGACACCTCAGGCATGCCTGCAGCCAGATTGGGCCGTATGACAAGGGGTCTGGCCAGGTAGTCGTAGGTGTAGAGCGCATCGAACATGTTCGCCGTCAGGATCCGCGAATACAAGTCCGAAAGTTGAGCAGGGTCAAAGCCTGTCTCTGCCGCTGTGAACGCGTATTTGAATACCTTTGGACTGGGCTTGGAGGTCTGGCTCATCACCGGTTGACTGAGTAGTCCAATCATGATGACGAGGGCGGTGTAAATCAGGCGGTGGAAGATCAAGGCAAACACTTAGGAAGATGGACAGATTTAGAGCCAATAATAGTGCCTTACCGATTTGATTCGGTCAATCGAGCACTTCCCCGACCATGCTGAATTTTTTAGTCAGACGCATTTTGCAGATGATTCCTACTTTGTTAGGCGTCATGTTATTGGTATTTTTGCTTTTTCATTACTTCGGCGGTGACCCCGCTGAAATTTTGGCTGGCATGAATGCCTCGCAAGAGCAAATCGACTCCATCCGTCAGCAGCTGGGCTTGGACTTGCCCTTGTGGCAGCAAATATGGCAGTTCATGTTCAAGGTGGCTACCTTTGACTGGGGCAACAGTTGGGCCACCAACGAGTCGGTGGCCAAAATCTTTCAGACTCGCTTGCCTGCTACGTTGACGGTGATGACACCGATTTTGGTGATTGAAGTGCTGCTGGGGACCCTGGCAGGCCTCGCGGTGGCTTATGTGCGCGGCTCCTTGACCGATAAAACCGTTATGGTCATTTGCACCATGGCCATGTCTATCAGTTTCTTGGTCTATGTGATCTTTGGGCAGTATCTATTTGCTTTTGTATTGGGCTGGTTCCCGGTGCAGGGTTGGAGCAACAGCGTGTGGACCAACTTGAGTGTGTACGCCCCATTGCCTGTCATGCTGGCAGTCATTGTGAGTCTGGGGCCGCATACCCGTCTTTACCGTAGCTTTTTCCTGGATGAAATGACACAGGACTATGTTCGCACTGCCCGCTCCAAAGGGTTGTCAGAAGAGTCCCTGTTGTTCAAGCATGTCTTGCCCAACGCATTGATTCCCATCTTGACCAATGTAGGTACTCAGTTGCCTGGCATCTTCATTGGCTCTTTCCTGATTGAAGTGTTTTTCTCTATCCCAGGCTTGGGGCGCGAAGTCTACACAGCAGTCAATCGGAGTGATTACCCCGTGATACAGGCGGCCACCATCTACTTGGCGGCACTCACCATGGTCATCAATTTGCTGACAGACGTCCTTTACCAGTGGGTTGATCCCCGCGTGAAACTCAAATGAGCGCAGTCATGCCTTATCGTCAATCCAACTCGCTTTGGGCACAGGTGGCCGAGCGTTTCCGCAGCGACAAAACCGGCATGGGCGCCTTGGTGGTCGTGGGTTTATTTTTTGTGCTGGTGCTTTGTGCTCAATGGGGTTGGGTGGGCAGTGACTGGCAGGACGAAATTGGCAAGCCTTTCGCACCGCCTCATCTTGTGGGCGCTAAAGCCGATGTCCAAGTCGAAAAAGAAACTCAAGCCCCTGTCAGGCAACTGGACATATCCGATATTGACCCCTTGGCACCTTATTACGACAAGTGGCAGCAAAAAGCCGCCGGTGTGGCCGTGCCCAACCAGATCAAACAAGACACATTACCTTGGGGCGGAGACCGCATTGGCCGAGACGTGATGAAGAAAGCCATCAAGGGCGCCCAGATCTCGATCCTCGTGGGATTGACCGCTGCCCTGATGGCCACATTGATTGGTACGGTTTTGGGGGCGGTGGGGGGTTATTTTGGCGGTGCAGTAGATGACACATTAGAGTGGATCTACAACGTGTTCAACGCCATACCCTATGTGCTGCTGATTTTTGCGCTGGCAGCGGTGTTCAAGTCCGGGCCGCTCGCCAAGGTATTTTCCAACGGCATCATGAACGTGGTCGTGATTTTGAGTTTGGTGGGTTGGACGGGCATTTACCGACTGGTACGTGCCGAGTACATCAAGCACCGCTCACGCGACTATGTCCGCGCTGCTGAAGCGATTGGCGCCAGCCATTTCTCGCGCCTGTTCGTACACATTTTGCCCAATGTCAGCCATGTGATTCTGGTTCAGCTCAGTTTGCATGTGGTCGGCTTCATCAAAGCCGAAGTGATTCTGTCTTTCTTGGGGCTGGGCGTGTCCATTGACATGGTCAGCTGGGGCACGATGCTGTCTGAGTCTCAGACCGAGTTGATCTTGGGCATCTGGTGGCAGTTCCTGGCGGCGACGAGCATGATGGCCATCTTTGTGACGGCGTTTGCCTTGTTCACCGATGCCCTGCGCGATGCGCTGGACCCCAAGATTCGCTGAGGGCATTGCACATGACCGCAACACTTCAAGTCAAAAATCTCAAAGTTTCATTCAACATGGGCCGCGCAGGAGTTCAGCATGCCCTCCATGGCGTCAGTTTTGATGTGCCAGAGCAGCGCACCTTGGCATTGGTGGGCGAATCAGGCAGTGGCAAAAGCGTCAGTGCACTGAGCATCTCGCGCTTGCTGCCGGACAATGCAGTGATCGATCGATCCAGCCAGATCCTCAGTGGGGGTGTCGACTTGCTCAAGTTATCGGACACCGAGTTGCGCAAACTGCGCGGCAAAGACATTACAACGGTCTTTCAGGATCCGATGAGCTCACTCAATCCGGTCAAGACCATTGGTCATCAAATTGCCGAAGTGTTGATGCTGCATTTGGGCTTGAGCCCCAAGCAAGCCTGGGAGCAGACCAAGGCCGTGCTTGACGAAGTTGGCATTCCTGATCCAACCCACCGCATCAATGCCTATCCGCACGAGTTGTCCGGTGGTCAGCAGCAGCGCGTGATGATCGCGATGGCCATCGCGTGCCAACCCCGCTTGTTGATTGCCGACGAACCCACCACGGCGCTCGATGTGACGGTGCAGCGCCAGATCATCGAGTTGCTGGTGCGTTTGCAAGACAAACACAAGATGAGCATGCTGTTCATCAGCCACGACCTGGGCTTGGTGGCCGAACTGGCCCACGAAGTGGTGGTCATGCGCCATGGTGAAGTGCGTGAAGCCGGTCCGGTGGAAGCGATTTTCAATCAGCCCAAGGACCCTTACACACAAGCTTTGCTGGCCTGTCGTCCGCGATTGAACCAGGCCTATGATCGATTGCCTGTCATTGAAGACTTCATGAACCCACAAGGCCGCAGGCTGACACCCAAGGCCCCGGCGGTGACTGGTGGTGAGGTGCTCCTGACAGTGAACCACTTGGCCAAAGACTATGTGATCAAGACGGGCTTGCTGTCACGCAAGACGGTGCATGCAGTACAAGACGCGAGTTTTTCATTGCGCCGTGGCGAGACCTTGGGTGTGGTGGGGGAGTCTGGTTCAGGCAAATCCACCTTGGGCCTCATGCTCGCGCAGTTGCTGCAAGTGACTCGCGGTGAAGTCACCCTGAAAGGTCATCCCTTGACGGGGCAAAGTGCGGCGCAAATCCGTGCCATGCGCAAGAAAGTTCAGATTATTTTCCAGAACCCCTATGCGAGTTTGAATCCACGGTTCACGGTCGGGCGGATTCTGGAAGAACCATTGACGATTCACGGCTTGGGCGGCGATGACGCGGGCAGGCAAGCCCTGGTGCTGGAGTGGCTGGAACGCGTGGGTCTGGGGGCCAATGCCTTGCACAAATACCCGCACGAGTTTTCGGGTGGACAACGTCAACGCATCTCGATTGCCCGCAGCTTGATTCTGCAGCCCGAAATTGTGGTGTGTGACGAATCGGTCAGCGCACTGGATGTGAGCGTTCAGGCCACCATTTTGAACTTGCTCAAGGACCTGCAAAAAGAGTTTTCTTTGGCTTACCTGTTCATTTCGCACGATTTGGACGTGGTGCGCTTCATGTCCGATCAAATGATCGTCATGAAGCAAGGCGAAATTGTGGAGCAGGGTGCTTCTGCTGAAATTTATGCCAACCCGCAGCACCCCTATACACAAGAGTTGTTGGGCGCAATCCCTAAAGGCTGGACGCCAAAGGGCGCGTCCGCCTTGGTGTGATCAAGGGGCAGTTGGGGGCAGCACACGCAAATGCCGCAGTTGTGTCAGGGCCCACCCCATAAAGGCCGTGCTCAACGCGCCAAGGCCGGCAAACAGTATGGAAGTGGACATCGATACGTGTTCGCCCAGCCAGCCCCCCAGGAGCGCGCCCGGGCCTGCTGGCAACAAAATCAGCCATCGCATGGTGGTGGTCATACGGCCTAACAATTTGGAGGGTGTGACTGATTGCCGAATCGACAAAAAGTTGATGAACAGCAAAGTGGCGCCTGCTGAAAAACACATCAGCATCAAGGCAAAGCCCAACAGGGCCGGGATCAGTCCATTGAGCAAGGCCAATTGTGCCCATCCCAGGCCCGTCAGACCCACACCCATCAGCAAGGCCGGCCCTGGTCCTAAGGATTTAGACAAGCGGGGTCCGATGACCCCTACGGTGATTGATCCCAGTCCCAAAGCCACATAACTCAGAGACAGATGCGCTTCGCTCAAACCCAGTTCCCTGAAGGCATAAATCACTTGTATCGACAAAGCCATTTGAGAGAAAAACTGCCAAATGCCCACCACCAAAGCGCTGTGCACCAGCAAAGTCTGACTGCGCACGAAGACAAGGCCCGCTTTCAGTTGTTCACGGAAATGGCTGCCTTGTGGCATTGTGGTTTTTTCATGAATGCGGAGCCCCTTGAGCATGAGGGCCGAACACAGTACCAAAAAGCAATCCACCAACAAGGTCAAGGGGCCGCCCAAAATTTTGATCAAGAGCCCTGCAATGCCAGGGCCAATCACTTCTGCAGCAGATCCGGCCAGTGCATTTTGAGCATGCGCCTTGACCAGTTGATCGCGCCCGACCAATTGGGTGAGCACGATTTGCGAAGCCGAGCCTGCCACCGTGTACACCACACCAGCCCCGAATCCAACCACATACAGCCAGTTCATGGACAGCAGGCCGAGCTTCCAGGCGATGGGCACCGACACCAGCAGGGTGGCCATGAGCAATTCACCCCCAATATAGATCGGTAATTTTCGGATGCGGTCCAAATAAACGCCAGCAGGAAGTGAAAGCAATACAAAGGGCAGCAACTCCATGGCCCCCAGTAATCCCATTTGAGTGGGCGTCGCTTGCAGCATGACCACTGCCGTCAAGGGCAGCACGATCAAGGTGAGTTGCCCCCCCAAATTACTCAGCAGGACCGAACCCCACAGACGTGCATAACCTGGGATGCGGAACAGGCTGTCAGTCTTCATGGTCGATATGTGCAGAAAAGTTGTGTTCGCCACAAACACAAAA
>CANGKR010000071.1 GCA_947454355.1 Comamonadaceae bacterium
GCTTGAGCTTGCGGTACAGGTGGGTCCGCTCGAGGCCTGTTTTCTCAGCCACACGGGTCATGGAGCCGCTCTCGTGGGTCAGGTGGAATTCGAAATAGGCTTTTTCAAACGCGTCGCGTGCATCGCGCAGAGGGCGGTCCAGGTCAAACATCTGGGACACTTGCGGCCCCGCGTTGACATCTGGCGTTGGCACAGGCGCAACTTGGACTGGCGCGGGTGCCGGGGCTTTGGCCGCAGCTTGGTGAGCCGCCACAGCCTGGCGAACTTGCTCGCGTGCCAGGCCCTGCTCCACAGCTTTGAGTAACTTTTGCAGGGTGATGGGTTTTTCCAGAAAGGCCTGAGCACCGATGCGCATCGCATCGACAGCAGTGTCGATGGTGGCATGACCGCTCATCATGATGACGGGCATGGTCAGCAAACCGGTCGTAGACCACTCTTTGAGCAAGGTGACGCCATCGGTGTCAGGCATCCAGATGTCGAGCAAAACCAGATCAGGGCGAAGGCGGGCACGGATCTCTCGCGCTTGCGAAGCGTTCTCCGCAAGTTCTACGGTATGCCCTTCATCGTTGAGAATTTCAGAGAGCAAGTCCCTGATACCCAACTCGTCATCGACCACCAAAATGTTTGCCATGTTGCCTGTACAGCCTTGGAAAAATGATTTGTCACACCCGCCGGGTCTTAGACACCCTTGTGGATGCTGAATGATAACGATACTTGGGCCCCAGTGACGTGACCGTCCTCCATCAAATTACTCATATCGAGCCGAGCGCCGTGCTCATCAGCGATTTTTTTGACCACAGCCAAGCCCAGGCCAGTGCCTTTGGCTTTGGTGGTCACATATGGTTCAAACGCCCTTTGCAAAATGTGTGGGGCAAAACCAGGCCCACCGTCGGTGACGTTCAAACGCACCCGCTTGCGGGCAGGGCTCCAGTGGGTCGACAGCACCACCTGGGGGTCGGTGCTTTTGTCAGACTTCAGATCACAGGCATCTAGGGCATTTTGCAATAGGTTGTGCACCACTTGACGCAATTGCTGGGCATCACCGTCGATCATGGGGCAGTTGGCGTCAAGCGCTAAGCGGATCGGGAATTTGCCATTCCCCTCCACCGGCTCCTGGATGTACAGGCCCATCACCTCCTGGACCAAGGCATTGAGGTCGAGCGCTTGCAACTCTGCCGAAGGCAGTCGGGCGTAGTCCCGGAACTCATTGACCAGTCGTTTCATGGCATCGACCTGGTCCACAATGGTTTTGACAGATTTCACCAGGACGGCTTGATCGGGCTCTTGGAGCTTGCCCTCGAGTTTACGGGCCAAGCGCTCCGCAGACAGCTGAATGGGGGTCAGGGGATTTTTGATTTCGTGCGCCAGGCGTCGGGCCACCTCACCCCAAGCCTGCGAGCGCTGGGCGGAGACGATTTCAGAGATGTCATCAAAGACCAGCAAACGCATGCCATCGGGCAAGATCGCCCCGCGAGCCACCAGGGTCACGGCTGTCGCTTCAAGTCCCTGGCCGGCGGCATGGATTTCAAAAGACTTTTGCCAGTGGTCCAGTTCATGGGTTTCTTTGTCGGTTCCGAGCAGTTCAAATTGCTCTTGCACCCCGAAGGCAAACTGCTGCAAAGCGGGCATGGACAACAACAAAGTGTTTTCATGGGCTGCCAAGGGCACACGCAAAATCCGGGTGGCGCCGGGGTTGGATGACTTGATGCGTCCCTGAGCATCCAGCAAGATCACCCCTGCAGTCAGGTTGTCCAAAATGGTTTGCAAGTTGCCTCGCGCGGCATCCAACTGCGCCAAACTTTTCTCCACCGTTGACCGCGCGTCCGAGAGTTGCTGCGTCATGTCGGCAAAGGATCGGGTCAGTCCGCCCAATTCGTCTTTTCCTTGCAAGGCCGTTTTGGGGGTCAAGTCGCCAGCAGCCACTTGCCGCATGCCGTGCGCCAACAAAAGCAAAGGTTGAGCCAATTGATTGCCTAACAACACCGCCAGCAGCACCGCCCCCAACACCGCCAGAAACAAGCTGAGCGTCAAGGTGCCGATGTACATACGGCGTAACCCCTCGCGGGCCAGGGCACGCTCTTGGTATTCGCGGTTGGCCGCCTGCACATCGAGGGCATTGGCCACCAAGGTTGGCGGCAACTCTTGCGTGATTTGCAGCACCCACGGATCATCTTGCAAATTCAAGCTGGCTTGTGGCACCAAGACCAGCACCTTCAGGCGGCCAGCAGCAGAACCGGTGACGTTGTCGTCCAGCCCCTCTACAGTCTCCACACTGAGTTTGCTGCGCACTTGGCGGATTTGCTCTGCGGTAGGTTTTTCGGGACGCAACTGAAAGCGGGACTGGCCGGCAGTGGCCATCAAGCGCCCTTTAGCCGTCCACAGGATCGCATCATTGGCGCCCATTTGTTCTCGGATGCGCTCCAGCACCAAACCCGCAGATGATTCGGGCACTTCCTGCAGCTGCAAGGCTGCAGTGCGCGTCTGCTTGGTCAGGTCCGCGCTCAAGGTGTCGATGGTGGCTCGGCCCAGATTCAAGCCCGCAACCAAGGCGCCCTCGACTTTGACGTCGAACCAGGTCTCTATCGAACGGGAGACAAATTGGTAGGACACCACGTAAATCATCACCCCCGGGACCACACCAACCAAGGCAAAAATGGCGGCCAGTTTGACCAGCAGCCGCGAACCAAACTGCCCCCGTCGCAAGCGCAACAACAAGCGCATCAGTCCCGTCAGGATGCCGATCAACAACAAACCAGCGACGACACCGTTGACAAGGAACAATCGCTCGTAATTTTGGTCGTACAAGGTGCGGTTGTCGGTGGCTTGGGTCAGCAACCACATCAGCAGCACGCCGATCAAGACCATGACTACCGCACCCGCGCCCATGACCCAGCGCACGCCGCGAGAGGTCGATCCCAGGTGTTGGACGGGCGCAGGCGTTCCAGGCATCTCAGCGGCCCAATTCGCTGGACAAGCGGACCGTACGGTTCAAAGCCTGGCTCCATTCATTCTGTCCACCTGCAGTGATCTGGAAGGGTCTGGGCAATTGCGAGTTGTCGATTCGGAACTGGAAGTTCAATGTGTATTTGGCGTCCGTATCGATGTCAGACGCGTCGGCAATTTTCCAATTGGAAATGCGCCGAATCGCCACCAGTGCCTCGGTGAGAGACTCAAACTGCTGAGACAGACTACCCGCTCCGCTATTTGCACCTGTGGGCTCGGCAGACAAGGTCAAGCGCCAGCGCCGTGTCAACGGCTGGTAGGCCAAACGGTAATAACGGGCTACGCTGGCAATGCGTTTGTCAGACCAATACCAACGGTCGCGCGAGACCATCGCTTCGGCCACAAAATGCACGGCGACGCCTTTGAGCAAGGCCTCTTCGACCGCAGCGCCCAGCTCCAATTTGAGATTGGCAGACAAAACCACGCTGCTGTCTGCGCGGTCGACATACAACTCGGCCAACTCCAAAGCTGGAGTTTGGGCCCACACATTGAAAGACATGAGCCCGCACAGCACACCGAGCCCGAGCCAGGCGTGTACTTTAGCCGCCCACAACTGGAGGACGCTTTTGCAGCAGTGCGTAATAAAACCCATCATGTTCACCTGCCTGATTGTCCTGGACAGGAGCATCGATTTGACGATTTTGAGGAATCAAATGTCCTGGAGAGGGCATTAAGACCGCGTCAGTGTTGTGCTGAAGAAACGTTTGGATTTGCCCCTGACCTTCGGCCCTGAAAATGGAACAGGTGCAATAAAGCATTTGCCCACCCACCCGCAGCAAAGGCCATAAAGCAGCCAAAAGCTGGGCTTGAATTTTTGCCAATTGGCGCACATCGGTTTCACGCCGCAACCAGCGTACATCGGGGTGACGGCGTCCAATGCCCGAAGCGGTGCAAGGGGCGTCCAGCAAGATGGCGTCAAAAGGGATCTGATCCCACCACTGGGCGGGTTGACTGGCGTCGGCCGACACGACTTGGGCTTGCATTTGCAACCGCGTCAGGTTGTGCTGAATGCGCTCACAACGCGCTGGATCCACATCCAAGGCCAGCACTTGTGCGGTGGGGCACAGTTCCAACACATGACCGGTTTTCCCCCCTGGCGCTGCGCAGGCATCCAGAATACGCAGCGGGGTTTGGCAGTCCATGCCCTGCAGCAACAAGGGCGCAGCCATTTGTGCCGCGGCATCTTGCACCGACACGCGACCTTCTGCGAACCCCGGCAATTGCTGCACCGGCACGGCATGATCCAGCTCCACACCCGAGGTGCCCACGGCATGGGCTTTCAAATTCACCTCTCGCAGTTGGGCGAGGTAGTGCGGCACATCCGACTGCAGGGCATTGACCCGCAAACACATGGGGGCAGGCACTTGCGAGGCCTCCAAGATCTGCGCCCAGGCGTCAGGATGGTCGGCCTGGACTTGCTCGATCCACCAGTTCGGATGATTCCATCGGGCTTGCGGTAAGGCATCGGTGAAGCCCACCAACGCCTCGCGTTCGCGAAGGAATCGGCGCAAACAGGCATTGATGAAGGGTGCTTGAGCCCGTGTGTCTTTGTGTTGTCTGGCGGCTTGCACGGCCTGGTCCACCAGAGTGAAGCTGGTATACGGGGCCAAGGCCTCGTCCCAACACAAGGCCAGCGCCGTGCACAACAATGCGTCGGCTGCCGGTGGCGGTGCCTTTTTGGCCAATTGATCGCGCAAAGCTTGCGCCCGTCCTAGCCAACGCATGACCTGGAACGACAAAGCTTGGACACCCGGTCGCAAGGCTGGAGATTGAGCCTCCAGTAAAGCGGTCAAAGACCGTCCTTGGCGCACAGAAGTGAGCACCTGGGCCGTGGCTTGAAGCAAGCGCCACAAAGGCAAGCTGGTTCCCGCTGCGGGTGCTGCCGGGCTCAGCCCTTTGCGTTCGGGCTTCATGCCAGGGGGTCCGCGCTGTCGAGTTTGGCAGCAGGTTCAAAACGGAAGCGCTCTGCCAACCAACGTGCCGGCCATTGGCTGGCCGCATCGTTGTAAGTTTGCACGGCCTGGTTGTAGGCCACGATCATGGGCCAGGACTGGGTTTTGAGCCGTTCGAATTTCTTTTGCAAGGGGTCGCTGAACCAAGCCGTGTCATCGCTCAAAAAAATGTCCTTTTCCTGGCGCAGCAATTTGAACAATTGGACCCGAGCAATATTGACGCGCTGTATCGGTGCAGCGGCTAAAGGCTGGGCACGCACCTGGGCCAGACTTTCGGCAAAGGCTTCGCAAGCCAGCCAAACATCGCTCAGTGAACCGGGCGCACGATCCGACGCAGCCTCGGCATCGCGCACATTGGCGGGCAAGCTGCCTTGCACCCAAGCCCACAAGCGCACGAATTGCGCATCCACCACGGCAAACTGTTGCAGTGTCTGAGCGCGCAAGCGCACCAAGCGGTTGTAGGCGCCCACTGCCCAGAAAAAGACCAAGGCCGCCAAGAGTATCCAGGTCATGCTGTCGAAGGATTCCACATTCAAAGGCTCCGAAAAAAACCCCTGAACCACACGAGGCGGCGCAGGGGTGCTGTTCAGTTCAACCGGCCAGGCCGGTGTTCACTTACTCGGCCGAGGGATCTGCGACCACCGCAGATTGCTGTGCCTCGGCCAGTTCACTGGCTTCGGTTTCGGCAATCGCACGGCGTTCGGCTTCGTCCATGGCGTCCTTGCTGGCACGCGCTTGGTGATAAGCCAAGCCGGTACCGGCGGGGATCAATCGACCCACAATGACGTTTTCTTTCAAGCCACGCAGCTCGTCGCGCTTGCCCATGATGGCAGCTTCGGTGAGCACGCGGGTCGTTTCCTGGAAGGAAGCGGCGGAGATGAAAGAGTCGGTCGACAACGAAGCCTTGGTGATACCCAATAGCAAGTTGGTGAACGTCGCTGGGATCTTGCCTTCGGCACGCAAAGCGTCGTTGGTGTTGAGCATTTCAGAACGCTCGACCTGCTCGCCGGCAATGTAGTTGGAGTCACCTGCATTCTCCACCACCACACGGCGCAGCATCTGACGCACGATCACTTCAATGTGCTTGTCGTTGATCTTCACGCCCTGCAAGCGATAAACGTCTTGCACTTCGTCAACGATGTAACGGGCCAATTCTTCAGAACCCAACAAACGCAAGATGTCTTGCGGATCGGCTGGGCCGTCCACAATGCTCTCGCCCTTGTTGACCACTTGGCCTTCGTGGACCAAGATGTTCTTTTCTTTCGGAATCAACTCGTCCCAGACTTTGCCGTCCGGGTCAGTGATCTGCAAACGCACCTTGCCTTTGGTTTCCTTACCGAAGGACACTGTACCGGTCATCTCGGCCAACATGCCCTTGTCTTTCGGACTGCGGGCTTCGAACAACTCGGCCACACGGGGCAAACCGCCGGTGATGTCTCGGGTCTTCTGGCCTTCCACAGGGATACGGGCCAGCACCTCGCCAGGGCCCACGTCCATGCCGTCGCGCACCTGAATCAAGGCGCCGACCTGGAAGCCAATCGTCACCGAGTGATCGGTTCCAGGGATCTTGACTTCTTTGCCAGACGCGTCGATCAGCTTGACCTGTGGGCGCACCACTTTGGTCGAACCGCGACGTTTAGGGTCGATCACCACCAGAGTGGACAAGCCGGTCACTTCATCCAATTGCTTGGCGACGGTGAGGCCTTCTTCGACGTTTTCGAACTGCACCTTACCGGCAAATTCGGTGATGATGGGTCGTGTCAATGGGTCCCAGTTGGCCAACACTGCGCCCGCCTTGATGGTCTGATCGGCCTTGACCGTCAGGATCGCACCGTAGGGCACTTTATGGCGCTCACGCTCACGGCCGTGCTCGTCATGGATGATGATTTCACCCGAACGGGCAATCACCACCAACTCGGACTTGCTATTGGTCACATAGCGCATCGTGGCATTAAAGCCGATGATGCCGTTGGACTTGGCTTCCACGCTGGAGGCCACGGCTGCACGCGATGCCGCACCACCGATGTGGAAGGTACGCATGGTCAGCTGGGTGCCGGGCTCACCGATGGACTGCGCAGCGATCACACCGACCGCTTCGCCGCCATTGACCAAACCACCACGGCCCAGATCGCGGCCATAGCACATGGCGCACAAGCCAAAGCGGGTTTCACAGGTCAGAGCGGTGCGCACTTTGACTTCGTCCACACCGGCCAGTTCGAGCACATCGATCAAGTCCTCGTCCAACATGGTGCCGGCTTTGGCCATCACGCTGCGGTTCTCTGGGTGCAACACGTCTTCAGCCACAGTGCGGCCCAAGACACGGTCACGCAGGGATTCGATCACCTCACCGCCTTCAACAATAGCGCGCATCAAGGAGCCATCAGAAGTGCCGCAATCGAGCTCGGTGACCACCAGATCCTGTGTCACGTCTACCAAACGACGTGTCAGGTAACCGGAGTTGGCAGTCTTCAAAGCAGTATCGGCCAAGCCTTTACGCGCACCGTGTGTGGAGATGAAGTACTGCAACACATTCAGACCTTCACGGAAGTTCGCCGTGATGGGGGTCTCGATGATGGAGCCGTCAGGCTTGGCCATCAGGCCACGCATACCGGCCAACTGACGAATCTGTGCTGCAGAACCACGGGCACCGGAGTCGGCCATCATGTAGATGGAGTTGAAGGACTCTTGTTCCACGTCGTTGCCATGGCGGTCGATGGTGCGCTCTTTGCGCAGTTGGTCCATCATCACTTTGGAGACGGAGTCACCGGCCTTGCCCCAGATGTCCACCACCTTGTTGTAGCGCTCTCCGGAAGTCACCAAACCCGAGACATATTGCTGCTCGATATCTTTGACTTCTTTTTCTGCATCCGCAATGATCGCGCCTTTTTCAGGCGGCACCAACATGTCGTCAATACCGATCGAGATGCCCGAACGTGTGGCCAGACGGAAACCGTTTTGCAACAGCTTGTCGGCGAACACCACGGTCTCTTTCAGACCGCACTTGCGGAAAGACGTGTTGATCAGCTTGGAGATTTCTTTCTTCTTCAAGGCCTTGTTCAGGTTGGAGAAGGGCAAGCCTTTGGGCAGGATTTCGGACAACAAAGCACGGCCCACGGTGGTGTACACCATGGACGTGCTGGGGTCGAACTCGCCTGTCTCGGCGTTTTTGGTCCACTCGGTGATGCGCACGCTGACCTTGGAGGTCAACTCGACCACCTTGGCGTCCAATGCGCGCTGCACTTCACCAATGTCGGAGAAGATCAGACCTTCGCCTTTGCCGTTGATGCGCTCGCGGGTCGTGTAATAAAGACCCAGCACCACGTCTTGCGAAGGCACGATCGAGGGTTCACCGTTGGCAGGGAACAAGATGTTGTTCGAAGCCAGCATCAAGGTACGGGCTTCCATTTGCGCTTCGACTGACAAGGGCACGTGAACGGCCATCTGGTCACCGTCGAAGTCGGCGTTGAAGGCCGCGCAAACGAGGGGGTGCAACTGAATGGCTTTGCCTTCGATCAGCAAAGGCTCGAACGCCTGAATGCCCAAACGGTGCAGCGTAGGCGCACGGTTGAGCATCACGGGGTGCTCTTTGATGACCTCTTCCAGGATGTCCCACACCACGGGGGTGCCGGCTTCAACTTCTTTCTTGGCGGCCTTGATGGTGGTCGCGATGCCCATGGCTTCGAGACGCGCAAAGATGAAAGGCTTGAACAACTCGATGGCCATCAACTTGGGCAAACCGCACTGGTGCAGCTTGAGGGTTGGGCCCACGGTGATCACGGAACGACCGGAGTAGTCAACGCGCTTGCCCAGCAAGTTCTGACGGAAACGGCCGCTCTTGCCTTTGATCATGTCAGCCAAAGACTTCAGAGCGCGCTTGTTGGCACCGGTCATGGCCTTGCCGCGACGGCCATTGTCCAGCAAGCTGTCCACGGCTTCTTGCAGCATGCGCTTTTCGTTGCGAGCAATGATTTCGGGCGCTTTCAATTCCAGCAAACGGCGCAGACGGCTGTTGCGGTTGATGACGCGGCGGTACAGGTCGTTCAGATCGGAGGTCGCAAAGCGGCCGCCGTCCAGCGGCACCAAAGGACGCAGGTCCGGTGGCAACACGGGCAGCACTTCGAGCACCATCCACTCGGGCTTGATACCCGACTTTTTAAATGCTTCGAGCACTTTCAGGCGCTTGGAGTTTTTCTTGACCTTGACTTCTGAGCCAGTCAAATCGCCACGCAGGCGTTCGATCTCGGAATCAATTTCGATGCCTTTGAGCAAGTCCTTGATACCCTCAGCGCCCATCTTGGCCTGAAACTCGTCGCCGTACTCTTTGAGTTTGGCTTCGTAGTCGTCTTCGGTCATGATGCTGAACTTTTTCAGCGGTGTCATGCCGGGGTCGGTCACGACATATGCTTCAAAGTACAACACGCGTTCAATATCGCGCAGGGTCATGTCCAGCACCAAGCCCAAACGGGAAGGCAAGGACTTCAAGAACCAAATGTGAGCACAAGGCGCGGCCAGATCAATATGACCCATGCGCTCGCGACGCACTTTGGTTTGTGTGACTTCAACGCCGCACTTCTCGCAGATGACACCGCGGTGCTTGAGGCGCTTGTACTTGCCGCACAGGCATTCGTAGTCTTTGATCGGGCCAAAAATCTTGGCGCAAAACAGACCGTCGCGCTCAGGCTTGAAGGTGCGGTAGTTGATGGTTTCGGGCTTTTTGACTTCACCGAAGGACCATGAACGAATTTTCTCAGGCGAAGCCAGACCGATCTTGATGGCATCGAAATGCTCGTCCGGTGTGAACTGCTTGAACAGGTCGAGTAATGATTTCATGATTTAAATCCTTTGCCTGTGAATTAGGAACGGTCCAGCTCAATGTCCAGGCCCAAGGAACGGATTTCCTTGACCAGCACGTTGAACGATTCGGGCATGCCCGCTTCGATGGAGTGTTCGCCTTTGACAATGCTCTCGTACACCTTGGTGCGGCCTTGCACGTCGTCGGACTTGACGGTGAGCATTTCCTGCAAGACGTAAGAGGCGCCATAAGCTTCCAACGCCCAGACTTCCATCTCACCGAAACGCTGGCCACCGAATTGGGCTTTACCACCCAATGGTTGCTGCGTGACCAGCGAGTAAGGACCGGTCGAGCGAGCGTGCATCTTGTCATCCACCAAGTGGTGCAATTTCAAGAAGTGCATGTAGCCAATGGTGGTGGGGCGCTCAAAAGCTTCACCGGTGCGGCCGTCAAACAAATGGGCCTGTGTGCGAGTGGCAGTCAAGCCTTTGCGCGCAGCCAATTCATCTGGGTAGGCCAGTTTCAACATGGCGCGGATTTCATCTTCCGAAGCGCCATCGAACACAGGCGTGGCAAACGGCAAGCCGCCTGTCAAGTTGCTGGCCATGCTCATGACATCGTCGTCAGACAGCTTGGACAGGTCTTCCTTGCGGCCCATGCCGTTGTAGAGCTCTTCAAACAGTTTGCGCATCTCAGCCACTTTGGCTTCGGCTTGCAACATGTCGCCAATACGGTGACCGATACCTTTTGCGGCCCAGCCCAAATGCACTTCCAGCACCTGACCCACGTTCATACGCGAGGGCACACCCAGCGGGTTGAGCACGATGTCGGCAGGCGTGCCGTCGGCCATGTAAGGCATGTCTTCCACGGGCACGATCTTGGAGACCACACCCTTGTTGCCGTGACGGCCGGCCATCTTGTCACCAGGCTGCAAGCGGCGCTTGACGGCCAAGTAGACCTTGACCATCTTGAGCACACCTGCTGGCAACTCGTCGCCTTGCGTCAACTTCTTGCGCTTTTCTTCAAAAGCCAGATCGAAGCTGTGACGGGTTTGCTCGAGCGAGTTCTTGATCGACTCCAGTTGCGAAGCGATGTCTTCGTCTGCAGGACGGATATCGAACCAATGGAATTTTTCCACCGACTCCAAATACGCTTTGCCGATCTTGCTGCCCTTGGCGAGCTTCTGTGGGCCGCCATTGGCCACTTTGCCGTTCAACAACTTCTCGATACGGTCAAACGCGTCGGCTTCCACAATGCGCAGCTGGTCGTTCAAGTCCAAGCGGAAACGCTTGAGTTCGTCGTCGATGATCTGCTGTGCACGCTTGTCTCGCACGATGCCTTCACGGGTGAAGACCTGCACGTCGATCACGGTGCCTTGCGAGCCCTGGTCCACGCGCAGCGAGGTATCTTTCACATCACTGGCTTTTTCGCCAAAGATGGCACGCAACAGTTTTTCTTCAGGCGTGAGGGTGGTCTCGCCTTTGGGCGTGACCTTGCCCACCAGCACGTCCCCAGGTTGCACTTCTGCACCCACGTAGATGATGCCGGACTCGTCCAAACGACCGAGTTGTTGCTCGGACAGGTTGGGGATGTCGCGTGTGATTTCTTCGGCACCCAACTTGGTGTCACGGGCCATCACCACGAGTTCTTCGATGTGGATCGAGGTGTAGCGGTCTTCAGCCACCACACGCTCACTGATCAAAATCGAGTCTTCGAAGTTGTAACCATTCCATGGCATGAACGCGATCAGCATGTTCTGGCCGATGGCGATCTCGCCCAAGTCGGTGGAAGCGCCGTCGGCGATCACGTCGCCCTTGGCCAAAATGTCACCACGCTTGACGATAGGACGCTGGTGGATGTTGGTGTTCTGGTTGGAACGCTGGTACTTGATCAGGTTGTAGATATCCACACCCACTTCGCCAGCTTGGGTTTCTTTGTCGTTCACTCGGATCACGACACGAGTCGCATCCACGTAATCGACCAAACCGCCCCGGGTGGCGACCACCACGGTGCCTGAGTCCACGGCTGCCACTCGTTCGATACCGGTACCCACCAAAGGCTTTTCCGGACGCAACACAGGCACCGCTTGACGGGACATGTTGGCCCCCATCAAGGCGCGGTTGGCATCATCGTGCTCAAGGAATGGCACCAAAGAAGCTGCCACCGACACGATCTGCGCAGGCGACACGTCCATGTACTGGATACGGTCTGCACCGCACAAGATGGATTCGCCTTTTTCACGGGCCGAGACCAGTTCACCGGTGAGTTTGCCGTCTTTGTCCAGCGCGGCGTTGGCCTGCGCAATGACGTACTTGCCTTCTTCGATGGCCGACAGATAGTCGATGTCCATCGTGACTTTGCCGTCCACCACGCGGCGGTAGGGTGTCTCGATGAAACCGTACTCGTTCAGGCGAGCATACAAAGCCAAGGAGTTGATCAAACCGATATTTGGACCTTCTGGCGTTTCGATCGGGCAGACGCGGCCGTAATGGGTCACGTGCACGTCACGCACTTCGAAGCCGGCACGCTCACGTGTCAAACCGCCTGGGCCCAAGGCAGAGACACGGCGCTTGTGCGTGATCTCGGCCAGAGGGTTGGTTTGGTCCATGAACTGAGACAACTGCGATGCGCCAAAGAACTCTTTGAGCGCTGCAGAGATCGGCTTGGAGTTGATCAAGTCGTGCGGCATGAGCGGTTCTTGCTCGGCTTGACCCAAACGCTCTTTCACGGCTTTTTCGATACGTGCCAGACCGGTACGGTATTGGTTCTCGGCCAATTCACCCACGCAACGCACGCGGCGGTTGCCCAAGTGGTCGATGTCATCAACTTCGCCATTGCCGTTACGCAGGTCCACCAAGATCTTGACCACGGACAAGATGTCTTCGTTGGTCAGCACCATGGGGCCGGTGGCTTCGTCGCGGCCCACACGGGCGTTGAACTTCATGCGGCCCACGCGCGACAGGTCGTAGGTGTCAGGGTTGTAGAACAAGCGCTGGAACAAGGCTTGCACCGCGTCCTCTGTCGGTGGCTCACCAGGGCGCATCATGCGGTAGATGGCCACGCGGGCAGCAAATTCGTCCACAGTCTCGTCTGCACGCAAGGTCTGCGAAATGTAGGCGCCTTGGTCCAGTTCGTTGGTGTAGATGCATTGCAGCTCTTGCACGTTGGCACTGCGGAGCTTCTTGAGCAACACTTCGGTCAACTCTTCGTTGGCTTTTGCAATGATCTCGCCGGTTTCGGCGTCTACGATGTTGCGGGCCACCACGCGACCGATCAGAAAATCTTCAGGCACGCTGACATGCGATGTGCCGGTTTGCTCCATCTCGCGGGTGTGACGGGCGGTGATCCGCTTGTCTTTGGCCACGACCACTTTGCCAGACTTGTCTGTGATGTCGAAACGAGCGACTTCGCCGCGCAGACGCTCGGCCACAAATTCCATTTGGGCACCACTGTCCATCAGGCGGAAATTGTCATTGACAAAGAA
>CANGKR010000072.1 GCA_947454355.1 Comamonadaceae bacterium
CGCACGCCTTGGTCAATGGCCGATTTCAGGGCATTCAAGCTCTCGGCGGGGCTGAGCTTGTTGTCGAAAGAGACAACTTCGAAATTGACACCTGCGGGGTTTTTGGCGCCGCTGAACTTCTCAGCAAAATACTGAAAGCTTTTCAGCTGGTTGGTACCGACAGGGCCCATCAAGCCCGACAAAGGATCGATGTGGGCGATCTTGACAGTCTCACCTTTTTGGGCGAAAGCACCTGATACACACAGGGCCATACCGGCAAAAGCGACAGCACGAACAGCAAATTTCATTGAATAACTCCAAGTACAACAGAATGCGCACAGCGTAACGCTTTTGCATGAGCCCACTGCTCGGTGTTTGCCCTAGGCAGTATCGCTATGGTGACTGGCAAACGTTGGGCGTGATGCAGGTTAAGCAAGCTCAACACGCCCGAACCGCAACCAGTCAAAGGCCGGGCAAGCGGTAATCGGTCAGTTGCTCGCGCAATTTGGTCTTGAGCATTTTTCCGGTGGCCCCCAGGGGAATGGCATCGACGAACACCACATCGTCCGGGATTTGCCACTTAGCGGTTTTCCCCTCAAAGAAACCGATCAATTCGTCACGAGTAACTTGCGCATCAGGTTTTTTGACGACACAAATGATGGGGCGCTCGTCCCACTTGGGGTGCTTCACGCCAATGCAGGCCGCAATGGCCACCGCGGGGTGCGCCATGGCGATGTTCTCGATGTCGATCGAGCTGATCCACTCGCCGCCGGACTTGATCACGTCTTTGCTGCGGTCGGTGATTTGCATGAAGCCATCTTCATCAATGGTGGCCACATCACCGGTCGGGAACCAACCGTCGACCAGCGGGGATTTTTCTTGTTTGAAGTACTCGCGCAGTACCCAGGGTCCTTTGACCATCAGGTCGCCGTAGGCTTTGCCGTCGTGCGGGAGCTCATTGCCCGCGTCGTCCACAATCTTCATGTCGATGCCAAAAATCGCACGACCTTGTTTCATGCGGATTTTCATTTGCGCATCGGCAGGCAAACTCAGGTGCTTGTTTTTGAGTGTGCACAGCGTACCCAAAGGACTCATTTCGGTCATGCCCCAGGCATGCAGCACGTCCACTTTGTAGTCGTTGCGGAAGGTGTCGATCATGGCCGGAGGACATGCCGAACCGCCAATCACTGTGCGGGTCAAGTTGGAGAACTTCAAACCCTGCGGCTTCATGTGTCCCAGCAGCATTTGCCAGACCGTGGGCACGCCTGCCGCAAAGGTCACACCTTCGGCTTCAATCAATTCGTAAACCGACTTTCCGTCCAAAGCGGGACCTGGGAACACAAGCTTGGCGCCGGTCATGGCCGCGCTGTAAGGAATGCCCCATGCATTGACATGGAACATCGGCACCACGGGCAAGATCGAATCGCGTGCAGAAATGGCCATCACATCGGGCAAGGCCGCCGCAAACGCGTGCAATATGGTCGAGCGGTGGCTGTACAAGGCCGCTTTGGGGTTGCCGGTCGTGCCGCTGGTGTAGCACATGCTCGAAGCCAGGTTTTCGTCCAATTCGGGCCAGGAGTAGGTGGTGGGTTCCTGATCGATCCAGCTTTCGTAGCTCTTCAAATTCGGAATACCCGTGTCAGTAGGCAGTTTGTCGCTGTCGCACAAAGCGATCCAATGCTTGACTGTGGTGCACTTGGCATGGATGGCTTGAACAATGGGCATAAAGCTCATGTCAAAACACAGCACTTGGTCTTCGGCATGGTTAGCGATCCAAGCAATCTGGTCGGGATGCAAACGCGGGTTGATGGTATGCAAGACGCGGCCTGAGCCGCTGACGCCGAAATACAACTCAAGATGCCGGTAGCCGTTCCATGCCAAAGTCGCAACTCGGTCGCTTGGGGCCAGCTGCATGCGGTCCACTGCATTGGCCACTTGCCGTGAGCGCGATGCCACATCAGCCCAAGTGTAGCGGTGTATATCGCCTTCAACCCGGCGTGAGACGATCTCGCCATCGCCATGATGACGTTCTGCAAAATCGATCAAAGAAGAAATCAGCAAAGATTGCTGCTGCATCAAACCCAACATGGTCAACTCCTGAAAAAATTTGTCCCGTTTTTAACACGCCCACCTGCCCACTCAGGCGCTGGGCACGACGCAAAGCCACTTTTTCAATGGGTCATTCCAGAACGCTGACAATGCAGGTCATGAGTTCAACCGCCCTCCCTGACGCCCCCTCTTTGGTGTGGCACAACAGCTTTGCCCAATTGGGTGAGGACTTTTTGACGCATCTACCGCCCACCCCTTTGGCTGAGGTGCATTGGGTCAGCCGCAACTTCACTTTGCTGAAGGACTTGGGTTGGCCCAGCGAAGGTTTAAGCAGCGCCGATGCCCTGAAGGCCTTCAGTGGCTGCGCCATTCCTGAGGGGGCCCAACCCTATGCCAGTGTGTACAGCGGCCACCAATTTGGCGTGTGGGCCGGGCAACTGGGTGATGGACGCGCCCTGTCATTGGGCGAAGTCGAGTCGACCCTTGGCCCGCAGGAAATCCAGCTCAAGGGAGCAGGTCCTACACCCTATTCACGCCGAGGCGATGGCCGTGCCGTTTTGCGCTCCAGCATCCGCGAATACCTTTGCAGCGAAGCTATGCATGGCCTGGGCATTCCGACCACCCGCGCTTTGTGCCTGACCGGTTCACCTCAAACGGTCTACCGTGAAGAAGCAGAAACCGCCGCCGTGGTGACCCGCATAGCACCCAGTTTTGTGCGTTTTGGGCATTTTGAGCACTTCGCGGCCCTTGATCAGACAGAAACACAGCGGACATTGGCAGACCATGTGATGAAAGAACAACTTCCGGAGTGCACCCGCCGCGCGGCGGCCGGCGAGCACCACGGCAACCGCTATGCCCTGCTCTTGCAGGTGGTGTCTGAACGCACTGCCCACATGGTGGCGCAATGGCAGGCTGTGGGGTTTTGCCATGGCGTGATGAATACCGACAACATGAGCATTCTGGGCTTGACGTTGGACTATGGGCCCTTCCAGTTTTTGGATGGCTTCAATCCCCGGCATGTGTGCAACCATTCGGACAGTCAAGGGCGCTACGCCTACCACCGCCAACCGCAGGTGGCTTTTTGGAATTTGCATTGCTTAGCTCAAGCCCTGACTCCTTTGATCCAGGACATGGAATTGACGAAGACGGTGCTGGAAAGCTTCAAAGTCGACTTTGCCAAAGCGCTGGACCATGCCATGGCCGGTAAATTGGGCCTGGCCCATCGGGAGCTGAACGATCGCCTGTTGCAGTTGATGGCTCGCGAACAGGTTGACTACACCTTGTTCTGGCGCCGCTTGAGCCATGCCGTGGCCCAAGGTCAAGCCGATCCCCTTGCCCCGAGCTGGCTGGCGGTGCGCGATCTGTTCCTCGACCGCGCTGCCTGGTCAGATTGGCAACAAGATTACGCAAGTGAAATGCAGAACCTCATTCAAGCGCAGGACTTGTCTTGGTCAGAGGTGGGTAGCCAGATGCTGCGGCACAATCCGAAATATGTATTGCGCAACCATTTGGCTGAAATCGCCATCCGCAAAGCAAAGTCGGGCGACTTTTCGGAAGTCGACGTCTTGTTGACCTTGTTACAGTCGCCTTTTGACGAACACCCCGAACACGACGCCTATGCCCAATTGCCACCAGATTGGGCGTCCTCCATTGAAATCAGCTGCTCATCATGACCACACCCTTGCCCCAAACTGAAGCCGAATGGCGTGAACACCTGCGTACCAAAGGTGCCGAGCCCTTTGCCTACGAAGTGACCCGCCGAGCGGCCACCGAACGACCTTTCACCGGCAAGTTCGAGGGTCATTGGCAGCCTGGTCAATACCGCTGCATCTGTTGCGATGCAGAGTTGTTTGATGCGGGCACCAAGTTCGATGCCGGATGCGGCTGGCCCAGCTTTTACCAAGCCAAGCCCGGCGCAATTGAAGATCGTGTAGACCGCAGCCACGGCATGGTACGGGTCGAATCCGTCTGTGCACAGTGCGGCTCCCACTTGGGCCATGTGTTTGAAGATGGCCCCCAGCCAACCGGTTTGCGTTACTGCATGAATTCCGCTTCGCTGGACTTCACGCCCACATCGGATTGATGGAAAGCGCCGCATGAAATTTCTGCTGGACCTGTTTCCCATCGTTCTGTTTTTTGTCACCTACAAAGTCAGTGACATCTACACCGCCACGGGTGTTCTGATGGCCGCTACAGTGGTGCAAACCGCGCTGATGTATTTCAAGGATCGCAAAGTCGCGACCATGCAAAAAATCACCTTCGTGTTGATCATGGGGTTTGGTGCTTTAACGCTGGGCTTGCATGATGAGCGATTCATCAAATGGAAGCCCACCCTGCTCTACACCGTATTGACCTTGACCTTGGCTTTCGGACAATTTGTGATGCGCAAGAACTTCCTCAAGACTTTGCTCGGGAGTCAACTGGATCTGCCTCCAAACGTGTGGTACCGCATGAATTTGTCGTGGATGCTTTATTGCATTTTCATGGCCTCCATCAACGCCTATGTGGCCACATATTTCTCTACCGAAGCCTGGGTGGATTTCAAGCTCTGGGGCTATGTATTTCCTTTGGTGTTCATCATCGGTCAGGGCGTCTATATCGCCAAACATCTGCCCAAGGATCACGAGGTCACATGAACACCATTGCCCAGCAAATCCATGAACGCCTGGCCGCACAATTGCAAACCACACACCTGGTGGTCACTGATGAGAGCCATCTGCATGCAGGCCATGCAGGGGCTTCGCCCTCGGGGCTGGGCTCACACATGCGCGTACAGATCGCTTCACCTTTGTTTACCGGCGTATCGCGGGTACAGCGCCATCGGCTTGTGTATGATTCGCTGCAAGATTTCATTGACCAAGGTCTCCATGCCTTGGCCATCGAGGTGATTTGAGCACCGCTGAATTCGATTTTTATCTTTGCATTTTTCTCCAAGGTTCCACATGAAAAAATCCCTTTTGAGCGTGGCCGTGTTGGCCGCCATGAGCTTGCCTGTCTGGGCACAAAACATTGCCATCGTCAACGGCAAGCCCGTCCCCTCCTCCCGTGTGGAAGCCCTCAAGCAGCAGGTTGAGCGCTCTGGCCGACCTGTGACGCCTGAGATGATGGGTCAAATCAAGGAAGAGCTGATCGCCCGTGAAGTCTTTATGCAAGAAGCCAAAAAGCGGGGCCTTGACGCGACAGAAGACTACAAAAATCAATTGGAAATGGCCCGCCAATCCATTTTGATCCGCGAGTTGTTTGCTGACTTTCAAAAGAAAAATCCGGTCACCGACGATGAAATCAAAGGCGAGTACGACAAGTTCGTAGCAGCCAACGGCGGCAAAGAATTCCGCGCACGCCACATCCTGCTGGAAAAAGAAGCCGAAGCCTTGGACCTGATCGCACAGATCAAAAAAGGCGGCAACTTTGAAGATCTGGCCAAGAAGGCCTCCAAAGACCCAGGCTCCGGCGCCAACGGAGGCGACCTGGACTGGGCCGCTGCCGGCAGCTATGTGCCTGAGTTCTCAGCTGCCATGATCAAGCTGGACAAGGGTCAGATGACCGACACGCCCGTCAAGACACAGTTCGGCTTTCACATCATCCGTGTGGACGATGTTCGCGAAGCCCAGTTGCCCAAACTCGAAGAAGTCAAACCCCAGATTTCGCAGCAATTGCAACAGCAAAAAATTGCCAAATACCAAGAGTCCTTGCGCAGCAAAGCCAAAATCCAGTAATAACTTGGTGAACAACGGCATCAACGCGACTTCGGTCGCGTTTTTTGTTTCCGCGATAATCTCTAACCATGTTTGCCCACCAACTTGAACTCCTGGCGCCCGCTCGTACCTCTGAGATCGGCATGCAAGCCATCCTTCATGGTGCCGATGCGGTCTACATCGGCGGCCCCTCTTTTGGCGCCCGATCGAGTGCAGACAATTCGGTGCAAGACATCGCCCGTCTGGTGCAATACGCGCACCGCTTTCACACTCGCATTTTTGTCACCCTGAACACCATTTTGCGCGACGATGAGCTCGAATCCGCACGCAAACTGGCTTGGCAGATGTATGACGTTGGCGTTGACGCCTTGATCGTGCAAGACATGGGCCTGCTGCAAATCGACATGCCACCCATCCAATTGCATGCCAGCACGCAAACCGACATCCGCACCCCTGAAAAAGCCAAATTCCTGCAAGATGCCGGGTTGTCGCAAATTGTCTTGGCCCGCGAGTTGACCTTGCCGCAGATTGCCGCCATCCGAGATGTGATCGATACCGATCGCACCGTGATTGAATTTTTTGTTCATGGTGCTTTGTGCGTGGCTTACAGCGGTCAGTGCTTCATCAGTCATGCCCACACGGGGCGAAGCGCCAACCGTGGTGATTGCTCTCAGGCCTGCCGTTTGCCCTACGAAGTCAAAGATACACAAGGCCGCATCGTTGCACACGAAAAGCATGTGCTGAGCATGAAGGACAACAACCAAAGCGACAACTTACGCGCGTTGATCGATGCCGGCATCCGCAGTTTCAAAATCGAGGGTCGCTACAAAGACATGGCCTATGTGAAAAACATCACAGCCCATTACCGCAAGCTCTTTGACGAGATCCTGAACGAGCACCCTGAATTGTCGGCCGCTTCACATGGCCGGTCCACATTCACATTTGAGCCCGATCCTAACCAGAACTTCAACCGTGAGTTCACCGACTACTTTGTGCAAGGACGCAAAGAAGACATTGGCGCCTTCGACACCCCCAAGAACCCAGGCCAACCCATCGCTTGGGTGAGCAAGGTCTCCTCTGACCATTTGGAAATCACCACCGACGACGCGGGTATCGAACTACACAACGGCGATGGCCTGTGCTACTACGACTTGCAAAAAGAATTGATTGGCTTACAAATCAACCGCGCAGAAGCCCAAACAACACCAGGGGTATGGAAGCTGTGGCCCAAGGACCCGATGGTCGGCTTCAAAGACTTGCGCAAAGGCGTGCAGGTCAACCGTAATCGCGACATGAGTTGGGTGCGCACTCTGGACAAACATTCCGCAGACCGACGCATCGGCGTATGGATGCAATTATCTGAAATCCCTGACGGACTGATGCTGACATTGACCGATGAGACGGGTCACACTGGCTCCGCCCATTTGCCCATCCCTTGGCAGGCTCCTAAAGACGCAGGCCAAGCGCAAGACAAATTGCGAGCAGCTTTGGGTAAATTGGGTGACACGCTGTTCGAGCCACTGGACGTGCAACTGACCCTGCCGCGCTCCTGGTTTGTGCCACCTTCTCAGCTCAACGCCCTCAGGCGCGATGCTGTGCAAGCCTTAGAGACTGCACGCAACCAAGGCCTGCACCGATTGCCCCGCGCTTTGCCGGTCCAGCCGCCTGTGGCCTACCCTGAAGACACCCTGAGCTACCTGGCCAATGTGTTCAACCAAAAAGCTCGGGACTTTTACGCTCAACATGGCGTGAGGGTGATAGATGCAGCCTACGAAGCGCAAGAAGAGCTGGGCGAAGTCAGCTTGATGATCACCAAGCACTGCGTTCGTTTTTCCTTGAGCCTGTGTCCTAAACAGGCCAAGGGCGTGACGGGCGTGCAGGGCACCGTGAAAGCCGAACCGCTGCAACTGATCAATGGCAAAGAAAAACTCACTCTGCGTTTTGACTGCAAACCCTGCGAAATGCATGTGGTGGGCAAGATCAAAAACTCGGTACTCAGCGCGGCGCCCGAAAGCCCCATTCAGTTTTACAAAACGCGGCCTCTCGTGGGGATGCACTGAGGCCGCTTAATGCATAAACGCCTTCAAGACCATCGTCGGAGCAACGCCCTGTCCAGGCGTCACTGGCACGGTTGAGGCTTGATTTAGACATCAACTGCTGGGAACTAGCCCTTTAGTTCTCAAGGCATCCAGTCCCATTGGGTCAAGACATAACGGTTGTTCAGCTGCCGCCACACCTTCACATGGGCTTGGCGGGGCTTTCCGTCTTCGGTCACGGCCAAGCTCAAGAGGTAATTCTGCCCAGCCACTACCTGGGTTTGAGCGGTCAACACGTCTTTGTAAATCAAGCGCGAATGCGTGTCCACCGCTTGCGCTTGTACGGCAAAACGCGCCGCCTCTTGCACCTCTGCGGCAAAGGGATCGGCATGTGCATAGCCGCCTGTCGGGCTTGGCGAGGGGGCTGATATGGCCTTGACCGTCTCCGGCACCACGGCAGCTGACACCACCGTGTCACTAGCTTGAGGAGTACAAGCGGCCAAGCTACTGCACAGGATCAACCCACACTTCATCAGCCTATCCATTTGCGGGCGTTTTGCCACACCCGCATCCAGGGGCTGCTGGCCGCCAAGCCACCTGTGCGATCTGCATCGGTCCAACTCATCTGTACATTGCGAAACACCCGCTCGGGGTGCGGCATCATGGCGGTAAAGCGACCGTCTGAGGTGGTCACGGCTGTCAGTCCACCTGCACTGCCATTGGGGTTGAATGGGTATTGCTCGGTGGCTGTGCCATGGTTATCTACAAAACGCATTGCTGCAATGGCTTGTGCGGCGTTGCCACGGTGCTTGAAGTTGGCAAAACCTTCACCATGGGCGACGGCAATCGGCAAGCGGCTGCCTGCCATGCCCTGCAGAAACAAGCTGGGCGAGTCCAGCACTTCCACCATCGACAAGCGAGCTTCAAAGCGCTCGCTCTGGTTGGTGGTGAAACGCGGCCAAGCCTGAGCGCCAGGGATGATGTCAGCCAATTCGGCAAACATTTGGCAGCCGTTACATACGCCCAAACCAAAGGTGTCGCTGCGATCAAAAAATCCCTTGAACTGGTCAGCCAAGCCTGCATTGAAGGTGATGCTGCGTGCCCAGCCCATACCCGCTCCCAGCGTGTCACCATAGCTAAAACCACCGCATGCCACCAGCCCCTGGAAATCGGACAGCTGTGCGCGTCCTGATTGCAGGTCAGTCATGTGCACGTCATGCGACTCGAATCCTGCTTGGTGAAAGGCATAAGCCATTTCGACATGCGAGTTGACACCCTGCTCGCGCAAGATGGCCACTTTGGGGCGTGACAAATTCAGGAAAGGCGCAGCCACGTTGTCTGTCGGGTCAAAGCTCAAAGCGACATGCATGCCCGGGTCGCTCACTTGGCCTGCGGCAGCGTGTTCAGCGTCGGCGCACACAGGATTGTCGCGTTCACGGGCAATTTTCCAGCTGACGCTGTCCCAAACTTGGTGAAGGTCTTCGAGCGGAGCCGAAAACACTTCTTTGGCGTCGCGCCATACGCTCAAGGCGCCCTGCCCGGTTCCTAAAGTGCCCAAAGGCCGAGTTTTGCCAATCACATGGCTGTGTTTGGACAGACCGTGTTCACGCAAGATCTGCAAAACTGCGCTACGCTGGCTGGTGAGCACCTGTACCACGACACCCAGTTCTTCAGTGAACAAGGCCTTGAGGCTCAGTTCTTCGCGGCGGGCACCAACCTGTCCGGCCCAGTTTTTGGCGTCGCCGTGGTCGGCGCGACTGTCCGAGATACCGTCGCCTTCGGTCATCAACATGTCCAGATTCAAGGCCACGCCCACATGGCCAGCAAAGGCCATTTCGGCCACGGATGCCAACAAGCCTCCGTCACTGCGGTCGTGGTAAGCCAGAAGCATCCCCTGCGCACGCAAGGCATTGATGGCATTGACCAAATTGACCAAATCCTGCGCGTGATCGAGATCGGGCACACGGTCACCAAACTGGCTCAATACTTGGCCTAAGATGCTGCCGCCCATGCGATTTTGCCCTCGGCCCAGATCAATCAACACCAGGCTGCAGTCTTCAGTGGCGTTAAGTTGCGGCGTCAAGGTGCCGCGCACATCGGCCAGCGAAGCAAATGCACTGACGATCAAACTCACAGGCGAGCTGACCTTGTGCGTTTGACCCTGTACTTGCCATTGTGTGCGCATGGACAAACTGTCTTTGCCTACCGGGATCGACACGCCCAATTCAGGGCATAAGGCCAAGCCCACGGCTTTGACGGTGTCATACAAGGCCGCGTCTTCACCGGGTTCGCCACAAGCAGCCATCCAGTTGGCACTGAGCTTGACCCGTGGCAGCTCGATGGGTGCTGCCAACAAATTGGTGATGGCTTCAGCCACCGCCATGCGGCCTGAGGCTGGAGCGTCCAGCGCGGCCAATGGGGTGCGCTCTCCCATGCTCATGGCTTCCCCCGCGAAGCCTTGAAAGTCCGCCAGGGTCACCGCCACATCGGCCACCGGCACCTGCCACGGGCCCACCATCTGGTCGCGGTGCGTGAGGCCGCCGACAGCCCGGTCGCCAATGGTGATCAAAAACCGCTTGGACGCCACTGTAGGGTGACTCATCACGCCGATGACAGCGTCTTGCAAAGACACGCCCGTTAAATCCAAAGGTGGCGATTGGCGTGCCACCCGCTGTACATCGCGATGCATTTTGGGGGGCTTGCCCAAGAGCACGTCCATCGGCATGTTCACGGGCGGGTCTTGCGGCGCCTGGGCATCGGAAAGCACCAGTTGCCGTGCATCGGTGGCTTTGCCGATGACCGCAAAAGGACAGCGTTCACGATCGCAAAAGGCTTGAAACTGCGGTAAGGACTCGGGCGCGATGGCCAGAACGTAGCGCTCTTGGCTTTCGTTGGACCAAATTTCCTTGGGAGACAAACCCGACTCCTCGAGCTGCAAAGCACGCAAATCAAAATGTGCGCCCCGTCCAGCGTCGTTGGTCAATTCAGGAAAGGCATTGGACAGGCCACCCGCGCCTACATCGTGGATGGCCAGGATCGGATTGTCCGTGCCTTGCGCCCAGCAATGGTTGATGACTTCTTGGGCACGGCGCTCGATTTCGGGGTTGCCGCGCTGCACGGAATCAAAGTCCAGATTGGCTGCATTGGTGCCGGTAGCCATCGAGCTGGCGGCGCTGCCGCCCATGCCGATGCGCATGCCAGGCCCGCCCAACTGGATCAACAAACTGCCCGCCGGAAATTCGACCTTGTGGGTCAACTGCGCATCGATCACGCCCAGACCACCCGCGATCATGATGGGCTTGTGGTAACCCCGCACCACGCCATCGACGGTTTGCTCGTATTCACGAAAGTAACCCGTCAAATTAGGTCGACCGAACTCATTATTGAACGCCGCGCCACCCAAGGGGCCTTCGGTCATGATTTGCAAGGGGCTCGCAATATGCTCCGGCTTGCCGTCCGCACGGTCCGACAAACCGCCCCACAACTTGGACACGGTAAAGCCCGTCAAACCTGCTTTGGGCTTGGAGCCTCGGCCGGTAGCCCCCTCGTCGCGGATTTCGCCACCTGCGCCTGTGGACGCGCCTGGGAAGGGCGAAATCGCGGTCGGGTGATTGTGGGTTTCCACTTTCATCAACACATGGTGCAGAGCGCTCTCGGCTTGATAGGCCGCACCGTCTGCTTGCACGCGGGCCACGAAGCGCTCAACCTGATGACCTTCCATGACCGAGGCGTTGTCTGAATACGCCACCACCGTGTGCTCAGGGTGCTGGCGGTGGGTATGGCGGATCATGCCAAACAGGCTGAGCTCTTGGGGATGTCCGTCAATGGTGAAGTCCGCATTGAAAATTTTGTGCCGGCAATGCTCGCTGTTGGCTTGGGCGAACATCATCAGCTCCACATCGGTGGGGTTGCGCTGCAAGGTAGTGAAAGCCTGCACAAGGTATTCGATTTCATCTTCGGCCAAAGCCAAGCCGAAGGTCTGATTGGCCGTGGCCAGCGCTTGCCGACCCTGCTCCGGTCCACCGCTGAGAATATCCACATGCGCCAAGGCAGCCGCATCAAGTTCTTGGAACAATGCTTGGGCTTGATCACGCTGGGCCATGCAGGACTCTGTCATGCGGTCGTGCAAAACGGCTGCGACTTCGGCCCATTGGGCATCGGTCAAAGTGCTGGTGCCCAGTAAACCGGACTTCATGTGCAAACGGTATTCGCTCAAGCGCTCGATCCGGCGCACTGTCAAGCCGCAGTTGCGGGCAATATCAGTGGCTTTGGAAGCCCAAGGTGACACGGTGCCCAGGCGCGGGCTGACCACGATCACGGGTCCCGAGTTGGGCCCCGTATAGGGCTCGCCATAGGTCAACAAAGCGCTCAAGGTCTTCTGGGTGCTGGGCGACAGCGGCTCGTTGGTGGCCACCAGATGCACAAAACGGGCCGACATACCAAGGATGTGGGGAGAAATTTTCGCCAAGCGAGGCAAGAGTTGGGCAACGCGGAAATCGCTGAGGGCGTTGGCGCCTTCGAAGGTCGTGATGTGCAGGGACACGGGGTGGCCTTGTAAAGAGACAGGAAACCGATGCGCCGGGGCCGCTGACTGGGGCTGTCCGACAAAGCACTTATTTTAACCGTGGAAACCCTGAGACCGACCCCACATCGCCCCCAATGGGATAATCCTTACCCATGACGATCACCCTCAAAACCGCTCAAGACATCGAAGGCATGCGACTGGCTTGCCGCTTGGCTTCCGAAGTGCTGGATTACATCGAGCCTTTCATCAAGCCCGGCATCACCACCAACGAAATCGACAAGCTTTGCCACGACTACATGGTGGATGTGCAGCAATGCATTCCGGCCCCGCTCAATTACGCGCCGGGTGGCTATAAGCCCTACCCCAAGTCGATTTGCACCTCGATCAACCACCAGGTCTGTCATGGCATTCCGAATGACAAGCCGCTCAAAAAAGGCGACTCACTGAACATCGACATCACCACCATCAAAAATGGCTGGCATGGCGACACCAGCCGTATGTTCATGGTGGGCGAGGCCTCGATTGCGGCCAAGCGACTGGCCAAACTGACCTACGAAGCCATGTGGAAAGGCATCGAGCAAGTCAAGCCCGGCGCCCATTTGGGCGACATCGGACACGCCATTCAGCAATTTGCCGAGGGCCATGGCTTTTCAGTGGTGCGTGAATTTTGCGGCCACGGCATCGGCCGCGGCTTTCATGAAGAGCCGCAGGTGCTGCATTACGGCAAACCAGGCACATTGGTCGAGTTGGTACCGGGCATGGTGTTCACCATCGAGCCCATGATCAACGCTGGCCGCAAAGAGATCAAAGAAATGGGCGATGGCTGGACCATCGTCACCAAAGACCATTCGCTCTCGGCCCAATGGGA
>CANGKR010000073.1 GCA_947454355.1 Comamonadaceae bacterium
GAAGGTCATCAGGTGTGTGTCCGTTCCTTCCAGACTGCTGTGACGTGTGTAGATGCCACCAAAGGAACGGTGCTTTGGACCCGCTCAGCCAACGGCCATCAGGGCCTGACAGGTAACGATCAACTGTTAGTCGGCGTAGAGTCCGACAGCAAAGTCATGTCCTGGAATCGCGCCCTCGGTCAACCGGCCTGGAACACGGACGCCTTGCGTTTCAGAGGTCTGTCAGAACCGATGCTGCGCGGTGCATCCGTGGTGGTGGGCGATGAAAACGGATGGGTGCACCGTCTTGCGGTCCAGGACGGACAATTGCAAAACCGCATTTCTACCGATGGCTCAGGCATTGCCCTGCGCCCGGTTTCGGTGGCGGGTATGACTGTTGTGGTGACCCGCAATGGCGGCGTCTACGGTCTGCGACTGGATTGATCGGAAACATCAGTGATACCTGTTTTGGCCCTGGTTGGCCGCCCCAATGTGGGCAAGTCCACGCTCTTCAATCGTTTGACGAAAAGCCGTGACGCCATCGTGGCCGATTTTGCTGGGCTGACGCGTGACCGTCACTACGGCCAAGGTCGTCTGGGCAAGCACGAATTTATTGTCATCGACACAGGGGGCTTTGAGCCCGATGCGAGTGCGGGCATTTACAAAGAGATGGCCAAGCAAACGCAGCAAGCGGTGGCCGAGGCCGATGTGGTCATTTTTGTGGTTGATGCGCGAGCTGGCTTGTCCGCCCAGGACCACGACATTGCCAACTACTTGCGCAAAATTGGCAAACCCAGTTTGCTGGTGGCCAACAAGTCAGAAGGTATGCGCGAGGGCATCCAGCTCAGCGAGTTCTACGAACTGGGCTTGGGCGAGGTGTTGGCGGTGTCTGCCGCACACGGGCAGGGGATCCGTAGCCTGACCGAATTGGCACTGGAGCCTTTGAACCTGCCCGATGACGAAGAAGAAGTCGAAGTCGACACCAGCATCATCAAACTGGCCGTGGCTGGGCGGCCTAATGTGGGCAAGTCCACACTGATCAACACCTGGTTGGGTGAGGAGCGCTTGGTGGCCTTTGACATGCCCGGCACTACTCGGGACGCCATCACGGTCCCTTTTGAGCGCAGTGGTCAAAAGTTCGAACTGATCGACACGGCAGGTTTGCGGCGCAAAGGCAAGGTCTTTGAAGCGATCGAAAAGTTCTCGGTTGTCAAAACGTTGCAGGCCATTGAATCGGCCAACGTGGTATTGCTGCTGTTGGACGCCGAGCAAGGTGTGACGGACCAAGACGCCCATATTGCCGGCTTCATTCTGGAAAGCGGTCGTGCAGTCGTCGTCGCTGTCAACAAATGGGATGCGATCGATGAGTATCAGCGCCAGTTGGTCACACGCTCGATTGAGACCCGTTTGCCCTTTTTGAAATTTGCCAATCTGCACTACATCTCTGCCAAAAAGCGGCAGGGCCTGGGCCCTGTGTGGGCGTCGATTGCCCAGGCACATCGCGCTGCCATGTGCAAGATGACCACGCCTGTGCTCACCCGGTTGCTGCTGGAGGCAGTGCAGTTCCAAAGTCCGCAGCGCGGAGGCATGTTCCGCCCCAAATTACGCTATGCGCACCAGGGAGGGATGAATCCGCCCGTGATTGTCATCCACGGCAATTCCCTGGAACATGTCACCGACACCTACAAGCGCTTTCTGGAAGGGCGCTTTCGAAAAGCCTTCGACTTGGCCGGAACGCCATTGCGGATCGAGATGAAAACATCCACCAATCCGTTCGCTGACAGAGACGCTTGAACAATGCCCTGATTTTCAGTGCTGAAAATCAAAAGGGCTCTCTCCTGTGGTAAGGTCAACCACTTAAACACAACTTTTGAACACGGAGCATATCGTGAGCAACAAAGGCCAACTTTTGCAAGACCCTTTTCTCAATGCCCTGCGCAGAGAACATGTGCCGGTCTCGATTTACCTCGTCAACGGCATCAAGCTGCAAGGTCAAATCGAGTCTTTTGATCAGTATGTAGTGCTTTTGCGAAACACAGTTACACAAATGGTTTATAAACATGCCATTTCGACCATTGTCCCTGGTCGTGCCGTGAACTTGAACGCCACTGACGCTACAGAAGACGCTCAGGCGACCTGATTCCCGTTGTCTGATACTGCGGTAAATGACACTGCGCCGGCCTTGTTGGTCGGCGTTGATTTTGGTGGACCCCATTTTGACGGTGAACTGCTGGAGCTCGGCTTGTTGGCAGAGACAGCCGGTTTGCGTCCGGTCGCTAGACTGACCTGCAAAAGACGTGCGCCGGATGCTGCGTTATTTGTCGGCAGTGGCAAAGCCGATGAAATCAAATTTCTGGCGCAGCAATATGGCGCCGCCGAGGTTTTGTTTGACCAATCACTGAGTCCTGCCCAACAGCGTAATCTGGAGCGGCATATTGGATTGCCGGTCAATGACCGGACTTTGATCATCCTGGAAATTTTCGGTCAACGTGCCCGCAGTCACGAGGGCAAACTGCAGGTCGAGCTGGCCCGTTTGCAATACCTCAGCACGCGGCTGGTTCGCCGCTGGTCGCATCTCGAGCGCCAGCGCGGCGGTATTGGAACTCGTGGCGGTCCGGGTGAAACGCAGATCGAGTTGGACCGCCGCATGATCAGCGAGTCCATTAAGCGCACCAAAGAGCGATTGATCAAGGTCAAGAAACAGCGTCACACCCAGCGCAAACAGCGCGACCGCCGCAATGCTTTCACGATTTCGTTGGTGGGTTACACCAATGCCGGTAAATCCACCTTGTTCAATGCCCTGGTCAAAGCCCGCACCTATGTAGCCGACCAGTTGTTTGCCACTCTGGACACGACCACCCGGCAGCTGTACTTGGGCGAGGCCGGGCGTTCAGTGTCTTTATCAGACACCGTAGGATTTATCCGCGATTTGCCCCATGGTTTGATCGATGCCTTTGAAGCTACATTGCAAGAAGCGGCCGATGCCGATCTTTTGCTGCATGTAGTGGACGCGTCGAATCCCGACTTTCCTGAGCAAATGAGCGAAGTGCAGCGTGTGCTGGAGGAGATTGGTGCTGACCAGGTGCCGCAGGTTTTGGTCTTCAATAAGTTTGACGCCATGCCTGAAGATAAACGGCCTGTTCAGATGCAAGACCAATATGAGTCCGATGGCGTGCAGATAGACCGCTTGTTCGTCAGTGCCGCTACGGGCGAAGGTTTGGCGGCGTTGCGCCAATTGCTGTCAATTAAAGCAGGCCGGACAATGCCCTTGGCAGATCAGGATGATTCGATCCCCCTGGAATTTCCAGCACAATGGACACCTGATGCCCTTTGAGTGGGCACAATCCAACTTTTGAATATAAAAAGACCCTTGCGAATGACTGTTCATCTCCGCGCCTTTCGTTGGAAAGAATTGGGGCCACGTGTGCGTGGCATGTTCAACCTCAATGATCCCCGCTGGGGACGAGGCGAGGACAAACCTCAGGAGCCTGGCGCTCCGCATGACGGCCACACACCGCCGCCCATTCCACCTCAAAATGAACGGCCCAGCCGTCCCAGCGTCAACCAGGGTCCGCCTGACTTGGATGAGTTATGGCGTGATTTCAACCGCAAACTGGGCAGTGTGTTTGGTCAAAAGTGTGGTGGTTCTGGCCACTCTGGCGGTGGCGGCGCATCAGGGTTGCCTCCGTTTTTGAATGGCATCGGCCTGGGTGTGGTGGCTTTCGTGGCCTTGCTGATTTGGCTGGGTACGGGTTTTTTCATTGTCCAAGAAGGTCAACAAGCGGTCATTACCCAGTTTGGCAAATACAAATCGACTGTGGGTGCCGGCTTCAACTGGCGCATGCCGTACCCCATTCAGCGCCATGAATTGGTGTTTGTGACGCAGATCCGTTCCGTAGACATCGGTCGAGACAACGTCATCAAAGCCACCGGCCTGCGTGAATCGGCCATGTTGACTGAAGACGAAAACATCGTCGAAATCAAATTCGCGGTGCAATACCGTCTCAACGATGCCCGCGCCTATTTGTTCGAGAGCAAGAACCCTACAGAAGCCGTGGTGCAGGCCGCTGAAACCGCTGTGCGCGAAGTGGTGGGCAAAATGAAAATGGACGCAGCTTTGTCCGATGAACGCGATCAAATCGCGCCGCGTGTTCGCGCCTTGATGCAAACCATTCTGGACCGCTACAAAGTGGGTATTGAAGTGGTGGGCATCAACCTGCAACAAGGTGGTGTTCGGCCTCCCGAGCAAGTGCAAACTGCTTTTGACGATGTGCTCAAGGCGGGTCAAGAGCGTGAACGCGCTAAAAACGAAGCTCAAGCTTATGCCAACGACGTGGTGCCACGTGCGGTGGGTGCTGCATCGCGGTTGAAGGAGGAGTCTTCTGCCTACCGCGAAAAAATCATTGCACAAGCCGAGGGTGATGCCCAACGCTTCAAAGCTATATTGCCGGAATACCAAAAAGCCCCGCAAGTCACGCGTGACCGCATGTACATCGATGCAATGCAGCAGATCTACAGCAGTGTGACCAAAGTGGTGGTGGACAGCAAGCAAGGGTCCAATTTACTGTACTTGCCACTGGACAAAATATTGCAACAAAGCGCTATCAACCCCGCGCCTGCAGTCCCCTCGGATGCGGGCAACGGCAACGCGTCGGCCCCCGTGTCACCTGTCCTCCTCCCGCCCGTGCCTGCCGATGCACGGTCAAGGGACAACTCACGGTCGCGTGACCGTGATGTGCGCTGAGCCAAGGAGCACTGAATGAATCGCATTGGATTTTGGATTACGTCGGTCATCATCGCGCTGGGCTTGCTCAGCTCGATGGTGTTTGTGGTCGATCAGCGCCAGTTCGGCGTGGTCTATGCCTTGGGTCAAATCAAGGAAGTGATCACTGAGCCTGGCCTGAACATCAAGCTGCCGCCGCCGCTGCAAAACGTCACATACATCGACAAACGACTGCTCACCTTGGACAGCCCTGACACCGAGCCCATGCTCACCGCTGAAAAGCAACGTGTAGTGATCGATTGGTTTGTGCGCTGGCGCATCACCGACCCGCAGGCCTACATTCGCAATGTGGGTCTGGACGAAAAGTCTGGCGCCAATCAGCTCAATAGGGTGGTGCGTAATGCCTTCCAGGAAGAGATCAACAAACGCACGGTCAAAGAGCTGCTGTCTCTGCAAAGAGAAGCTTTGATGGCCGACGTCAAGCGCGAAGTACTCGACAAAGTTCGCGGTGACAAGCCCTGGGGTGTCGACGTGGTCGATGTACGTATCACGCGTGCAGACTATGTTGATGCGATCACCGAGTCGGTCTATCGCCGCATGGAAGCCGAACGCAAGCGCGTGGCCAATGAGTTGCGTTCAACGGGTGCTGCTGAGGGCGAGAAAATCCGTGCCGACGCTGACCGCCAGCGCGAAGTGACGATCGCCAACGCCTACCGTGAAGCCCAAAAGATCAAAGGAGCAGGGGACGCGCAAGCTGCACGCATCTATGCAGACGCCTTTGGCAAAGATCCGCAGTTTGCCCAGTTCTACCGCAGCCTGGACGCCTACAAAGCCAGCTTTGCCAAAAAGTCGGACGTGATGGTGCTTGACCCCAGCGCGTCGGACTTCTTCAAAACACTCAAAGGCAACGCAACAGCGACGCCCGTCAAAAAGTAAGCTGTGGCTGAGCAATTGCTGCTGGCATTGGCCTTGATGTTGATCGTCGAAGGCCTCTTGCCTATGATTTCCCCCGTGCGCTGGCGACAACTTTTCGCACAACTTTTACAGCTGGAAGATGGGCAAATTCGGTTTTTCGGACTGTGCAGCGCAGCAGCTGGCTTGATTCTCTTGCTGTGCGTCGCTTGAACCGCCTTTTCAAACGGTAAAATCTCAGTTTTTACAGTTGCACCAACCTATGTCCGCCTGGGTCCTCCCGGATCACATTGCCGATGTCTTGCCCTCCGAGGCCCGGCACATTGAAGAACTCCGACGCTTGTTACTCGACACCGCCCGTGGCTTTGGCTACGAGTTGGTGATGCCGCCTCTGCTGGAGCACCTGGAGTCTTTGCTGACTGGGACCGGGCAGGCCCTGGATTTGCAGACTTTCAAACTGGTGGACCAGCTGTCAGGGCGCATGATGGGTTTGCGTGCCGACACCACGCCCCAGGTGGCCCGCATCGATGCCCACTTACTCAATCGCGCTGGTGTGACCCGCTTGTCTTATTGCGGTCCTGTCTTGCACACCCGCCCAGATCATCCACACGGAACCCGTGAGCCGCTGCAGTTGGGCGCTGAAATCTACGGCCATGCAGGCCTGGAAGCTGACCTCGAAGTCCTGCAATTGGCCTTGGCCCAACTGAAGGCCGCGCAAGTGGACCAGCCTCAGGTTGATTTGGGCGACGCTCGCATCGTGGCCAGCTTGCTACAAGGTCTTGATGTGCCTGCCGATGTGGAGCAACAAATCCACACCGCTTTGGCTGCCAAAAACGCAAGTGAGTTGCAGCGCTTGACCGCAGGTTTTGATGCCACGATCCGCAAAGCCTTGTTGGCTTTGGTGGAGTTGTATGGTGATGCGTCGGTGCTCGATTTAGCCCAGGCGCAATTGCCCGCCACACCCGCCATCACCCAGTCTTTACAGCAATTGCGTTGGTTGGCGGGTCACATCGCGCCAGTGCAGGTCTCGTTCGACTTGGCCGATGCACGTGGCTATGCCTACTACAGCGGCTTACGCTTTGCTGTATACGCCCGACAAGCTTCCGATGCGCTAGTGCGCGGTGGGCGTTATGACGGTGTAGGCGCAGTTTTTGGCCACCATGTGGAGCGCAAGCGTCCTGCGGTCGGCTTCAGCATGGATTTGAAACAACTGGTCGCCGCTGTGCCCGCCTTGCCCTTGCGGGCAGCCATTCGCGCCCCTTGGGGAGATGCCGCCGATTTGCAGCAAGCCATTGCCCGCTTGCGCCAGCAAGGTGAAACCGTGGTCTGTGTCTTGCCAGGCCACGAAAGTGAAGTCGATGAATTCCACTGTGATCGCGCCCTGGTTCAGGCCGCGGGACAATGGGTTGTACAAGCTATTTGAATAGATACATCAGCATGAACAAGATCAAAGGACGCAACGTCGTCGTGGTCGGCACCCAATGGGGTGACGAAGGTAAAGGCAAGCTGGTGGACTGGCTGACCGAGAGCGCCCAAGGCGTTGTACGTTTCCAAGGCGGGCACAATGCAGGCCACACTCTGGTGATCAATGGCGTCAAAACCGCATTGCATTTGATTCCCAGTGGCATCATGCGTCCTGGTGTGAAGTGCTACATCGGCAACGGCGTGGTCTTGTCAGCCGGTAAATTGTTTGAAGAAATCGAAGGCCTCGAAAAAGCGGGCGTCGAAGTGCGCTCGCGCCTGCGCATCAGCGAAGCATGCCCCTTGATCTTGCCTTTCCATGCCGCGCTGGACGTGGCCCGTGAAGCCGCTCGCGAGCAGGGTGGTACTGAGAAAATTGGCACCACCGGGCGCGGCATTGGTCCCGCCTACGAAGACAAAATTGCCCGCCGCGCATTGCGTGTGCAGGACCTCAAACACCCTGAGCGTTTTGCCCACAAACTGCGCGAGTTGCTGGACTTGCATAACCATGTGCTGACCACTTATTTGAACGCGGCTGCATTTAATTTTGGTCCGGTTTTGTCGCCATATATCAAGAATGGCGAAGTGCAGTTTGACGCCGTGTACGACGAAGCCATGCGACACGCACAATTGCTGATGCCCATGATGGCCGACGTGTCCCGCGAGTTGAACGATGCGCACCGCGACGGCGCTAATTTGCTTTTCGAAGGTGCTCAAGGCACTTTGCTGGACGTGGATCATGGCACTTACCCCTATGTGACTTCCAGTAACTGCGTGGCTGGCAATGCTGCGGCAGGTGCCGGTGTGGGGCCTGGCCTCTTGCATTACGTGCTGGGCATCACCAAGGCCTATTGCACCCGCGTAGGCGGCGGACCCTTTCCGACTGAACTCGACTGGGAAAAAGAAGGCACACCCGGGTGGCATATGAGCACTGTGGGCGCCGAAAAAGGTGTGACCACTGGCCGCAGCCGCCGTTGTGGGTGGTTCGATGCCGCTTTGCTCAAGCGCAGTGCACAGGTCAATGGCTTGACCGGCTTGTGCATCACCAAGCTCGATGTGCTCGACGGTCTCAAAGAATTGCTTTTGTGCACTGGCTACGAACTTGACGGCGAAACCATCGACATCCTGCCTATGGGTGCTGATGACATTGCCCGTTGCAAGCCCATCTATGAAAGCATGGAGGGCTGGAGTGACACCACCGTGGGCGTAACCGAACTCGATAAATTGCCCGTGAATGCACGCCTGTATTTGCAGCGCATCGAGCAAGTGACCGGTGTACCGATCCATGTGGTCTCCACCAGTCCTGACCGTGATCACACGATCATGATGCGCCACCCTTTTTTGGCTGACTGATTTCCAGTCGGGATACCCCGCAGTGGAACTCCAATAGGATCTGCTGCCCACATTTTTTGGAGAAACTGCATGTTGACTGAAGACGGAAAACACCTTTATGTGAGCTACGACGAGTACCACAACCTGGTGGAAAAACTCGCTATCAAAATCCATCAGTCCGGTTGGGAGTTCGACACCATTTTGTGTCTGGCACGTGGCGGCATGCGTCCTGGCGACATTTTGTCGCGTATTTTTGACAAGCCCTTGGCCATCATGTCGACCAGCTCCTACCGCGCCGATGCTGGCACGGTACAAGGCCATTTGGACATTGCCCGCTACATCACCACACCCAAGGGCGAAATCGCTGGTCGTGTGTTGTTAGTCGACGATTTGGCCGATACCGGCCACACGCTCAAAGCGGTGGTCAACATGCTCAAAACCAATTACTCGCCGATCACCGAGCTGCGCACAGCAGTGCTGTGGACCAAGGGCGTATCGGATTTCAAGGCTGACTACTCGGTGGAATTTTTGCCCACCAACCCCTGGATCCACCAGCCCTTTGAAGGCTACGACTCCACGCGTCCCGAAAAATTGCTGGAGAAGTGGAAGGTCTGACGCTACGATGGCGGCATGGATACAAAATCTGCCGCCAACTCAGGTGTGCCCTCCGTCACGCACCTGATCCATCACCCCTATCAAGCCCCTGGGGACTTTGAAGCCCCTCAGCCCGGGGTGTTCAAAGCTTCGACGGTTTACTTTCCTTCGGTAGCGGCGATGCGCCAGCGCGAGTGGAAAGACAAGACTGCCTACACCTATGGCCTGCACGGAACACCGACTTCTTACCTGCTAGAAGAGCGTCTATGCGCTTTAGAAGGCGGTGAGCAATGCTTGTTGGTGCCCAGTGGTTTGGCCGCACTGTCCACTGTGGCGTTGGCCACCTTGAAGGTGGGCGACGAGGTTTTGTTGCCCGACAATGCCTACGGCCCCAACAAAGCCTTGGCCGAAGGCGAACTCAAAGCTTTTGGTATCACCCATCAGTTCTATGACCCGATGCAGGTGGAGGACTTGGCCTTGCGCATCACAGCTCGCACTCGCTTGGTGTGGCTTGAAGCCCCAGGTTCGGTCAGCATGGAGTTCCCCGACCTGCTGGCCATGGTGAGACTCTGCCGTGAACACAAGGTTTTGTGTGCGCTCGACAACACATGGGGGGCGGGTTTGTCCTTTCAGCCGTTTGACCTGATGGGCGATGGCGCCCTCGGGGTAGACATCAGCGCCCATGCATTGACCAAGTACCCCAGCGGTGGTGGCGATGTCTTGATGGGCAGCATCATGACGCGTGATGCCGCACTGCATTTAAAAATCAAACTTTGCCACATGCGTCTGGGTCTGGGCGTGGGGGCCAATGACGTTGAGGCCGTCTTGCGCTCACTGCCAAGTTTGGGCATCCGGTATCAAGCCCAATCGCAGGCAGGCATGACTCTCGCCCACTGGTGGTCTGCCCAATCGCCGTGTGTGCAGGTTTTGCACCCCGCATGGCCGGATGCGCCGGGTCATGCACATTGGAAAGCCCTCAACCGGGCTACAGGCCATCCAGGCAGTGCGGCGGGTTTGTTCAGCGTGATGCTGGACCCTCGCTTGTCATCTGAGCAAGTTGATGCATTTTGCGATGAGCTTCGTTATTTCAAAATTGGCTACAGCTGGGGTGGGCCGGTGTCTTTGGTCGTGCCCTACAACATCCAGTCCATGCGCAATGGCTGGCCGTCGCATTTGAAACCTGGTTATTTAGTGCGGTTTTCGATGGGCCTCGAAGACCCGCAGGACTTGATTGCAGATCTGGCCCAATCCCTGCACAAGCACCTGACTCTTTGACCAGCTGGGACTCACACATCCGCAGCATGGCCATGTTGGTGCTGGTTGGGATGATGCTCGAATTGCTATAGGACAGGGCATCGCTGGTGGTGTCGATCCCGATGATTTTGGACCTCGACACCGATGCCGTGCGCATCCTGGGGTCATGCCAGCTGGTATTCATACCAGAAACTGTGCAGTGGCCCACCGGCATCGCAAGCTGATACAGTTGGGCATTCACTTCAGAAAGATGCATCTTGGCAACACCCAACTACGGCTACGAGAAACGGCAAAAAGAGCTGGCCAAAAAACGTAAAAAAGAAGACAAGCTCAAAGCCAAAGCCGAGCGCAAACATGGCGAGCCTGGTGATGAGTCGGGTCTGGAGTCTGATGACGCGATCGATCCCGAATTGAATTCTGCCAACCCGACACCGCCTACGGCCTGAAGGCAGGCCGACAGTCCCTTACCGGCTTTGGCCGGTATTTTTTTGTCTTGATATCAGAGAAGGACGAAGGCCCGTCAAGGCAAGAGTTTTTTCAATTCAGGCCACATGTTGGCCAGCAATTGCGGTTGCGCTTGTCCATTGGGGTGAATGCGATCAGCCTGAAAACCCTGCAACGGGTCTGCCGCGTCAGCAATGCCCTTGAGGAAAGCCGGCACCCAGCGCGAAGCGGTAGTTTTGGCCGTTTGTTTAAAGATGGCTTCAAACTGTTGAGCGTAATCCGCTCCGTAATTGGGCGGAACCTGCATGCCCAACAGCAAGACTTTGGCGCCAGCAGCTTGAGAGGCTTGGGCCATGGCGATCAGATTCGCCTCTGATTGCGTCAGGGCCAATCCGCGCAAAGCGTCGTTGCCGCCCAATTCGATTACCACCACGGTGGGCTGGTGTTGAAGCAGCAAAGCCGCGAGCCGCGATCGGCCACCGGCAGTGGTATCGCCGCTGATGCTGGCATTGACCACCTTGACGGCTTTGTTTTCGGCTTGCAATTTCTTTTCCAGTAAAGCCACCCAACCTTGCCCGCGTTGCAAGCCATACTCTGCGCTGATGGAGTCACCCACCACCAAAATCACAGGCGCCTGCTTTGCCCAGGTTGCGGCGTAAAAGCCTGAGAGCACAGCGGAAAACGCCAGCACGTTAAAGTGACGTCGCTTCCATAAAGGTTTGTGCATGTCGGAATCCATCATTTCAGTCGCTCATGTTTTCAAGTCGGTCACCGATTCCACCGGGACTTTGGCTATTTTGCGCGATATCGATTTCAGCCTGGCCGCAGGGGAATCCCTGGCGATTGTGGGCGCTTCGGGTTCTGGCAAAAGCACACTCTTGTCCATCATGGCTGGATTGGACACGCCCACAGAGGGTCAAGTGGTGGTGGCCGGACAAGATCTGTTCACCCTGTCTGAAGATGACCGGGCCCAGGTACGTGCTGCGCACATGGGCTTTGTGTTCCAGAGCTTTCAATTGATGGCCAACCTCACCGCACTTGAAAACGTCATGCTACCCCTGGAGTTAGCCGGTCGCAAAGACCGAGTGGCCACAGCCCAGGCCATGCTGGTGCGGGTGGGCTTGGCGCAGCGCTTGAAACATTACCCCAAATTGCTCAGCGGTGGCGAGCAGCAACGCGTTGCTCTGGCCCGTGCGTTTGTGATGGCGCCGCAAATTTTGCTGGCCGATGAACCTACTGGCAGCCTTGACCACGCCACGGGCGAAACCATTTTAAATTTGATGTTCGAGCTCAACCAAGAGCGCGGGACGACCTTGGTGTTGGTCACGCACGACCCTCGGGTAGCTGACCGCTGCCAACGTCGTTTGGTGATCGAGGCCGGGCAGCAACGATAATCAGGGCATGTCATCACCCAAAGTGCTATTCGGCTTTCATGCCGTCGGCGTGCGTTTGAAAACAGCGCCGCAGTCCATCATCGAAATTTATTACGAATCTACCCGTCGCGATGCCCGGATGCGGCAGTTCCTGGAACGGGCCAACGAAGTCGGCGCACGCTTGATCGAAGCCGACAACCTGCGCCTGGCCAAGCTGTGCGGCAGTCATGGCCACCAGGGTGTTGCTGCCCGTGTGGAGCCTGTGGCGCAAATCCACTCTTTAGATGATTTGCTCGATGCGGTTGAAGGCCCACCTTTGCTCTTGGTGTTGGACGGCATCACCGATCCTCATAACCTGGGCGCTTGCTTGCGTGTGGCCGATGGCGCGGGGGCACATGCGGTGATCGCACCCAAAGATCATGCGGCGGGCATCAATGCCACCGTGGCCAAAGTTGCCAGCGGCGCTGCCGAGACCATGCCCTATTTCATGGTGACCAATCTGGCCCGTACGCTGGGTGAATTGAAAGAGCGCAGTATCTGGATTACTGGCACCAGCGATGATGCACCCAAAACACTGTACAAAGTAGACTGGAAGGGACCCACTGCCATCGTGCTGGGCGCAGAAGGCGCAGGCATGCGGCAATTGACCCGCAAAACCTGCGATGAGTTGGTGAGCATTCCCATGCACGGCGCGGTCGAGAGCTTGAACGTCTCGGTGGCCAGCGGAGTGTGCTTGTACGAAGCGTTACGACAACGAAGCATTTGAGTGTCAAGGGAGTAGGAAATGAAAAGCGTTTTGAAATTAACAGCCGCCTTAGTTGCAGGCCCTTTATTGCTGATGGCATGCACACAAGAGCAGCAAAACAAAATCAGCCGTGACATCCAGAACTGGACTGGCACCAACGGTGTGCTGGAGGTGTATGCGGGTGACAAAGTGGTGCGCCGTTTTTTGAAAGTCGACAAGCTCAGCACGGCCTTGGGCACAGACGATGGCAAACCTCGCAATTACCGCTACGGCTATGGCGTACTGGACGAAAACCTGAACATGCAAGTC
>CANGKR010000074.1 GCA_947454355.1 Comamonadaceae bacterium
GACCACAAGGCGGTGACCCGCGCCGTGAAAACCGTGCACGCCCACAGCGGCGCGGCCGAGCTGGGCCCATATCGCCACTACATGCAAAAGGAAATCTTCGAGCAGCCGCGTGCGATTGCCGACACGCTCGAAGGCGTGGAGGGCATCACGCCCGAGCTGTTTGGTGATGGTGCGTATTCCACATTCAAGGCGATTGACAACGTGCTGATCCTGGCCTGCGGCACCAGCTATTACAGCGGCTGCGTGGCCAAGTACTGGATCGAGGCGATCGCCAAAGTGCCCTGCCAGGTCGAGATCGCCAGCGAATACCGCTACCGCGAATCGGTGCCCAACCCCCACACGCTGATCGTCACCATCACCCAAAGCGGCGAGACCGCCGACACCCTGGCCGCGCTGCGCCACGCCCAGAGCCTGGGCATGACGCACACGCTTACCATTTGCAACGTGTCCACCAGCGCCATGGTGCGCGAATGCAAACACGCCTACGTGACCCGCGCCGGGGCCGAGATCGGCGTGGCGTCGACCAAGGCTTTCACCACCCAACTGGCAGGCTTGTTCTTGCTCACGCTGGCGTTGGCGCAGACCAAAGGGCGCTTGAGCGACGCCGAAGAAGCCGCGCACATCAAAGCCATGCGCCACCTGCCCGCTGCGCTGCAAGCCGTGCTGGCGCTGGAGCCACAGGTCATGGCATGGGCACAAGAATTTGCCAGCAAAGAAAATGCGCTGTTCCTGGGCCGGGGCACGCACTACCCCATCGCCCTCGAAGGTGCGCTCAAGCTCAAAGAAATCACCTACATCCATGCCGAAGCCTACGCCGCAGGCGAACTCAAACACGGCCCGCTGGCCCTTGTGACCAGCGCCATGCCCGTGGTGACCGTGGCCCCCAACGACCAGCTGCTCGAAAAGCTGAAAAGCAATATGCAAGAAGTGCGCGCCCGCGGCGGTGTGCTCTATGTGCTGGCCGACGGCGACACCAAGATCGAAAGCAGCGAAGGCGTGAATGTCATCCGCATGCCCGAGCACTACGGCGTGCTCTCACCCATCTTGCACGTCGTGCCGTTGCAGTTGCTCAGTTATCACACAGCGTGTGCGCGGGGGACCGATGTGGACAAGCCGAGGAATCTGGCGAAGTCTGTGACAGTGGAATAAGTTTCGTATAACGGATAAGGTACAAAATATAGTACTTTCATTTTCAATATCGGTGACAACAAGGCAGTTGTCACTGAATTTCCTTTCAGAAAGAAGGAATTTCAGACACTACCTAATGAGGCAAATGGTCGCTGAACGCTTCACAAATCAGCAAATAGCAGATGTACTGAACAGACAAGGCATCAAAACACCAAGTGGTAAGAACTATTACGCAGAACTAGTTGGTGCAACTTGGAGCAAGTTGAGGAAAAGAGACTTGAGAAAGTCTTCAAATACTATAAAGTTTATAGAAATGGGACTTTATAAGGTTGAAGACGATGGCGAAATCTAAGTCAGAACTAAGAGCGTTATTAGATGGTCTAGCAAGTGAGGCAGCAGAGCAAACAAGACTCTATGACTCAGCAAAGGAAAAGCTGTATCACTGCTTAGCATCGCTCTATATATGGTGGCGAGAAGCAAAGCAGTATGAGGGCTTCCTTGACGAGTTGTACTTAGAACTAGACATAAAAACACGAAAGAAAAATGAAGAAAACTTTGTTCGTGTAATTAGACTTGTATGGCGTATAGATTGGGATGGTGCGCGAGGTGCATCTTTGCAAGCATGGAGCAAAGCACTTAGAGAAATTCATCAGGAGTTTGAAACAAACAAAGAGAGATACAAGTTCAATGCAATTGATAGCATTTACTCCAAAAGACCTGATTTATATAAATTCAATCTTGCGAAAATATCAGATGATTTAAGTAAATTAAGTTATAAAGAACGAAGAGAATTTCTTGAAACAATTGCACCTAAGGATGCGCTTAGTCTGAGTGGCAATAGAGACAGTAAAGCTGTGCAATTTGATGACCTAATTACAAACATGACAGATAATGAGATAACTTCAAGACTTGAGAAATTATTTTCAAATAGACCTAATATTTGGAATGCAATTAGAAATGCGTAGATTAATTTTTGCTTTGCCATTGTAGTTTTTTACTTCAACTAAAGAGGAATCAAATGTCACTTTTTGGATTTTTCAAATCAAAAAAACCTTCTACTGTCATTGCGAATATACTTGACCCAAATCACGATGGTGTAAAGATTGAAACATGGCTGATTGGAGAGCAAATCTCAAAAGATGCATATGAAAATTTAGGTTCAAATGGCAGTGTTTATATTAGCGTAAATTATATCGCAGGCGAAAGAAAATACTTGTTATTAAATAAAAATATATGGGAAGAGATGAGAAAGCAATACGAGGCTATCGAATTAAGTTCTGGATCGATATTGGATGAGTACAATGCATTAATCAAAGAGCACAAACTTTAAGCCTTGAAATATTATCCAATAAATTTCACTTTTATTTCGCATTTGAATTATGACAAGTGTTGCTTGTAGTGCCAAGCTAGTCCACGCTTGATCTGCTCAAGACACACATCTGCGTCATCTACAAGCACTTGACCAACTGTGCGTCCATATCGATCTTTCTTGAACCAAGTGACAGACACATCTCTGTCAAAGACTAGGTCAGATAGCGACTTCTTTGATTGCTGACCAAATGCTTGTGCTTTTTCTGGTGCATCTATGCCCATCAGTCTGATGACATGTCTTTGCTTGTTGTCATCTAAGACTGTGATTGTGTCTCCATCTGACACTCCTACGACATGACCAAGTAGTACATCTGCATGAGCCACCCATTGCAGTCCTATCAAGAGGATCAAGACTATCAATTTTATCTTTTTCATCCTTCAAGTTTGTCATATTTCTTGAAAATATCAACCTTGTCGGTATTGACTAAAGAAGTGTTCAGTCTTTGAAGTTTGGGTGTGAATTATTCAGACATAGCTTCGCTATTAAAGGTCTGATGACAGACCTTCTTCAATGATGCGAGAGACTAACAAAGTGTGATCCATTCACGATATGGAATCACGGTCAATAACGCATTTGGCAATCACCACAGAATCTTGTCTGTGTTGTCTGTAGACATTGATACATCAAAAAAGTCCCCCAAATTGAAGTGATAAAACCATGTCATACGAAACTTATACCGTTACCGTGGAGTAGTTCAGCCAGAGAGTGATCTTGATGACTTGAAAGCCATTTGCCCGCGTAATTGATTCTGCCCCTGCTCAAGATGCCTGAGTTGGTGACGATTCAAGACTGAATATGCGAAATATGGCTTAAGAACATGATGCTTTCAAGATCGATTCTCATGGTGCTCAGTGTGTCTGTGCTCATGGCTTGCGGGGGCGGATCCATGTCCAATGGGCCAGCGCCTTCCACTGTCACGAACGGCCCCGCGTCCTCAGCCACAGGAGGTTCTGCAAGCACTGGCACTTCCACAGCGCCCGCGGCCACTGCTTCATTGGCTCAAAGTTCTGACTCTATTGATTTCGCTAAATTTTGGGACGAGACGGTCAAGGCCGGGTACAGCCGAAGCGGGGGAATCACCGCTTTCAAATTCAAAGATTTTTCAGGATTGAAATTGCGCTCCACAGTCAAAGGGGTGGACGCGGTCAATGGTGTCACCACTTTGAAGATTTACCAGGTGGGTCATGGAGCCCAAAATGGCGATATTCTCACCTTGTCGAAAATAGATCTCTTGCCGCATGGAATTCCCAGTGAATTCATGATTGGAGGATTTGAACTATTTGACGTCACCGATGAATATTATTCCATCAATGTTCAATATGTAGCCAAAAACTCATTGGCGGCTGAATTTTTTGCTGAAGCGACATTCAAATACAAAGAATGTACAGGTTACCAAAGTGTTAAACAATTGCCGCCGGATAATTCAGTTCAAGCATTGAAATTCGGTATTGTTCCTGCCATTCGAGTGGCCTTTACAGTCAATACCAGTTTAGTGGGTTGCAGTCCAGAAAAAAGTAACTTCACAACCTACAAATATTTCACGGATGGTATTTCATCAACAGGTGAAAATGTCAAATTTGCCCCATTGGGTCAAGATATCGTAGGCGGCATGTACTCGGTGGTGGATGGTACTTTTGCAATTCCGCCTGGCACACTGAAATCAGGTGTCTCCGGAAAAATTGCCACCATGAGCAATTTTTCGGACATCACCAGGACCGTCAAGCAAGGCAAAACAGAAGTCACCTACAGTGTTTTGCCGCATACACCGCAGTCGGTATTCTTGCAAATCATTGCGAAGACGTACGATCTTAATGGCAAGGTTTTGAACACGGCGGTGGACACTTACGGTAAAAGCACGGTGACTGCAGATCCCAATTACAACCTGGTTCAAACCGTCGTGAGTTATAACAATCTCAACCGGAATCAGGTGGATATTGTGTATTCATCCAATTCCATGGATGTGAAACCCGCTGATTTGACAGGCATTGGGAGCATTCAAGGAACATCCAATGGGCAACACAATTGGATCTTTGTTCCTGTCAATATTTCCAACTACAAATCTGCAAAAACCATCACCGTCATCGTCAAATTGGCAGATGGTAAAAGTGCAGCCAATTATGATATTTTGGCAACGGCCAGTCCTAAATTGAATCCCAATGGAAGTCCTATGGGATCCTTGGCCAATGCCTACAATGTGACATCGGGCAGCACCACCACACTGAAATACACTTTTGAAAATAATCTCGTCAAAACATATTACCTGGCGATTGAGGGGAGTGGTTCGTCTGCAGTGACCGACACCAATACTTACTTTTATGGGATTTGGATTGATTGAAGTTCGGGGGCTCGAGATCAAATCCTGAAAAGATCGTGTTTCAAATCGCAAGATATCACCACTTTGCTCGCCATCCAATGGGAACTCTTGAGTGCCAGTGAGGCAGAACAGGCGACTTTTCAGGCGGAATTTCCGAGTATGTCAAACGGTTGGGGCAGAGTTCTGTCTCGTTTGGAAGACTACTTGAAGTGGCATTAAAGTGCCAAGTTCAAAAAGACTTTCCCGCCCTCCACCTTGACCGGCCAGGACTTGACTGGTTCGGTGGCGGGGCCGCATTGGACTGAGCCATCACGCACGTCAAACAGGGCTTGGTGGAAGGGGCATTCCACATGCGAGCCTTCCATGAAGCCATCGCACAGTTGCGCGTTGCCGTGCGTGCACAGGTTGTCGATGGCGAATACGCCTTCTTCGAGCTTGAAGAGGGCAATGTCAAGGCCTTCGGGCTTGACGTTGAAACCGGCGCCTTCAAACAAATCGGCCTCTGCGGCCACTTCGGTCCAGGAGTTGAGAGTCATATCGGATAAATGATAGCGTTAGGGATCATTTCGCTGTCGTACACGCAAAGTCGCTCGGCAAACTTCCAACCCTGAGGTGTTTGAACGATGGTGTCAATGTACCGACCCACATTGAAGACGGTACTCGCCTTGTCCAGTTTGGTGCGAAACACCGCGTAGTTGGCTTCGGCATGGATGCGACCGTTTTCAACAAGGCGCACCACAGGAGCGCCCACCACATGACGTTGGTAGTAGGGGTCGTGGTACAGCGTTTCTTGGATGCCATAAACGCGGTCCTTGAGCATGCCTTTGCTGGTGAAAGACAGCGTACACAAAGGAAAACCGCGTTCATGGTTTTCACGCGGGATGAGTTTGTACACACATTGCTCAGTGAAAAATTCAGGCCACAAATCCCATTGCCCGCTGTCCACGGCCTGGGCGTAATCGGCATACAACTGGGTCAAGGCCAGATGGGTTTCAAAGTTCAGCACCGTCATTTGGCTCAGGCCTCCATCACTTTGCGCCAGTAGGCGTACATCCCGCGAATCAGCGTTTCGGTCACCATGTGGTCGGTCTCGCCCACATCGCGACCCCCCAATTCCACCAACATGCGGTGTTCAGGTTTGGTCTCAAAAGCTTGCTGCGAAAACTCGATGACCTCGCCATCGTCTGCGCTCACAAAACCGGCCGGACCAAACAGGTTGGATTGACGCAGGCGGCGTTCGGTCATTTCGGGGGTGTCGTCTTCAAAGCCAAAATGCGTCCAGACAAAGTCAAACGCACCATGGCCGTCGGGTTGGATGTGGCGTGTGGAGACGCTGTTGACCTGCTGCTGAAATATCACGCTGGGGAACAGCGTCATCATCACGGCAGACGGCATCTGATCACCAAGTTGCCACCAAGGCTCGGGCACGATGTCCAGAAAACTCGGGTCATGCAGCTGCATGCTTTCCTTGAAGCTGCTCACTTGCGTGACCTGGGCTTTGTCACCTGTCGCTTGGCCAGCCGTGCCGCGTGTGGAGATCATGGCCGCGTGGCGGTGGTGCGCATCCATGCGCAGCTCGGATTTGTTGTCGGCTCGCCAAAGGCCAAAGGTCACAAACCAGGTGTGCAGCAGGCCGGGGTGGTACGGGTCCTTGATGTTTTCTTGCATCAGCTTCCAGTTGCCCGGAATGCGTTGGCGGTTGTAGCCCAGCACCACCAGCTTGCGGCCATTGAACAGGCGGTCAAAGTATTTCAGGATGGTTGGGCCCATGAAGTCTTCGAGCGATTCCACCTCATGGTCGAACGAGGCGAACACCACGCCACCGCGCGTGGCCACTTTCAAGGTGGTCAGGCCATGGTCCTTGGGGTCAAAGTCAGCGGGCATTCCGCCATTGACCTTGCCGTCTTGCCGCACACCGCGCCTGAAGGGCACTCCCTGCAGGCCGCCTTGCAGGTTGTAGCTCCATTGGTGGTAGGGGCAAACAAACTCTTTTTTGTTGCCGTGGCGTTCGCGGCAAAACTGCATGCCCCGGTGAGCGCAGACGTTTTCCACCACATGGATCTGCCCATCGTTTGCACGCGTCATGATGACCGAGCGCTCGCCGACCACCGTGCGTTTGAAGTCGCCGGGGTTAGGGATCTCCGCCTCCAGGCCCACGTAGTTCCAATGTGCTTTGTAAAAAAAGCGTTGCAATTCTGTTTTGTGACGCGACTCGTCGGTGTAGACGGCAAACGGCACGCGGCTGGTGCCGTCCGTTTCCCAATGGATGCTGTGTTCCTGCATGCAGGCTCCTGGTGACAACTTGACAGGGATCATGCTGAAATTACACTCTTCGGTAAATCGAAATTTTTAGATAATCACTATTTGAAAATCAAATATGGACGTCAGTCAACTGGACTTGAATTTGCTGGTGGTGTTTCACCATGTGCTGCTGCACAAGCGCGTGTCCAAAGTGGCGTCGCAACTGGGCATGAGCCAGCCCGCCGTGAGCAGTGCCTTGGGGCGCTTGCGCACAACGCTAGGTGATCCTCTGTTTTTGCGGACCCAGGGCGGCATGGAGCCCACGCCTTATGCGCTGCAACTGGCCGAACCTGTGGCCCTGGCGCTGGACGGTTTGCAGCAAGCGCTCAATGTGCGTGCAGCCTTTGATCCGGAAAGCAGTACGCGCAGCTTTAATGTCGCCATGACCGATGTGGGGGAGATGTATTTCCTGCCCGTAATGGTGGACGCGTTGACCCGCGCTGCGCCAAAGGTCACTCTGCAGGTGGTTGGGGTGACGCCCCACACTCTGAAAGAAGACATGGCCGCTGGCCGCATCGACTTGGCAATGGGTTTGTTGCCACAACTGCAGGCGGGGTTTTTTCAGCAAGCCTTGTTCAGGCAACAGTACATCGTGCTGATGCGTCAATCGCACCCCCTGGCGGGCAAGAGCAAATTGACAGTAGCCAGTTTCTCGAAAGCTGAACATGTGCGCATTGTGGCTGCGGGCACGGGCCACGGGCGTGTGGACGTGGCCTTGGAGCGCAGCAAACTCCATCGGCACTTTCGCTTGACCGTCCCGCATTACGTGGCCCTGGGGGATGTGCTGAGCCACTCGGACTTGATCGCCACTGTGCCCGAGCGCTTTGCCGATCGGACTTTGGCGCCCTTTGGCTTGGTCAAGCGTGACCTGCCTGTGCCCGTTGATGACAGTGCCATTTACCAGTTCTGGCATGGACGGCTGCATCGCGACCCAGGCCACCAATGGCTGCGTCGCTTAACGCGGCAACTCTTTGGCGATGGGCATCTGCCACAAGACGAGACACCCGCTTGAGCAGGTCTGAGGCTGAGAGATCTTTGGCGGGCCCTGTGCTTGATGCTTGAGCGACACTGAGCTGACGGTAGCTTGTCCAGAATGCGCAGACACACTTCCAGAGTTGATCGTGAACAGTATCCAACGCATTTTTGTCTTTTTTTGTTTTGCTTGCATTGGCTGCTCGCAAGCCCAGCCAGCACCCCAAGCAGGTATCTGGGTGGCCAAAGATTTCCGTTTTCATACCGGACAGGTGATGCCTGAGCTCAAGCTCGGGTACATCACCCTGGGCAATCCGGCGGGTGAGACGGTGGTGATTTTGCATGGCACCGCAGGCACTGCCGCGGGCATGCTTAATCCAGGCTTTGGCGGCGAACTGTTTGGTCCGGGCCAGCCTTTGGACGCGGCTAAATATTTCATCGTCATTCCCGATGCTTTGGGCATGGGGGCGTCGAGCAAACCGTCGGACGGGTTGCGGACCGCTTTCCCACGGTACAACTACGACGATATGGTTTTGGCCCAGTATCGTTTGTTGACCGAAGGCCTGAAGCGGTCTCATGTGCGCATGATTTTGGGCAACTCCATGGGCGGCATGCTGGTCTGGCTATGGGGTATTCAGTATCCGGATTACATGGACACCTTGGTGCCGCTGGCCGCGATGCCTGGTCCCATGTCCGGTCGCAATTGGATGATGCGGCGCTTGATTCTGGACGCGATCCGCACCGATCCGGAGTGGAAGAACGGTCACTACACCCAGCAGCCGCGCAGTTTGCAATTTGCTTCACTGTTTTACGCCATCGGCACCAGTGGCGGCAACCTGGGTTTGCAGAAATTGGCACCCACCCGAGAAAAGGCCGATCAACTGGTGGAGCAGCGGTTCAAAGTGCCCTACACGGCCGATGCCAACGACAACCTGTACCAGTGGGATGCTTCGCGAGATTACGACCCTTCGGCTCAGTTGGGCCGCATCAAGGCGACCGTCTTGGCCATCAATTCGGCCGATGATGAGCGCAACCCTCCCGAGTTGGGGGTGATGGAAAAAGCCCTGCCGCAAATCCCCGCTGCGCGACTCTTCCTCATTCCTGCCAGCAGCGAGACGGCGGGGCACAGCACGACCGGTCAGGCCAAGTGGTGGAAAAAAGAAGTGGACAATCTGCTGCAAACAGCGCCGCGAAAATAGGCACTGTAAGAGGTCTTGTTGAATAGGTGTTTCTCGTCTGATGTCGCGATTTGAAGTTCGTAACTCCCCCGTCCACGGCAGGGGCGTGTTTGCTTTGCAGTACCTGTCAGCCGGCGAAACCTTGATCGAATACGCAGGCGAAGTCATCTCCATGCAAGAGGCGATCCGACGGCACCCGCATGACCCAAACGATCCGGACCACACCTTTTATTTCCATGTGGACGATGAGCACGTGATCGATGGCTTGCATGGCGGCAACGACGCACGCTGGATCAACCATTCCTGCCGCCCCAATTGCGAGCCCGATGAAGTCAAGGGGCGAATCGTCATCAAGGCCTTGCGCCCGATCTGGCCGGGCGAGGAGCTGAGCTTTGATTACGACCTGTTCAGCGACGAGCCCCTGACTGAGGCCCTCAAAGCCCGTTACGCTTGCCGCTGCGGCACTAAAAAATGCCGTGGCACGATGCTCGGACGCGATGTGGGCAACCCCGAATAAAAATACGGAACTTTTTGAAATGCAACAGTTACACATTGGCCTGGTGGGCCTTGGCGTGATGGGTGAAAACCTGGCCTTGAACTTGGAACGCAACGGTTTTTCGGTCAGCGGTTTCGACCTGGACAGCGCCAAGCGCCAGAGCTTTGCGCATCGCACGCAAGGGTTGAAGGCCTGCGCCGCAGATTCGTTGGCGAACATGGTTCACAGTTTGCAAGTGCCGCGGCGTGTGTGGTTGATGGTGCCCGCAGGGGCACCGGTCGATGCGGTGCTGGCCGAATTGCGCCCTTTGTTGTCCGCCGGTGATGTGGTGATCGATGGCGGCAACACCTTGTTCACCGACACACAGCGGCGCATCGCCGCTTTGCAAGGAACGGGCATAGCCTATGTGGGCTGCGGTGTGAGTGGCGGAGAAGAGGGTGCTTTGCATGGCCCTGCTCTGATGCCCGGCGGATCTCCCGAAGCCTGGCCCTTGGTCAAACCCTTTTTGCAGGCCATTGCCGCGAAAGCCGAAGACACTCAGCCGTGTTGTGAGTGGATGGGCCCCGGGGGGGCAGGCCATTTTGTCAAGATGGTGCACAACGGCATTGAATACGCCGACATGCAAATGATTTGCGAGGCTTATGCCTTGATGCAATGCCTGGGCATGACGCCATCAGAAATGAGCGCGGTGTTCCGTGAGTGGAATGGTGGTGCATTGGCCAGTTATTTGATCAGCATCACCGCCGATATTCTGATGCAGCAAGACCCCGAGACAGGTGGCGCTTTGGTGGACATGATCCTGGACACCGCCGAGCAAAAAGGGACCGGTAAATGGACCAGTCAGGTCGCGCTGGACATGGGGGTGAGTGCCCCCACCATTGCCGATGCGGTGTTTGCCCGCACCATGAGCGCCATCCAACCCGAGCGAGTGGCTGCCGCTCTAGTGTTGCAAGGCCCCACTCGCCCCCCGGTCACCGATCGACCCGCAGTGCTGGAGCGCATCCAGCAAGCTCTGTTGGGTGCCAAGGTGTGCGCCTATGCCCAGGGGTTTGCATTGCTCAAGTCGGCCGATCGTGAACACCAGTGGCATCTGCCTATGGACCAGGTGGCATCGGTATGGCGGGCGGGCTGCATCATCCGCGCTCAATTGCTCAAAGACATTCAAGGCGCATTCCGCCAAAACCCGGACCTGCCGAATTTGCTGGTGGCGCCGCACTTTGCCACCCTGATGGCCCAGTGCCAGCAAGACTTGCGTGAGGTGGTCTCCATGGCCGCGCTGCGCGGGGTGGCAGTGCCGGCCTTCATGAGCGCCCTGAGTTACTACGATGCCTATCGCTGCGCACGTTTGCCCGCCAATTTGCTGCAAGCCCAACGCGATTACTTTGGCGCACACACCTACCAGCGCCTGGACAAACCTGGCAAGTTCCATACCGCTTGGCGCGGATGAACCCTATTTAACGGGCGATGTGCTCGCGCGTCATCAGACTGCGTGCCAGTGCTTCACCCACTTTGATGCCATCCACGCCCGCTGACAAAATACCGCCCGCATAGCTTGCGCCTTCGCCAGCGGGGTACAAGCCGGGCGTGTTCAAGCTTTGGTAGTCCTCGCCTCGGCTGATTTTGAGGGGCGATGAGGTGCGGGTTTCCACACCCGTCATGACTGCATCGTGCATGTCAAAGCCTTGGATCTTGCGGCCAAAGACGGGCAGGGCCTCGCGCATCGCCTCGATGGCGTAGTGGGGTAAAACGGCTGACAAATCGCCCCAACGGATGCCGGGTTTGTATGAGGGCACCACGGTGCCCAGTTGGGAAGAAGGGCGATTGGCCAAAAAGTCGCCGACCAACTGGCCCGGGGCTTCGTAGTTGGCGCCGCCCACTTCAAAGGCCCGGCTTTCCAATTGCCTTTGCAGCACAATGCCTGCCAAGGGGTGGACTTGCTTGCGTGAAGCCATTTGCAAGGCTTCTTGTGCCAAGCTACTGCCCAGGGGTTCATCAAAAGCTGCTTGCCAAGCTTGCGCGTCCACAGGGAAGTCGCTGGGCTCGATGCCCACCACCATGCCGGCATTGGCGTTGCGCTCATTGCGTGAATACTGGCTCATGCCATTGGTCACCACACGACCTGCTTCGCTGGTGGCGGCCACCACCGTACCCCCGGGGCACATGCAAAAGCTGTACACCGCACGGCCGTTTTGCGCATGATGTACCAGCTTGTAGTCGGCCGCACCTAATAAAGGATGACCCGCGTGGCGGCCCCAGCGTGCGCGGTCGATCACACTTTGTGGGTGCTCAATGCGCACACCGATGGAAAAGGCTTTGGCCTGCATGAACACGCCACGTCCGTGCAGCATGGCAAAGGTGTCCCGCGAACTGTGACCCAGTGCCAATACCGCATGCCGCGTGGGCAGCAGGCTGGATTGCCCCGTGCGCAGGTCCAGCACCTGCAGGCCCCGCAACTGTCGATCTTCTGCACTCAGATGCACGTCGATGACGCGCTGTTCAAAACGAATTTCACCGCCTAATTCGATGATTTGCTCGCGCAGGTGTTCCACCACCTTGACCAATTTGAAGGTGCCGATGTGCGGGTGCGCAGCGTACAAAATTTCGGCAGGCGCTCCTGCTTGGACAAACTCATGCATCACCTTGCGACCCAAATGACGCGGATCTTTGATCTGGCTGTAGAGCTTCCCGTCAGAAAACGTGCCGGCGCCGCCTTCGCCGAATTGCACATTGCTTTCAGCGTTCAAGACTTTTTTGCGCCACAGGCCCCAAGTGTCTTTGGTGCGTTGCCGCACTGTGGTGCCCCGCTCAATTACGATGGGTTTGAAGCCCATCTGTGCCAGTACCAAGGCCGCAAACATGCCGCAGGGGCCAAAGCCCACCACCACAGGACGCTCGCCTTCACGAGCGCCAAAGCCTACAGGCGCATGGCAAGGTGCTTGCCACTGCATGTCGGGTGTGGCCTGGATGTGCGGATGACCAGCATGCCGGGCCAGCACAGCCGCTTCTTGGGCCGTGGTGGCCAATTGCACATCCACGATGAAGACCGCCAGAATGTCGGCCTTGCGGGCGTCGAAACTGCGCTTGAAGACCTGCAGCGAGGCCAGCTCACCCGGCTCAATGCCCAGCGCCAAACAGGCCAATTGGCGTAAGGTGCTTTCAGGATGGGGTGGGGGTGTGCGGTCGGCTTCGGTCTCGGCCGGTGCATCGGCCGCACGGCGGTGTTCGACCGGCAACGCGGTCAGCGGCAATTTGAGTTCACTGATTCGGATCATGGAGGCTCTCGCAGGCTTGTGGTTATCAAGCAGAGGCCCCCATTATCCAAGATAGCCCGTTCAAGGGTTGGGCAAGAAACCTTCCACCGA
>CANGKR010000075.1 GCA_947454355.1 Comamonadaceae bacterium
AAGGCCCCCATGCGAAAGGGCGGCAGGTATTTGGCCTGGTGGATCAGTCGGGCCTGGTCGGGCTCGACCACATAGGCGTAAATCAGCACGCGGTCGATCTGACCTGCGTTGCCCACCACGATAGGCTTGAACCGAAATCTCCCCCCGATATCCACCGAGGGCACGGGGTAAGGGTCAGCGACCGGATCGGCCAGCACGGCGTGGGTGGAGCCGGCATAGGTCACTTGGCATTGCAAAGAAGCCATGGCATTGCAGGCGACCCACAGTCCACACAGACCCGCAGCGACCCGTCGTGGGGTCCACATGGAGGCCAACAAGGCAATAAGCAGGCAGGCAAAGCGACTCATCGGTGCATTGTGCATGGCGAATGCCTGGTGAGAACCCTGGCAAACCATGAGGCCAATGCCCCCTTCTGTCGACAGGGAGATAGCCAGGGTAGTCAAGTCCCGCTAGACTGTGACGTATGAAGATCATCGACTCCATCCTCACCGACGCGGCCGGCATTGCCGCGATCCGCAAAGACATCCACGCCCATCCGGAACTGTGCTTTCACGAAGTGCGCACTGCCGATGTGGTGGCCAAGCAATTGACCGACTGGGGCATCCCCATCCATCGGGGCATGGGCACTACGGGCGTGGTGGGCATCATCCATGGCCGAGACGGCGGCGCCTGCGGTCGGGGCATCGGTTTGCGCGCTGACATTGACGCCTTGCCCATGCAAGAATTCAACACCTTTGCGCATGCCAGCAAACACCAAGGCAAGATGCACGCTTGTGGTCACGACGGCCACACCGCGATGCTGCTGGCCGCAGCCAAGCACCTTTCCAAACACCGCGACTTTGACGGCACGATCTACACCATCTTCCAACCGGCTGAAGAAGGCGGCGGCGGCGCTCGCGAAATGATCAAGGACGGCTTGTTCGAGCAGTTCAAAATGGAAGCCGTGTTTGGCATGCACAACTGGCCAGGCGGTCAGGTCGGCACCTTTGCCGTCAGTGCGGGGCCGGTCATGGCGTCCAGCAATGAATTCAAAATCACCATCCGCGGTAAAGGCGGTCATGCCGCCATGCCCCACACAGGCGTAGACCCGGTACCCGTGGCTTGCCAGATGGTGCAGGGGTTTCAAACCATCATCACCCGCAACAAAAAACCTGTCGATGCCGGCGTGATTTCGGTCACCATGATCCACGCGGGTGAGGCCACCAACGTGATCCCGGATTACTGCGAACTGCAGGGTACGGTGCGCACCTTCAGCATCGAGGTGCTGGATTTGATCGAGGCACGCATGAAGCAAATTGCAGAAAATATCTGTGAAGCTTTTGACACGCAATGTGAGTTCGAGTTCGACCGCAACTACCCGCCCACCATCAACAGCCCTGCCGAAGCCGACTTTGCCCGCCAAGTGATGACTGGCATTGTGGGCGCCAACAATGTGTGGGCTCAAGAGCCGACCATGGGCGCAGAAGACTTCTCCTACATGTTGCAGGCCAAGCCGGGGGCGTATGTGTTTATCTCCAACGGCGATGGCACCCACCGCGACATGGGCCACGGCGGCGGTCCCTGCACCCTGCACAACCCGAGCTACGACTTCAACGACGACCTGATCCCCTTGGGCGGCACCTACTGGGTGGAATTGGCCACCCAATGGTTAGCCCGCGCCCGCCCCTGAACGGCAAGCGATCTATGTCCGACACGTTTTCGAAAAGTTACGCCGAAGCGCGTGACAAATTCCTGCACGCGGCGGGATCTGCGGGCTTGTCCGTCGAGTCGCACATCCACCCTTTGACAGGTCGCGATGGCGAAACCCTGGCCATGGACGTGGTGCGCGATGGACCAGCGGACGCCAAACGTCTGTTGATCCTGTCCAGCGCATGCCACGGTGTAGAAGGCTATTGCGGCAGCGGTGTGCAAATTCAGGCCTTGCGTGACCCCGCTTGGCGAGCCGCAGCGCAAGAGCAACAAGTGGCGGTGCTCTACATCCATGCGCTCAACCCGCATGGGTTTTCGCACGTGCGACGAGTCACCCACGAAAACGTCGACCTGAACCGCAATTTTCACGATTACAAGCAGCCTTTACCGACGAACTCGGACTATGTGCAGGTCCAGCATCTGTTGTTGCCACCCGTGTGGCCGCCCAATGCCGAGAACCTGCAGGCCACCGCAGCCTACATTGCCGAGCATGGCATGAAAGGTTTGCAAGCGGCCGTCTCGCGCGGCCAGCACGAATGCCCGGACGGTTTGTTTTTTGGTGGCCATGCACCCACCTGGAGCAACCTGACGCTGCGCCAAGTGCTGCAGCAGCATGGCCAACGCGCTGAGCGTTTAGCTTGGATCGACATTCACACCGGCCTGGGCCCGAGCGGCGTGGGCGAACGAATTTTTGCCTGCAAGGACGATGCCGCCGCTTTCACACGGGCCAAGGCCTGGTGGGGAGATCACATCACCTCGATTTACGACGGCTCATCAACCTCGGCCTTTTTGACAGGGCTGATGTGGATCTCTGCCTACCAGGAATGCCCACAAGCCGAATACACCGGTATGGCCATGGAATACGGCACCCAACCCATGGAGCAGGTCATGCTGGCCCTGCGCGGTGACCACTGGCTGCACAACCACCCCGAAGCGGCAACCGAATTGAAGACCCGCATCAAGCAAGACTTGATGGAAGCGTTCTACACGGACTCTGACGCTTGGCGCAGCCAAATCCTTGCGCAAGCGCAAGAAGCTATGCTTCAAGCAGTTCAAGGCCTCGGCCGACCCTGAACCGAATCACCCTGCGGCGCTATTGCGCCTGCCCGAACACGTATCATGCCTGCATGAATGATTTCAGGGCGCGGGTATGAACATCCAACGGGTTTTGGTATTGGGGGGCACCGGTTTTGTCGGTCGACATGTTTGCGAACAACTGGCCCGCCAGGGCTTGGCCATCACGGTGCCCACGCGCCGTGCGGTGAATGCGTCCAGTGTGCAAAGTCTGCCGGGTTTGACGGTCATCGAGGCTGATGTGCACGACCCGGTGCAATTGCAGCAACTGCTCGCTGGACAAGATGCAGTCATCAATCTGGTGGCCATCTTGCACGGCAGTGCTGCCGATTTTCAAAAAACCCATGTGCAATTGCCCCGCAACCTTGCACGCGCCTGCAGCGCGACCGGCGTCAAACGGGTAGTCCACATCAGCGCCTTGGGCGCTGCCGCCGATGCGCCTTCGCTCTACCAACGCAGCAAGGCTGGCGGTGAGTCAGTTTTGCACAGCGCAGATTTGGACCTGACGGTTCTGCGTCCCAGCGTGATCTTTGGTGCGCAAGACCAATTTCTGAACGTGTTTGCCAAGTTGCAAACCGTGCTGCCCTTCATGCCCTTGGCCGGCAGCGGCACCCGCTTCCAACCCGTATGGGTTGGCGATGTGGCCCACGCAGTGGTGCATTGCCTGATGCACTTTGACACGGTGGACAACACCTACGAAATTTGCGGCCCCGAAGTCTGGACGTTGGCCGATCTGGTTCGACAAGCGGGCATCTGGGCTGGCGTTCGGCACGGTCTGGGCCGACCCGTCTGGCCCATGCCCATGACATTGGGTTGGCTGCAAGCGGTCATGATGGAATTGGCCCCAGGCGCCCCACTCATGAGCCGCGACAATCTGCGCTCGCTGCGGGTGGACAACGTGGCCACGCCTCATGCGCCTGGCCTTCAAGCGCTGGGCATCCAGCCCGCCGCGGTGGGCGGAGTGGCCCCTGGATACCTGGGGGCGAAAGGCCCGCGCAGCGGGCTCAACCGCATGCGGGCTCGCGCCGGCCGCTGAAGCTTTTCGCGCTTCTGAGGCTCCTCTATCATGTGCAGACTTTGAACAGGGAAAACACATGAGCACCTCGACTTTGAAGCTGGTGATCGGCAACAAAAATTACTCCTCGTGGTCCATGCGGCCATGGGTTTTGATGCGCCAAACCGGCATTGACTTTGAAGAAGTCCTGCTGCGCTTTGACGGCTTTGAAAGCAGTTCGACCTTCAAGGCCGGTCTGCAAGGCATCACTCCGGTAGGCAAGGTGCCTGTGCTCATCGACGGCGATTTGGCAGTATGGGACACACTGGCCATTGCCGAATACTTGGCTGAGGCTTTTCCCGACCAACAGTTATGGCCCTTGAATGCCCATACACGCGCACGCGCACGCAGCGTGTGTGCCGAAATGCACAGTGGTTTCGTAGGTTTGCGCAACGCCTGCCCGATGAATATCGAAGCCCATCTGCCTGAAGTGGGTGCTTTGGCCGTGCGCGACCAAGCCGCCGTGCGCAACGACTTGCAACGCATCGTCCAAATGTGGAGCAGCTTGTTGGCCGAACACCAAGGGCCAATGTTGTTTGGCCCGTTTGGCATCGCAGACGCTTACTACGCCCCTGTGGTCATGCGGCTGAAAACCTATGCCTTGCCCGTGCCCGCCGATGTACAGGCCTACATGGACCGCGTGTGCCAATTGCCTGGCGTGAAAGCTTGGATCGATGGCGCCTTGGCCGAAAAGGACTTCATCGACTTTGAAGAACCTTTCCGCATCCGCCCCTGAACGCATGCACGAACAGACCTTCGCCGTTGGCGGTGCCATCCGAGATGCCCTGCTGGGAGAGCCAGTGAAGGACCGTGACTGGGTGGTGGTGGGCAGCAGCCCCGAGCGCATGGTCGCGCAAGGCTTTGTGCCGGTCGGCAAAGACTTCCCTGTGTTTTTGCATCCCGTCAGTCGACAAGAATACGCTCTTGCACGGACGGAGCGCAAAACCGCTCGAGGCTACAAAGGCTTTGCGGTACAAGCCTCGCCGGAAGTGACGCTGGAAGAAGACCTAGCTCGGCGCGATTTAACCATCAACGCCATGGCGGTACCCGCCGCCCACGCCACAGGCGACGCCGCCGAGCTCCAAGCGCATCTACAAGATCCGTATGGCGGCCTGGCTGACTTGCGGCGCAAAGTATTCCGGCATGTCACACCCGCCTTTCGCGAAGATCCGGTGCGCATTTTGCGTGTGGCGCGTTTTTCGGCACGCTTCACCGACTTCACAGTGGCACCCGAAACCCTGGCCTTGATGCAACAAATGGTGGCTGACGGTGAAGTGGCGCATTTGGTGGCCGAGCGGGTGTGGCAAGAAATTGAGCGCGGCTTGATGAGCGAACAGCCTTCGCGCATGTTCGAAATGCTGCGGGCTTGCGGTGCCCTGCGGGTTCTGCTGCCCGAGGTCGATCGTTTGTGGGGCGTGCCGCAACGGGCCGAGTACCACCCCGAAGTCGACACAGGTGTACATCTGATGATGGTGCTGGACCAATGTGCCCGGTGGGGCTTACCCCTGCCGGTGCGGGTGGCTTGCTTGTTCCATGATCTGGGCAAAGGCACCACACCGCCCGAGGCATGGCCGCGCCACATTGGGCACGAAATGCGCAGCGCCAAGCTGCTGCAAACCGTGTGCGAACGCCTGCGGGTGCCGGTTGAATGCAAAAGTCTGGCCGACACGGTGGCGCGTGAGCACGGCAAGATCCACCGCAGCGGCGAGTTGAATGCCGCCGCCACCCTGCGCCTGCTCGAGCGATGCGATGCGCTGCGCCAGCCCGAGCGGATGCAAGGCGTGTTGTGGGCTTGTGAATGCGATGCCCGTGGCCGACTCGGCCTGCAAGATACACCCTACCCGCCCAGACAGCGCCTGCAAGCTGCGCTGGATTGCGTGTTGGCGGTGCCTACGGCGCCGATTGCGGCCCAAGCCCAAGCCGAGGGTTTGCGTGGCCCCGCCGTGGGTGCGCGGATTCAATCAACACGAGAAGCGGCTTTGAGCGCTTGGATGGCCACCCAGAGTTGACCGCCACGTCTTGAACCTGCGCAGGTTGCGTGCAGCTTGAATCAAGGTGTTCGCAAAGCTTGTTGGGTCCACTGTGCAATATCAGCTGCGGTACGGAACGCGCCGGCTTGGCGAGCCACTTCACGCCCGCCCACAAACAATGCCAAGGTGGGGATGCTGCGGATGTTGAAGCGAGCCGCCAAGGCTTGCTCGTCTTCGGTATTGACTTTGGCCAAGCGGACTTGCGGCTGCAGCGTGGAAGCGGCTTGTTCAAAAGCAGGTGCCATCATTTTGCAAGGACCACACCAAGGCGCCCAAAAATCCACCAGCACAGGCACTTGGTTGCGAAGGGTATGTTGATCGAACGCTGCAGCGTTTAAAGCGACCGGCGCACCTGTCCATAAAGCCTGGTGGCAACTGCCGCAATCAGGAGAGGCTGTCTGATCGGCCTGCCGCACGCGGTTGGTGGTGTGGCAGTGTGGACAAACGATGTGAAGAGTGTCTGACATGGCATGTATCCGTGGAGTTCATGCACACATGGGGCCCTTCAGGCAGAGTTCAAGGCCAGTGTCCACTCTGGCCTGACCCACATCAACGTGTGGGTGGACGACGGGGGGTGACTGGACCGGGTGTACGACCAGCCAGGTGACGGAAGCTGATGCGACCTTTGGTCAAGTCATAAGGGGACAACTCCAGCGTGACGCGGTCGCCAGCCAGAATCCGGATGTGGTTCTTACGCATCTTGCCTGCGGAATAAGCGATCAGCTGATGACCGTTGTCCAGCGTCACGCGAAAGCGCGTGTCGGGCAAGACTTCGTTCACCACACCCATTTGTTCGATCAGATCTTCTTTAGCCATTCAGTTCTCTTTCATCATTCGAAGGGGGCTCAGTGAGGCTGCGTGGTTTCACGCACCCAATCCAAGCCCTGTGCCAGCGCAAAACTGGCGGCAGCGTCGCGTGTAGCGAATTCGCTGGTGAAACACATCACGCGGTCAGTGCTGGCACTGCCACGTCCACTGGCCACGGAAACCTGCGCCGCAAAGCGGCCAGAGGGCAATGCGCGCGGACAAGCGGCAATGCGGTATTTTCCCACGGTGATGGGGGAGTTTTCAAATGTAATTGTATGAATCATCAATAAGTCAGCAAAAATAGCCCGGCTGTGGCGAAAAAAAGCCACAAGCCAGCAAGGAGGTTCGGCCTGCCCAAGGGCCGAGAATCCGCCTCTAAAGGGGCGGTGACAATCTCCGGATTTCAATTCAGGAGCTTACGCAAGGGTCGGTGGGACGGGAACACCCCTCTGTAGGAGGGTGCGCAATAAGAACGTTGACGTTCGATCGCGCTGATCTGTCGCCTTGAGCGATAGGCTTAATGTAACACAAACGGTTAAAGCCACTTGGCCAGCACGCTGGCGAGCATGCTGATGATCAAGGTGGTGGTGATCGGCAAAAAGAATTCGCGGCCAAATAAAGTGAAGCGAAAATCACCCGGTAGTTTGCCCAAGCCCATCTTCTCCAGCCAAGGCCGCAGGCCACTGATCAAAATCAGGGCCAACAGGGTGACAATCAGCCAGCGGATCATCTTCAGAGCCGGTGACTGCGGTCGCCCTGGGCGAAACCCCGAGCCTGCCAACTGTCATGGGTTGAAAAGCCGACCACCTTGAACAGCTCACCCATCTCGTGCTCGGCCATCAGTCGCTGGGCCTGGCTGCGTTCTGCCAAGCTGGCCTCGGCCATGAAGTCGGCCAAGCCCAAGTTCAGTAAAAAACGCGCCTGGCTGGTGTAACCCTGAACATGTAAGCCGTGGTTTTGTCCGGCCAGTGCGATGCCGGTGAAATTCACGTGGACGGTGATGTCTTTCAGCCCGACCGAGATCAAGGGGTTCATGTCCGACTGATGGGCCTGATGGCACATGACCGTGCCCATGTGCCTTTGCGGGTGAAAATATTCAGCCTCCGGAAATCCATAGTCCAGCAAAAAGACCGCCCCGCCGCGCTCGCTGGCGAGCAGACGCTCTGCGAGGCTGGCCACAAAGGCTTCGGCTTGGGGTTGGATTTCGGTCAAATAGTCGTGCGTACCTTCGATATCGCACGGTGGCCGAACATCAGTGGGGCGGTCAGCCCAATGCAATTGACCGTCCTGCAATGCGACCCCGCGTTCGTGCCAAACCTCTTGCACCCGCGCCAGCAATTTGACGGGCATGGCGTCCAGCACTTCATTGCCAATTACCACCCCTTGCAAGGCCTCGGGCCATGCATCGAGCCATCGGACACGGTCACCGAAGGCGGCCAGGGTCTGCTGTTGCCGTACACGCAAACTGCCAGAGAGGTCGATGATGTTGTACACCTCTACAGAATGCCCCAAGGTGCTGAGCAGTTGATGTGCCAAAGCGCCCGTGCCCGCACCGAACTCGTACACCTCTTGGGTTTGAGTGGCTTGCAGCGCCTCTTGAACTTGAACCGCCAAGGTGCGACCAAAAAGGGGCGACAACTCGGGCGCTGTCACAAAGTCACTGCCCGAAGCCGGGCCAGTGCCAAATTTTTGCAAAGCATTGGCGTAGTAACCCAGGCCAGGCTGGTACAAAGCCAAACTTTCGAAATGGTCAAAACCGATCCAGCCGCCCGCTTGGCGGATGGTGTCACCGATAATCTCGGTCAGTTGAGCCGATATCTCTTCGGCTGTCACTTCGGTTCTCAAAGGGGACTTGCTGCTGTGCGCCATGATCTGATTATCCCGCTGAACGCCATGCTGGCTGTGGGCACACCTGTGCAGGGAGATGCGTATGCTTAAGCGCGTCTTGGTCACGGGTGGGGCGCATCGCCTGGGCGCCTTGATTTGCCAGCAGTTTGCGCAAGCGGGTTGGCAGGTGTGGTGCCACGCACAGCGCTCGGTGCCTGCGGCCCAAGCCCTGTGCGATCAAATCATCGCCCAAGGCGGTCAAGCCCGCACCGTGCAAGCGGACTTGGCGCTGGCCGAAGAACGCGAACGCATGATGGCAGAGATCGCAGCGCACGGCGGCCCTTTGGAATGTCTGGTCAACAACGCTTCGAGTTTTGAGCCCGATGAGGCGAATGATTTCGATGTGCGGGCCCTGCGCCTGCAACTGGAGGTCAATCTGGTGGCGCCCCTGCACCTGTCGCGCTTGATGGTCCAGAACCTGTCCGCGCATATGCCGCAAGCGGCGAGCATCATTCATTTGCTGGACCAAAAGGTGTTCAATCTGAATCCCGATTATTTTTCTTACACCGTGTCCAAACTCGCATTGGAGCGCAGCGTGGCCCTGCAGGCGCAGGCCTTGGCGCCGCGTGTGCGCGTGTGTGGCGTAGCGCCAGGTTTGATGTTTTTGAGCGGTCCGCAAACTCAGGCCAATTTTGACCAGGCCAGCCGCGTCAACCTGTTGCAACGCGCCATCGATCCTGTGCAGGTGGCCGCCACTTGCTTGTTCATCGCGCAAAACCCCGCCTTGAACGGTGTGACCTTGCCTGTGGACAATGGGCAGCACCTGGTGCCCTTGTCACGCGATGTGATGTTTGCAGTCCAAGACCTGAAAGATACCCATGCTTGATGCGATGCAACGGCTGACGCTGGAATGCCGCCGGATTTTTTTACGCAACCATGAAGTGCCGGTCCAGATCGGTGCGCATGACTTTGAAAAAACCCAAGCTCAGCGGGTGATCTTCAATGTCGAACTGTTTGTGCCTTATGCGCTGTCCACACCGCAGGCGGATCAGCTCAGCGAAGTGGTCGATTACGACTTTGTTCGCGAGCTGATCGCCAAGCGCATTGGCCAAGGCCATGTGGAACTACAAGAAACTCTGTGCGACGATTTGGCCAGCCACATGCTGGCCCATCCGCGTGTGCAGGCCGTGCGTTTGTCCAGTTGCAAACCCGATGTGTACCCGGACTGTGAAGCTGTCGGGGTAGAAGTATTTCGGATGAAAGCGTGGTCCGCATGAAAGCCACTCTAGGTAACCAGACCTTGACCTTGTTTGGCTTGCGCTTTGCTGCCAACCTGGGCATCTTGGAGCATGAAATCAATGCCCCGCAACCGATCCAGGTGGATGCTGAATTGAACCTTGGACCCCAGCCATTGCTGCCGCACGATGACGATATCAACCATGTGCTGGATTACCGCAAGGTGCGACAAATCATCATCGACGAATGCACTGCCGAGCATGTGAACTTACTGGAAACACTGATCGGCAAACTGGCCCATCGGCTGATGCAATTGCCGGCCGTTCTGGGCGTGCGCGTCAAAATAGCGAAATTGGAAATTTTTGAAGATTGCGAAGTAGCCATTCGCATGGAAACCGGACAGTGGTGAACACAATGAATGCCCCCATCAATAACGACTGGCTTGCCGCCGACAACGAATCGCCTGAGACTGCGCACGACAAGGCCATGAAAATCGAGCGTGAAACACACAAGCTCGAAAAACGCCTGTGCCGCCAAATGGGCCAAGCCATCTCGGACTTCAACATGATCGAAGCGGGTGACCGCGTCATGGTGTGCATGTCGGGGGGTAAAGACAGCTACGGCATGTTGGACATCCTTCTCAAAATGCAGGCCCGCGCCCCCGTGGACTTTGAGTTGATCGCGGTCAACCTCGACCAAAAACAACCCGGGTTTCCGGCCGATGTGCTGCCCACTTACCTCCAAAACTTGGGGGTGAAGTTCCACATCGAAACACAAGACACCTACTCCATCGTCAAGGACAAAGTGCCAGAAGGCAAGACCATGTGCAGCCTGTGCAGCCGCTTGCGGCGTGGCATTTTGTACAAGGTGGCGCGCGAACTCGGTTGCAACAAACTGGCGCTGGGTCATCACCGCGACGACATGCTGCAAACTTTTTTCTTGAACATGTTTTTCGGCGGCAAGCTCAAGGGCATGCCCCCCAAGCTGGTGAGCGACAACGGTGAGTTCATGGTCATCAGGCCGCTGGCTTTTGTGGCCGAGGCTGACCTGACCCGCTGGGCGGCGCATCGCGAGTTCCCCATCATTCCGTGCACCTTGTGCGGCAGCCAGGAAAATCTGCAGCGCAAACAAATCGGTAATATGTTGCGCGAATGGCAAAAAAAGCACCCAGGGCGCATCGAGAACATGTTTGCCGCCTTGCAAAACATCGTGCCTTCGCACCTGATGGACCACAAAGCCCATGACTTCAAAAATCTGAAAACCACGGGCGTGCCCATGCCCGATGGCGACACGGCTTTTGACGAAGAGTCCTTCACCGAGCCCACGCTGCCGGGCATCCAGGTCATCTCGATGGCCAGCTGAATCTGGAGGGTGCATGAACCGCTTGAAATTCAATATCTCTGCAGGGCTGTGTCTCCTGGGCTTGCTCTTCTTGAGCGGCTGCAGCAGCGTGCGCTTGATCGACAGCCAGGTTCAGTCAGTGCCGGCGGCCAGCGCCGCCGCTTTGCAAGGGTCTCGTTACCGTTTTGAGCGCCTGCCCTCGCAAATCAGCAATCCGGCTGCAGGTCTGGCAGAGCAGCAAGCGCAAGCTGCGTTGAGCATGGCCGGCCTGGTTCGTGACGATGCAGGTGCGCAGCTGAGCATCTTGGTGCAAGCGCGAACCGGTGCGGTGGTGGACACATGGGGCCGACCGGCCTTTGGTTTCGGCCTGCATGGCTATGGTCATCGAAGCATGGTGACCGGTTGGGGGATGCGCTTTACACCTCCACCTCTGTATCAGTATGAGGTCAGTTTGCTGATGCGCGATCTGCGCAGCGGGCTCGTAGTGTACGAGACGCAAGCAGCTCACAACGGGCCTTGGTCCGATGCCGAGAAAATCATTCCCGCGCTGATGACTGCGGCCTTGAAAGACTTCCCCAACCCACCCGCCAGGAACCGGCAGGTGAACATCGAGATTGCGCGCTGAACACCATGCAAGCTACCCGCATATTGGCCATTCGGCATGGCGAAACCGCTTGGAATGTGGACACACGCATCCAAGGACACATCGACATTCCGCTCAACGACACGGGGCTGCAACAGGCCCACTGGTTGGCCGAGGCCCTGGCCGAACGCGATGAAGTGCATGAGGTCTATGCAAGCGATCTGTCTAGGGCGTTTGTCACGGCCCAGACCATCGCGCAGGCCATGGACCGGGTAGTGATCGCGCATCCTGGTCTGCGAGAGCGGCACTTTGGTGACTTTCAGGGCCGGACCTTTGTCGAGATCGAAGCCGAGTTGCCCGACCATGCTCACCATTGGCGCAAACGCACACCCGACTGGGCACCGCCTGGCGCGGGTGAATCTCTGATCGCCCTGCGCGAGCGGGTGCTGGCCACAGTGGATGAACTGGCCGCGCGTCACGTGGGTGAGCAGATTGTGCTGGTGGCGCACGGCGGCGTGATGGATGTGCTCTACCGCGCCGCCGCCCGGCTGGACGTGCAAGCGCCGCGCACCTGGCAACTGCCCAACACCGCCGTCAACCGCCTGTTGTGGACGCCTGAAGGCCTGTCACTGGTCGGCTGGGCCGACACCACGCACCTGGACGGGCGCAGCCGGGACGAAACCACAGTCTGAGCGGTCGACGGGCATCGCTTGCCGCTCGTAATAAAGATCCCACTCCCCCTCACCCACTTTCACAAATCCGAGGCGAAGGTAAAAGTCGTTGGAGCGACTGCCTTTGAGCGCACCCAAGCGCAAGTTCTTGCCTGCCCGATCGGCTTGCGAAACACGTTCACCAGCACCTGCGCGCCAATACCCTGCCCTTGATGGCCGGGCAACACGTACAAATGGTCGAGCAGCCAAACCGGCTCTTGAGGCTTCAACACCCAGAAGCCCACAAGAACGGCATTTTGAAAAATCTGCTGAGTACAGTTCGGCTCAAACCCTAAAAGAAACCGCTCGCGAGCCCGAACCGGGTCAAAACGCCCCAAGGCCTCCAAGCTATCCTTCATCGCCAACACACGCAAATCGGCCAGCGCACCCGCATCTTCAGGTTCAGCAGGTCTGTACTGAAGATCAGAGAGGCTGATCGCGCCCAGCATCATTGAGCGCCAAAAGACTTGGGCGGTGTGACGCCCAGATGCCTGAAGGCCGCCAGCGTGGCCATGCGGCCGCGCGGGGTGCGTTGCAAATACCCTTGCTGAATCAGGTACGGCTCGATCACATCTTCGATCGTGTCGCGCTCCTCACCAATGCTGGCGGCGATGTTGTCCAAGCCCACAGGACC
>CANGKR010000076.1 GCA_947454355.1 Comamonadaceae bacterium
CGACAACGCTTTGGCAACCCTTATGCGGTGATCCACCGGGTCGATGTCCACAAGTCCTTGCTTGAAGGCGCTCAAGAGACGGGCAAAGTGGAATTTGTCACTTCCACCCGAGTTGAGCGGATCGAACAGGACGAACACCAGGTCACTTTGTTCGACCAACACGGCCATGCCCACACAGGTCAGGCTTTGATCGGGGCCGATGGCGTGAAGTCCGTAGTGCGGGAAAAATACGTCAACGATCCTGCCCGTGTCACGGGCCATGTGGTCTACCGCGCAGTTGTGGACAAACAAGATTTTCCAGTTGATTTGCAGTGGAACGCCGCCAGCATTTGGGTGGGTCCCCACTGCCACTTGGTCCACTACCCTTTGCGCGGCGGTGAGCAATACAACGTGGTGGTGACTTTCCACAGTCGCGATCAAGAAGAATGGGGCGTTCGCGAAGGCAGCAAAGAAGAAGTGCAAAGTTACTTCTCAGGCATTTGCCCCAGAGCGCGACAGCTGATCGACTTGCCCAAGTCCTGGAAGCGCTGGGCCACCGCAGACCGCGAGCCCATAAGCCAGTGGTCCTTTGGGCGGGCCACCTTGTTGGGAGATGCTGCACACCCCACGACGCAATATATGGCGCAAGGCGCTTGCATGGCTATCGAAGATGCGGTGACCCTGGGCCAAGCTCTGAAAGTTTGCAACAACGACTTCGTCAAAGCCTTTGACTTGTACCAACGTGCCCGCGTTTCGCGGACCGCGCGCATTGTACTCTCGGGCCGCGAAATGGGACGTATCTACCATGCCAAAGGGGTAGAGCGCCTGGTACGCAACGATCTGTGGCGTGGTCGCACTCCCGAGCGCTTTTACGATGCAATGGAATGGCTCTACGGTTGGAACGTGGACAATTGCCTGGATGCCGCTGTGCATTATTCAGCACAGAACAACCATTAAGAACATTGGAGACGACCATGAACGATTTGGGACGATTGGAAGACCTGCCGGCCGATTACGTTGCCGACATGCGTAAAGTGAATCTGGTGCCCCTGTGGCCCAGCCTGCGCGGAGTCTTGCCGCCTGTAAAGCCTAAACCTCAAACTCGGGCCACGATGTGGGCTTATGCCGACATCAAACCCTTGCTCCTCAAAGCGGGAGATCTCACGCCCATTGAAAAGGCCGAACGCCGCGTGTTGGTGTTGGCCAACCCTGGCCATGGCCTTGAAAAAATGCAGGCCAGTGCCGCCATGTACTTGGGCATGCAATTGCTGCTGCCTGGCGAATGGGCGCCATCGCATCGGCACACGCCCAATGCGGTGCGCATGATCGTGGAAGGCGAGGGCGCCTACACCACGGTCGATGGCGAAAAATGCCCCATGAGCCGAGGTGATTTGATCCTGACGCCTACGGGCTTGTGGCATGAGCATGGTCACGACGGCACCGACCCTGTGGTGTGGCTGGACGTGCTGGACTTGCCTTTGGTCTACTACATGGAGGCTTCGTACCACATCAATGGCGAGCGCCAGTCCATCAAACCTGACCGCGGAGACCGAGCCTATGCTGGCGGCGGTTTGGTGCCCACCCGAGTGTTCGAGCGCTCCCACAAGGCCTACCCCATGCTGCGCTACCCTTGGCAAGAAGCGCGCAAAGCCCTGCAGACCCTGGCCCACGATCGGCCCGACCAGGACTGCATCCAGATCACCTATGTCAATCCTGAGACGGGTGACGACGTCGAAAACATACTGGGCTTTTATGCCTTGATGTTGCGCCCCGGGCAAACGCTGTCTTTGCCGGCGCGTTCACCCGCTTGTGTGTTCCATGTGATTGAAGGCGGCGCTGATGTGCATATTGAAGAGCATCAATTTGCACTGAGCGAGGCCGACACTTGTTGCGCACCCGGCTACACCCCTGTGCAATTGAAAAACCACAGCGTTGACCGCCCCACGTTTTTGTTCATCGCTGATGAATCCCCCCTGCACCGCAAACTCGGTGTGTATGAAGTCCGTAACTGAAACCCCTATGATCACCTATCTTTGGACCCCTCCTTCCGTTCCTTCTGTGCCTGTACAAGGACTCACTGCGCGGTTTCCCGTTAACCGTTTGTTTTTTGTGGGGCGAAACTACCACGCTCATGCGGTGGAGATGGGTAAGCCCGTCGACAAGTCAGTCGAGCGCCCGTTTTATTTCACCAAGGCGCCGCAGACCTTGACACCGTCTGGGACCACGGTGGCTTATCCGCCAGAAACCAGCAACTATCAATTTGAAATGGAGCTGGTCTTGGCCATTGGTTTGGGTGGTTTTCGCATCAGCCAAGCCGACGCCCATCAACACATCTATGGTTATGCCTGCGGTCTGGACATGACACGGCGCGACTTGCAATTGCAAGCGCGCGACAAAGGCCGCCCTTGGGATTTGGGCAAGGACGTGCAAGACTCCGCCGTTTGCAGCGAGATTGTGCATCGTCCAGGTGTGGTGATTGAGCAGGCCGATTTGTCTTTGAGCGTCAATGGCCAAGTCAAGCAGCATTCCAACGTGGACAAACTGATCTGGAACATCCGCGAAATCATCGCGGATTTGTCTTTGTTCTATCACTTGCAGCCCGGCGACCTGATTTATACGGGCACCCCTGAGGGTGTCGGCCCTGTGGTCGAGGGTGATGTCATTGACGGGCAGATTGAAGGCGTGGGCGCCATTCAGCTCAAGGTCGGTGCTGCGGCTTGAGGCTTTCATGTCCCAGACCCTGAGTCCGGCACAAACTGCTGCGGCCTTGCCCTATGGGCGCTTGGCCCTTGAAATCAAGACCTTGTTGCAAGACCCGTCTGTGCAGGTTCCACCCCGCATTGTGCAACCCCTGCATGGCGGGGGAAGTTTGTTTGTGATGCCAGCAGCTGATCAATCGCTGGCCATCACCAAAATCATCAGTTTCATCCCAGACAATCATTTGCGCGGTCTTCCTGCCATCCAAGGCGACATCGTGCTGGTCGATGCCCTGAGCGGTCAGCGCTTGATGCTGATTGACGGGCCGACGGTCACCGCCCGGCGCACTGCTGCCGTGTCCTTGCTCGCAGCGCAAACATTGGCGCCATGCCCACAAGGGCCTTTGTTGATCGTAGGCGCGGGTGTGCAGGGGCGATCCCACTTAGAGGCTTTTCATGAAGGTCTGGGTGTGAAGGAAGTATGGGTTGCCTCCCGCAGCGAAAGCAGCGCTCGCGCCTTGCTCGAGTATGCGCAAGAATTGGGCATGCAAGCGCATCTCGCAAACGACCCCGATGAGGCCTTGGCTCATTGCCCCTTGGTGGTCACCACCACCTCGGCTCAAGGCGTGGTCATGAATCAGAATCCCCGGCCCGATGCCTTCGTGTCTGCAGTCGGCGCTTTTACCCCGAAGATGGTGGAGTGGAGCGCTGAGGTTTGTCAGTATCTGGCGCAAGTTGGCTTGCTGGTGGTCGATACCCGCGATGCCGATCACGAAGCGGGAGACCTCTTGCAAGCCAGCATCGATGTGACGGCTTTGCCCACCTTGGCGGATGTGCTGCGGCGTCAGGCCGCAGGTGAGTTGTCACGCGCTACGCCAGCCTCCAACTGTCAGGGACCTGTGTTTTTCAAAAGTTGTGGATGGGCTGGTTGGGACTTGGCTGCGGCGCGTTGCCTGGTGACGCAGGTCTTGCCTCAGGGGCGTTGAAAGCTGATGGTGTAGCTGGCCCAATGCGGGCTATTGAATCGGTCTAAACGCACACGACCGCCCGTCGATGGCGCGTGCACAAATCGACCTTCGCCGACATAAATACCAGCGTGCGTGCTTTCACGCCCCTTGCTGAACACAATCAAATCTCCTGAGCGAATGGCCTCGGAGGCGATTGGCATGCCCCAGTCCTTGAGTTCGGCCACCGTGCGAGGGGATTTGAATTGTGCACTTTTTTGGTAGACATGGGCAATCAAGCCACTGCAGTCAAATCCCGAATCGGGGGTGTTGCCGCCCCATTTGTAGGGCGTACCCACCAAGCCGATGGCGTAGACCGTGACATCTCTGGCTTGTTCTGGGCTCAGCCTAGCGGCCGTGGCTTCATGCGCTGAGTTGGCAACAGACGGGGCTCGTCCAGGCGTGCTGCACCCTGTCAGCATACACGCTCCAATGGCGAAAGCCACAACCAAGGCCAAGCGTACCCCCGTGGCCCTGGACGGCACGACAAACAAGGGGAGGGGGGCGGCAATGCCCATCAGGCGTGACATGGGTCAAGTTTAACTAGGCCAATCGGTCCAAGCTGGTTAATATGCCAAAGAATCATTTTTGGAGATATTCGGATGGATGCGATCAATGCCATTTTCCCAGTGCGTTACAGCACTTTTGTGCTCTCCATCGCGGGCTTTGTGTGGTCGGCTTTTTATTTTGTCGCTACCGGGCAATGGGGTTTGGTCGTTTGGATTTTTGCCTTTCTGATCGTGGTCGGCTTGCACGACCTGCAGCAAAAAAGTCATGCAATTTTGCGTAACTACCCGATTCTGGGTCACATGCGCTTTTTGCTGGAGTTCATAAGGCCTGAACTGCGCCAGTACTTCATCGAGAGCGACGCCGAAGCCGCCCCTTTTTCGCGCGCCCAGCGCTCGCTGGTGTATGCCCGCGCCAAGGGCGCATCGGACAGCCGACCTTTCGGTACCCAACTGGATGTGCGTGCTGCAGGCTATGAGTGGATCAACCACTCGGTCGCCCCCACGGCGATCGCTGGCCATGATTTCCGTGTGCGTGTGGGTGGCGCTGACTGCACACAGCCTTATGACATCAGTTTGTTCAACATCTCAGCCATGAGCTTTGGAGCGCTGAGTGCGAACGCCATCATGTCCTTGAACTTGGGTGCCAAGATGGGTGGCTTTGCCCATGACACGGGCGAGGGCTCAATTTCACGCCACCACCGAACCCACGGGGGCGACTTGATCTGGGAGTTGGGCTCGGGCTACTTCGGTTGCCGGGATGATGACGGGCATTTCAACGACGAAAAGTTCGTGATCAATGCGCTAAACCCCCAAGTCAAAATGATCGAGATCAAACTCAGTCAGGGTGCTAAGCCAGGCCATGGCGGTGTGTTGCCAGGCCCCAAGGTCACTGCAGAAATTGCCGAGGCGCGAGGCGTGCCCATGGGGCAGGACTGCGTTTCGCCTGCTTCACACAGCAGTTTCAACACGCCCTTAGAGATGATGGCTTTCATCCGAAAGTTGCGTGAACTCAGCGCAGGCAAGCCAGTAGGCTTCAAACTGTGTGTGGGGCACCCCTGGGAGTGGTTTGCCATTGTCAAAGCCATGCAAGAAAGCGGCACCACACCTGATTTCATTGTGGTGGACGGCGCCGAAGGCGGCACTGGTGCGGCACCATTGGAGTTCTCGGACCACATGGGCATGCCCATGCTTGAAGGCCTGCGGCTGGTGCACAACACTTTGGTGGGCGTCAACCTGCGCGATCGCATACGTTTGGGCGCCAGCGGCAAAATCATCAGCGGATTCGATGTAGCCCGCACATTGGCTTTAGGTGCCGATTGGTGCAACAGCGCCCGCGGCTTCATGTTTGCGCTGGGTTGCATTCAGGCGCAGACTTGTCACACGGGCAACTGCCCTACAGGCGTTACCACCCAGGACCCCCAGCGACAAATGGCCTTGGTGGTGCCCAGCAAGGCCGAACGGGTCAAGAACTTCCACCAACACACTTTGGAATCTTTGCAAGAGCTGATGCAGTCGGCCGGATTGCATTCGCCGTCTGAACTGGACTTGCACCACATCGAGCGACGTTTGAGCGAGTTCGAAACGCGTCCTTTGTCGGAGTTGATGCCCGCCATCCAGACTGGTGCCTTGTTGCAAGCCAGCACCGATTGGCCTGATGTGTTCCAACGTTACTGGTCACATGCCAGTGCGGCCACATTCCAGCGAGTGGGTTGAAGCAGCGCGCGGGTTGAAACTCAGGAAGCTGGTGCCCAGCCACCGCCCAAAGCACGGTACAGCGTGACCATGTTTTGCGTATATTGGGTCTCGATCTGGATCAAAGCCTGCTGCGCAGCAAACCCTGCACGCTCGGCGTCCAGCGCATCAAGGTAACTGATAGAACCCTGCTGAAAGCGCAGTTGCGCCAACTTGACCCGGTCCATCTCGATCTGAGTCAGTGATTTTTGTGCTGACCATTGCTCCATCAAAGTCGCCCGTGCCGTCAAGGCGTCAGATACTTCTTTGAAAGCCGACTGGATGGCTTTTTCGTACTGCGCTTGAGCAATTTCACGGTTGACTCGGGCCAGCTTCAGGTTGCTTTCATTGCGCCCGGCATCGAACAGGGGTTCCAAAATTTGTGGCGTGAAGCTCCAAGCCGTGGGGCCACTTTTGAACAAACGCATCAAGTCATTGCTGGCCAAGCCCAAGCTGCCGGTCAGGCTGATCTTAGGGAAAAAGGCCGCTCGAGCCGCGCCGATGTTGGCATTACTCGCTTGCAGCAGGAACTCGGCTTGTGCCACATCTGGGCGTCGCAGCAAAACCTCGGACGATAAACCGACAGGCAAATCCGCGATGGCCGCTTGCCTGAAGTCCGGGCTCGTTGGGTTGCGCAGGGCAACGGGTAACGGTTGCCCGACTAACAGGATCAAAGCGTTTTCATCCAGCTGCTTTTGTCGCTGAAGTTGCGCCCGAGTGATTCTTGCCGATTCGAGCAAAGATTGAGCTGAGCGTAAGTCCAGCAAAGAGCTGGCGCCACGATCGAAACGCATCTGCAAAAGCTTGACCGACTCTTCGCGCGTCTTGAGGGTTTTATCTGTCAAGTCCAGTTGCGCGGCATCGCTTTGCCAAGCCAGGTAGGTGGTCGCCACCGAGGCCAGTAAGCTGATATGCACAGTTTGCCTGGCTTGCTCACTGGCGAGCAATTGCCCTCTCGCCACCTCAGAGAGGTTGCGCAGTCGTTGGAACAAGTCCAATTCGTAGGCGGCAACTGACAGGCCTGTGGTGTAGTTGCTGGTGGTGGTGCCAGCCAGGGTGGTTTGGCGCAAACCATTCACGCCTACATTGAAAGTGGGCAGCAAATCGGCCTGGCGCACGCCCAGTTGGGCTTGCGCGGCGTCAATGCTCAAAGCCGCCACGCGCAGGTCGCGGTTGTTTTGTAGGGCCAAGGCCATCAGCGCTTGCAGTGAAGCATCCTTGAAAAATAGGGATGGGTCCTGCAAGTGTGTGGGGGAGTCTGTTCCCCATGCAAACTGGGCAGGAACAGGCAGAGCGGGGCGTGTGTAGTCAGGCGCCAAATTAACGCAAGCCGAAAGGGCGCAAGCGCTCAAAGTGATGCCCAGGATGAGGTGCGATCTCATGTCGACTCCTTGGTCGGGCTCATGGGGGCATCCATCCATGGTTCATGGGCATACATTTTCCGTTGCCGTTCGCTGCCTTTGAAGATCCTCCGGACCACCACAAAAAAGACAGGAACAAAAAACACCGACAAACTCGTTGCTGTGATCATGCCGCCCATCACCCCCGTGCCAATCGCGCGCTGACTGGCCGAACCCGCACCACTGGCCACCACCAAGGGCAACACACCCAAAATGAACGCCAGTGATGTCATCAGGATCGGGCGGAACCTCAGGTGCACGGCTTCGAGCACTGCACTCACCAAGTCTTTGCCTTGGGCATGCAAGTCCTTGGCAAACTCGATGATCAAGACGGCGTTCTTAGCCGACAAGCCAATGATGGTAATTAACCCCACTTTGAAATAAATGTCGTTCTCTAGACCCCGCATGGTGGTCGCCAAGGTCACACCCAACACGCCGAGTGGCACCACCAGAATCACTGAAAATGGGATCGACCAGCTTTCGTACAAAGCCGCCAAACACAAGAACACAGCCAGCAGGGAGAAGGCAAACAAAATCAAAGCCGTGGAGCCCGAGAGCTTTTCTTCGTAAGACTGGCCTGTCCATTCAAAGGCAAAGCCTGGGGGCAGTTGACGGGCCAAGCTCTCCATTTCAGCAATGGCCGCACCCGTGCTCTGGCCGGGGGCGGGCTCGCCTGCAATGCGCATGGTCGGATAGCCGTTGTAGCGTACAGTTTGCATCGGTCCGGTGATCCACTCGGTGCGGGCAAACGAAGCCAATGGCACAGGCTGACCCTGCGCGTTCAAAGCGTTGATTTTGAGCAGGTCTTCGGCCTGCATTCGAGATCCCGCTTCGGCTTGTACCACCACCCGCTGCAAGCGACCTGCATTGGGAAAGTCATTCACATATGCCGATCCCAAAGCTGTGGACAAGGCCGAGTTGATCGCAGTGAAACTCACGCCCAAAGCGCTGGCTTTGTCCCGGTCGATTTGCAGTTGCAGTTGCGATGCATCTTCAAGTCCATCAGGACGCATGCCTTTCAGGATCGGACTTTTGGAGGCCATGCCCAACATTTGATTGCGCGCAGCCAGCAAGGCGTCGTGCCCCAAGCCGCCCCGGTCTTGCAAACGGAAGGCAAAACCGTTGGCACGGCCCAATTCTGGAATGGGCGGTGGACTGACTGGAAAGATGAACGCATCCTTGATGCCCATCAAGCCCCCAAAGGCACGCCCTGCCAAGGCTTGCGCCGTGTGGCCTGCGCCTGGCCTGTCATCCCAATTTTTGAGGGTAATGAAACCCAGTGCCGCGTTCTGTCCAGTGCCTGCAAAACTGAAGCCCAGCACGCTGACCATGCTTTGCACTTCGGGTTGCTTGAGCATGTAGGCTTCCACGGAATCCATCACGTTTTTCGTGCGGTTGACCGTGGCGCCAGGTGGCAATTGCACGTTGACCAAAATATTGCCCTGATCTTCGTTGGGCAAAAAGGAGGTGGGCAATCGGTTGAACAGCAGCACCATGGCGACGACGATGGCCAAATACACAACCAGCATGCGACCAGAACGCTGAATCAACTTGGCCACCCAGCCTTCGTAGGTGCGGGTGGTACGGCCAAAGCCTCGATTGAACCAGCCAAAGAAACCTTTAGCGGCATGCGCATGGCCCGCTTGGACCGGCTTAAGTAAAGTGGCGCACAAGGCCGGAGTGAATGACAAGGCCATGAAAGCCGAGATCAGAATGGAGATCACCATCACCGCAGAAAACTGGCGGTAAATATTGCCGATCGAGCCCTTGAAAAAGGCCAATGGAATGAACACCGAAACCAAAACGACCGTCACACCGACGATCGCGCCGGAGATCTGGCCCATGGCCTTGCGCGTAGCGGCCAGGGGCGGCAAGCCTTCCTCGTTCATGATGCGTTCGACGTTTTCCACCACCACAATCGCATCGTCCACCACAATGCCGATCACCAGCACCATGGCAAACATGGTCAGCACGTTGATCGAATAGCCCAGAGCAAACAAACAAGCAAACGTGCCCATCAGCGTGATGGGCACCACCAAGGTCGGGATGATGGTGTAGCGGATGTTCTGCAAAAACAAAAACATCACCAAGAAGACCAGAAACACCGCTTCCAGCAAAGTTTCCACCACTTGCTTGATAGAAATTTCCACGAACTTGGAGCTGTCGTAGGGAATAGTGGCCGACACACCCGGTGGGAAGTAGGGCGCTAGCTCGTCCAGACGTTTGCGAATAGCCTTGGCTGTGGCCAGCGCGTTGCCCGTGGGCGAGAGCTGCACGCCGATGCCGCTGGATGCATTGCCATTCAGACGGGTTTGCGAGCCGTAATTTTGTGCGCCCAACTCGATGCGGGCCACGTCTTTAAGCCGCACGGCCGATCCGTCGGAATTGGCTCTGAGCACAATGTTTCCAAATTCTTGCGTGCTGGTCAGTTGCCCTTTGACCACCACGGTGGCAAAAATCGATTGCCCGGGCAGATTGGGCAAGTCACCCATGGTGCCTGAAGCAACCTGTGCGTTTTGCGCCGCAATGGCCGCAGACACATCAGAGGCTGCTAAACGGTAACCCACCAGTTTGGCCGGATCGATCCAAATGCGCATGGCCCTTTCGGTGCCGAACAACTGGGCCTGACCGACGCCAGGCACCCTTTGAATTTCGGGCAGGATGTTGCGCGAAGCGTAGTCACCCAAAGCCACCGGATTGAAATCCGGATTGCTGGACGACAAGATGGTGAACAGCAAAAAGTTCGATCGGGACTTGTCAACCCGTACGCCTTGTTGTGTGACGGTTTGCGGTAGTCGCGGCGAAGCCCGACTGAGCCGGTTTTGCACATCCACCTGCGCCAGGTCAGGGTTGGTGCCGGGCTCATAACTCAACGTGATGGTGCCAGTGCCGTCGGCTTGGGCCACCGACTCCATGTAGAGCAAACCGGGCGAGCCGTTCATCTCCCGCTCAATGACGGACAGGACGCTGTTTTCAAAGGTTTCCGCAGAGGCCCCGGGGTAGGAGGCCGAAACAACGATGGAGGGCGGCGCCACTGCCGGGTATTGCGCGACGGGCAGTTGGGTGATAGCCACCCTGCCCATGGCCATCACGAAGAGGGCGATCACCCAGGCAAAAATCGGGCGGTCAATGAAGAAACGTGCCATGTTGAATCCTCAAGGACGTAAAGCTGGAGCAGGTGCCGCAGAGTCAGTGGCTGCGGGAGCGGGCTTCCACGGCACAGGCTTGACGGGGGCATCACCCTTCATTTTTTGAAAGCCTTCGACCACCACCATCTCGCCTTCTTTCAATCCTTCCAGCACAACCCACTGGCCCTCACGACTGCCTTGGACCTTGACCTTGCGGACGCTGACTTTGCCATCGGGTGCGACGACTTTGACACTGTCGCTTTCGCTGGAACGCAATACCGCCTGCTGAGGCAGCAATATGGCATTTGTGGCTGTGGCTTGTTGGGTTTGCACACGCACAAACATGCCTGGCAACAACAACGCTTTCGGATTTGGGAACTTGGCGCGCAGAGTCACTTGGCCTGTACTGGCATCCACCGTCAAATCAGAAAACAGCAACTGTCCTGGTAGCGAGTAGATACGCCCATCTTCTAAAACCAGTTGCACCACTGAGGCTTTGCTGGCGGGTGTGCCTTGCAGATGACCGTTTTGCAAAGCTGTGCGCAGGCGCATCACTTCGGTCGCCGACTGGGTGAAATTCACATAAATCGGGTCGATTTGCTGCACGATAGCCAGGGGCGTGGCTTCTCCTTGACCGACCAAAGCGCCTTCAGTCACCAGCGGTCGGCCGATGCGGCCTGAAATTGGCGAGCGCACTTGGGCATAGTCCACATTCAATTGCGCTGTATAGATGGCCGATTTGGCCAGAGCCACATCTGCCTGAGCTTGTTTGAAGGCGGCCACCGAATTGAGGTATTCCTGTTGGCTGATGGCTTGTGCGTCGATCAAAGGCTTATTGCGCTCGGCCAAGGCTTGGGCTTGGGTCAAGTTGGCTTCAGCTTTGGTCAAACTGGCTTGGGCGCTGCCCAAAGTGGCCTTGTAGGGGGCGGCATCGATCTGGAACAGGTCTTGTTCTTCTTTGACGTCCCGCCCTTCATCGAAGCGAATTTTCTGCACAATGCCTGCCACTCGTGCCCGTACCTGGGCCACTCGGAAAGCCTCGGTGCGGCCTGGCAATTCACTTTGCAAAGGCACCGAAGTGAAAGCGGTCGTGACCACGCTGACTTCGGCGGGCGGTGGAGCGGACCCGCTGGGCGCAACCCCTGGGGCATTGGCGGGAGGGCTGCCCGGTGCATTACCTGAAGGGCAGCCGCTGAGCAAAAAGGCCAACGCCAGCACGCAGCCTGCGGGGGAGAACAAAGCGGGAAACAAAGGGTGGAGGCTTGGGCGCTGGGGCGCAAATGGGGCGGACATGCAGCTACTTTCTTCGGGTCATGCAGGGTGGCCCGAACTTGACGAAATCAGGGTTGGAAGGCTCCGCGCTGAGGTGCACAGAACTGGCGGGCACGGGTACCGCCTTGAAATTCAGTATATCAAGGCAGCATGGCGCTTGGCGTCTGCATTCAGGTTAGCCACTGTGCCAGAATCCGCACACCTTTCTTCAGGCCGGTATGACGATCCATTCAACCACCCTCGGTATCGACTTTGGCACCTCCAATTCGGCGGTGTCATGGTCGCGTGGCCAGCAGACCGCGGCATTGGTGGCTCTGGAAGGTACGCACACGACGATGCCCACAGCCTTGTTTTTCGATGCCGAAACCGGTTCCACCCACTTCGGGCGTGAAGCATTGGCTTTGTATTTGGCCGGGCACGATGGCCGTTTGATGCGTTCGCTCAAAAGCCTGCTGGGCAGCCCGTTGCTGATGGACAAGACCCTGGTCAACAATGAGTTGGTGAGCTTTCAAGACATCATTGGCCTGTTTTTAGGCGAAATGGTCCAGCGTACCCAAGTGAAGTTGGGTGAAATGCCTCGCCTCTTGGTCCTGGGCCGCCCTGTGCATTTCGTCGACGGTGACCCTGAACGCGACCAACTCGCGCAGCGAATGCTGCTCGAAGTCGCCCAGAAGCTGGGATTTGACGACATTCGCTTCCAACTGGAACCCATAGCCGCTGCACTGGATTACGAACGCCGCTTGGACCGCGAGCGTTTGGTGCTGGTGGTGGACATTGGAGGCGGCACTTCGGACTTCACAGTGGTGCGATTGGGGCCAGCGCGACAAAACCGAAAAAACCGACAAGGTGACATTCTGGCCACAAGCGGTGTGCATATTGGCGGCACCGATTACGACAAGCAACTGAGCTTGACCCACCTCATGCCACTGTTGGGTTACAAACACATCGGCCCCGAAGGCCGCGAAGTGCCCAGCAGCGTTTTTTTGGACCTGAGCACCTGGCACCTGATCCATTGGCAGCAAAGCCCCAAGGCGGTCCGTGACGCAATGGCCCTGCGCAGCAATTACCAGCAACTTCAATTGCACGACCGCTTGATGAAGGTCCTGCG
>CANGKR010000077.1 GCA_947454355.1 Comamonadaceae bacterium
AACTCGGGCTCCTTGCGAAGTTTGGCCCGCCCTTTGATCCCGCAAGGATCGAGCGTGATTAACTTCATGCGCATGCTGGGCGGTGCGGCCGGGGTGAGTGTGTGCGCCATCGTGTTGCAGTGGCGACTGGCCGAACACGGTGTGAGCTTGACCTCCAACGATCAAGCGCCACTTCGATTGATGGCGCTCAATGAGACTTTTGTGTTTTTGGCCCTGCTGATGGCGTTGGCTCTGCTGGCCGCTTGGCAACTCAAGACACCTCAGGACGAGGCAGAATGAATTTCATGAACGAGGAACCCCGATGTGCCAACTGCTGGGCATGAATTGCAATACCCCGACCGATGTGACTTTCAGTTTTTCGGGGTTTGCGCAAAGAGGTGGTGCCACCGATCACCACGCTGATGGTTGGGGCATCGCTTTTTTTGAAGGACAAGGGGTTCGCCATTTTGTCGACCACCAAAGTGCGAGCAACTCGCCCATTGCCGACTTGATCCGTCGTTACCCGATTCAAAGTCAAAACGTGGTGGCGCACATCCGTAAAGCTACACAAGGGTTGGTCTCGCTTGAAAACTGCCATCCCTTTGTACGCGAACTGTGGGGCCGGTACTGGGTGTTTGCCCACAATGGCAACCTGGAAAACTATACGCCGCACTTGCATGGCAACTTCAAGCCCGTCGGGCAAACCGACAGCGAACGTGCATTTTGCTGGTTGATGCAGGAGCTGGCCAAGTCGCATGCCAGCGTACCCAGTGTGCAGGAGTTGTCACTCACCCTGAGCGAGCTGGTGCCGCAGATAGCCAAGCACGGCACCTTCAACTTCTTGCTGTCCAATGGCCAGGCATTGTGGGCCCATGCCAGTACCCAATTGCACTACGTGCTGCGCAGACATCCTTTCAAGCAAGCGACCTTGAGCGATGATGAACTGCAAGTGAACTTTGCCGAACACACACGACCAACAGACCGCGTGGCGATCGTGGTCACCGCTCCTTTGACCACCGATGAAATCTGGACCGCCTTGACGCCTTTGCTGGTTTACACTTTTCAAGACGGAGATGTGGTGAATGCGGTGGATGGCTCAAGCGTGATGAGCAACCCAGTTCTTACAGAGCCGCTTCCACAGCATCCAAGAACAATGCTGCCACATCACAGCCCATCTGGTCGGTGATTTCCTGAAAGCAGGTCGGGCTGGTCACGTTGATTTCCGTCAGGCTGTCACCAATGATGTCCAGACCCACCAGCATCAAACCACGTGCCATCAAAATGGGGCCTAAGGCCTCGGCAATTTCGCGGTCGCGTGTTGAGATGGGTTGTGCCACACCCTTGCCGCCAGCAGCAAGGTTGCCACGCACCTCACCCCCTTGCGGGATGCGTGCCAAGCAGTAGGGCACGGGCTTGCCGCCGATGAGCAGCACACGCTTGTCGCCCTGTGCAATGCCAGGCAAAAACTTTTGCACCATCACAGTTTGCTGACCGCCTTGGTTGAGGGTTTCGATGATGGCCCCCAAGTTCAAGCCATCGGCGCCTACTTTGAAAATACCCATGCCCCCCATGCCGTCCAGTGGCTTGAGGATGATGTCTCCGTGCTCGGCATGAAAGGCTCGAATGTCTTGCTCATTTTTAGTGACCAAGGTGGGCGCGATGAATTGCGGGAACTCCAGAATCGCCAACTTTTCCGGATGGTTGCGTAAAGCGGCTGGACTGTTGAATACCTTGGCCCCTTCCCGCTCGGCTTGGCTGAGCAAATGGGTGGCGTAAAAGTACTCGCTGTCAAAAGGTGGGTCTTTGCGCATCACCACTGCATCAAAGCTTTTCAGTGCAGCGCGGCGTGTTTCGCTCACGCGGTACCACTCAGTGTGGTCACCCGTCAATTGGATGTCCTGCACCCAAGCCGAGACCGGCTGGCCTTGCTGCCAGCAGACGGTGCTCATTTCGCAAGCTGAGACTTGATGCCCGCGCTTTTGCGCCTCCCGCATCATCGCAAAAGTGGTGTCCTTGTAAATCTTGAAGGAAGCGAGCGGATCGGCAACAAAAAGCATTTGCATAGAAGAACATTGTAGATGGGGAAAGTGCCGTTCCCCATCAGCCCATCTTTCATTGCTAAGCGACAACCTCGGTCACAGTGAAGCCATTGCAGCAAAGAGATGTCTTGGAGCCAGCAGTATTCAATCCAGAAAATCCGAATAACGCATTTGATCGTAATTTTTGACGACAGATTCGCGCCAGGGCACTGAATTCTCAAGGCTGCTATTCAGAGTAACGGTAATGCGACGCCATTGAGTTCCTTGAGCGTTGCTCGACTCGATGACTCGCGGAATCATTTTTTTATTGTCCCAAAGAATGGACTCGTTGACATCACCTTTTCTTTCGTACCACACCGCTTCTGGAAATTCGCTTTTACGGGGAGTGACTTTAAAGAACTTGGAGCGAAGGAATTCTTGTAAAGATATCAGGTAATAAGCTTTCTCCCAAGAGCCATCAAACCCCATATTGCCAAACTCCACAGATGGAATATTCACTATTTGCTTTTTATCGGGGAGTACAAGGTTCAACTGGGGCTTGCCTTCAGAAAGGCTGATCAGACGTCCCCCAGAATATGGATCGAGGTGCTTATGGTCTGAACTCTCTTTGTCGTGATCATGTTCATGGTTTTGCTTTGGACGAATGCGTTGCATCCATACTTGCTGACCACGCCGCATCAAAGTCTCACCGTATTGACTGGTGCGTGTGACGCCATCTGAACCAATTGACTTGGTCTCAACCGAAACGCGTGCATCCAGATCGACCAGAGCTGCCGTAGTTGCAGTTACAGGTTTGATTGGAGCTGAGGAGGACTGAGTTTGTGCGTTAGAAGCGAATGCAAGTCCTGCGACCCAAGACACAAGCAAGAAGTGAACAATTTTGTACATGCGTTTTGATGTGGAAGAATAGAAAAAAGCCGACAAGCTGGGCTTGTCGGCTTGAGAGTGAAGAGGATCAATTAAAAACCGAATGCATTTTTCACCAGTGTGAAAACCTTGGTGTTGTCAATGGTGCCTTTAAAGATTGAAGAGCCCGCACCAGTTGCATGCAAGCGTACGTCGCCTCCACCATGTGACTCATTGCCATTTCCTACTTTGATGGTACCTTCTTGCAGGTAATCGTTACCGAGGGCTGTTGCTGAATCTACATCTGCTCGGGCGGATGGTCGGTTGGGACTTTGACCAAACACCAAGGTCGTGAATGTCTTGCCGTCAGCGTCTTTAGAGGGTTGACCATCTGTGTAGCTTCGAACGATGTCCAAAATCGGATTGCCCTTTTTGGGATAACCGTTAAACACCATGGTGTGGTCATGATCCGCAGTCACCACCACCAACGTGTTGGTCAAATCGACTTTGGCCAAAGCAGCCTTGATGGCATCATCCATAGCTATGGTGTCCACCAGAGCGCGTTTGGCATTGGTGCCATGCAGCGCATGGTCGATGCGACCACCTTCGACCATCAGGAAGTAGCCGTTACTGTTTTTTGACAACAAGTCTATGGCCTTGGTGGTCATTTCAGCGAGGCTGGGTTCTTTGGCGGGATCGCGGTCTAATTCATAGGACATGTGTCCTTGTGCGAAGGCTTGATCGAACAGACCGAAAATCTTGGTGCCTGCTGTCGTCGGGGCAGCATCAAAAGTTGCTTTGTCATTGACAAAAGTGTACTTGTTGGCTTTCATCTCGCTCACCAAGTCGCGACCATCAGGACGGCCCTTTTTAGCAGCGTCACTGCCGGCGGCATTGAATGGAACCCAGTATTGGCTGATGCCGCCCATAAAGAAGTCGATTCCGCCTCCCAAGGCCGTGTTGTATCCGGCGCCACCAGGCACAGCTTGACGAGCAATTTCATACTCTGCATTGCGATTGCAGATGTGCGAATAGGTCACTGCGGGCGTCGCATGAGTCAATCGTGCCGTGCTGATCACGCCCGTGGCTTTTTTATTACTGATCGCCTGTTCCAGCAAAGTAGGTACGGATTTGCCGTTGGTACTTGCGCAGTTGTTGATTGAATTGCTCACACCAGTCGTTGCATCCTTACCGGGTGGCGTCGCCACTGTTTCTGGTGACATGGACACGACTTCGTTCTTCATTTTGACGCCTGTCATGTAGGCGGCCATAGATGGGGCGGAGTCAGTTGTTTGTGCGTCTAAAGAATAAGTCTTGACACGGGCTGTACGTGGCAAGGTGTCCATTGTCAATTGACCTGCTTCGCCATATTTGAATATGCGCGCTGCTGTAACGGTCACCGGGCCCATCCCGTCGCCCAGGAAGAAAATCACATTTTTGGCTTCACCCGCTGCAAAAGCTGAAGCATAAACGCCGGCAAGCAATGCAGAAATTAAAATTTGTTTCATCATGTTCTCCAGATAGGTGGATCAAAGCCCCAAGGCCTTCTTGACAATGCCGAATACAGCAGTGTTGTCAAGGACGCCTTTGAATTGATCGGCGTACATGCCGACAGCACCGAGGAAAACATCGGCTCCTCCGTGAGTTTCAGAACCCAGTCCAGTTTTGATGGCGGATTCTTGCAGGTAGTTGTTGGCACTCACGGTTGCATCATCCAGATTGGCCACGGTGGTTCTGTCGGAGACGCGGTTGGGGCCGTTGCCAAATCCCAGAATGGTGAATGGTGAGCCATCAGCATCTTTGCTCAGAGCACCGTCAACATAGCTGCGCAGCAAGCCCAAAATACCTGGCGAGGATGCAGTTGTTTTACCTGTGATTTTTGAATAACCTTGCATGAGCATTGTGTGGTCATGGTCAGCGGTCACCACGATCAAAGTATTAGCCATGGTGGGGTCGGTTTCCTTGGCCTTGGCGATGGCTGCCTTGATGGCGTTATCAAACGCCAAAGTATCGTGAAGTGTACGTTTGGCATTGGTGTCATGCAGTGCGTGATCAATACGGCCACCTTCAACCATGAGGAAATATCCCTTCCCCTTTTTGGACAACAAGTCCATAGATTTGGTAGTCATTTCGGCCAAACTTGGCTCTTTGCTTGGATCCCGGTCCAGATCGTAAGACATGTGACCTTGAGAAAATGCTTGGTCGAACAGGCCAAAAATTTTGGAGCCAGGCGTCGTAGGGGCTGAATCGAAAGTCGTTTTGTCGCTCACAAAGGTATAGCCTTTGGACTTCATCTCGGCCACAAGATCACGACCATCTGGGCGGCCTTTTTTAGCCGCATCGCTGCCACTGGCGTTGAATGGAACCCAGTATTGGCTGATGCCACCCATGAGGATGTCAACACCGCTGCCTAATGCGGTGTTAAAACCCGCACCGCCTGGAACTGCTTGGCGTGCGATTTCATATTCAGCGTTTCGGTTGCAGATGTGTGAATAAGTCACTGCGGGGGTGGCGTGTGTCAGTCGTGCTGTGGAGACAACGCCAGTCGCTAAGCCTTTTGCAATGGCCAATTCAAGCAAAGTTTCAACTGGTTTGCCGTTACCCGCAGCGCAATTATTCACACTGTTAGAAACACCTGTTGTTGAGTCTTTACCAGGGGAAGTTGCAACGGTCTCGGGAGACATCGATACAACTTCGTTATTCATTTTCACGCCGGTCATGTAGGCTGCCATAGAAGGAGCCGAATCCGTGACTTGCGCATCGTTTGAAAACGTTTTGATGAACGCGGTTTCAGGCAGCGTATCCATCGTCAACTCACCATCTTCACCTACAGCGTAGATGCGGCTGGCCGTCATGGTGGTCATTCCCATCCCATCACCCAAGAAAAAAATCACGTTTTTGGGTGGTGGTGGGGCGCTATTGCTGCAAGCTGCGAGCGTAACTGCGGCTAAAAAGCCAGCAAATTTCCATTGATTCATGGTTTCTCCAAGTTAATGAAACATCAACTTGTGAATCATGGATAAGGTTTGTGACTACTTCATGTCATTCAATTTGAATGTTCATCATTCCTGGCATCAGTAGGCTTCACATATTGCGCCGGTACTGACCACCCACCTCAAACAAGGCGTTGGTGATTTGGCCCAGTGAGCACACCCGCACCGCATCCATCAGCACTTCAAACACGTTGCCGTTGTCGATCACGGCTTGCTGCAAACGCTTGAGCATGGCCGGTGATTCTTTGGCGTGCAGGGTGTGGAAGTCGTTCAGGCGTTGGAGCTGCGACTGCTTTTCTTCCTCGGTCGAGCGGGCCAGCTCCAAGCTTTCCAGGACTTCGTCGCCCTTGGGGTTGCGGAAGGTGTTCACGCCGATGATGGGCAGTTCACCCGTGTGCTTGAGCATCTCGTAGTGCATGGACTCGTCTTGGATCTTGCCACGCTGGTAGCCGGTTTCCATCGCACCCAACACACCGCCACGCTCGGCGATCTTTTCGAACTCGGCCAGCACGGCTTCTTCCAGCAACTCGGTCAACTCTTCGATGATGAAGGCGCCTTGGCTTGGGTTCTCGTTTTTGGCCAGACCCCACTCGCGATTGATGATCATCTGGATCGCCATGGCGCGGCGCACAGAGTCTTCAGTGGGCGTGGTGATGGCTTCGTCGAACGCGTTGGTGTGCAGACTGTTGCAGTTGTCGTAGATCGCGATCAGCGCCTGCAGGGTGGTGCGGATGTCGTTGAACTGGATCTCTTGCGCGTGCAAGGAACGACCCGAGGTCTGGATGTGGTACTTGAGTTTTTGGCTGCGCTCGTTCGCGCCGTATTTCTCTTTCATGGCCACGGCCCAGATGCGGCGGGCCACGCGTCCGAGCACGGTGTATTCGGGGTCCATGCCGTTGCTGAAGAAGAAGCTCAGGTTGGGTGCGAAGTCGTCGATGTGCATGCCACGCGCCAGGTACGCTTCCACAAAGGTGAAACCGTTGGAGAGCGTGAAGGCCAGTTGGCTGATCGGGTTGGCCCCGGCTTCGGCGATGTGGTATCCGCTGATGGACACCGAGTAGAAGTTACGGACGTCGTGGTGCACAAAGTACTGGGCAATGTCGCCCATCACCTTGAGTGAAAACTCGGTCGAGAAGATGCAGGTGTTTTGGCCTTGATCTTCTTTCAAGATGTCGGCCTGCACCGTGCCACGCACATTGGCCAGAACCCATTCACGGATTTTGGCCGCTTCGGTTTCGGTCGGCTCGCGGCCGTTCTCGGCTTTGAACTTATCGAGATTTTGGTCGATGGCCGTGTTCATGAACATGGCCAAGATCGACGGCGCTGGGCCGTTGATCGTCATCGACACCGAGGTGGTGGGGTTGCACAGGTCAAAGCCAGAATACAGCACCTTCATGTCGTCGAGCGTGGCCACGTTCACGCCCGAGTTGCCGATCTTGCCGTAGATGTCGGGCCGCAGGTCGGGGTCGTTGCCGTAGAGCGTGACCGAGTCGAACGCGGTAGACAAGCGCTTGGCGGGCAGGCCTTCGCTCACCAGCTTGAAGCGTCGGTTGGTACGGAAGGGATCGCCTTCACCGGCAAACATGCGGGTGGGGTCTTCGCCTTCGCGCTTGAAGGCAAAGGTGCCAGCGGTGTAGGGGTAGCTGCCGGGCACGTTGTCCAGCATCAGCCACTTGAGCACTTCGCCATCGTCTTCGTATTGAGGCAGCGCCACCTTGCGGATTGTCGTACCACTGAGCGACTTGGTGGTGAGTGCCGTGCGGATTTCCTTGTCGCGAATTTTGACCACGTACTCGTCGCCAGCGTAGGCTTTTTGCATGTCGGGCCACTGGGCCAGCAGCTTTTTGGCGGTGGGGTCTTGGGTTTCTTCGCGGGCCACAGCCAGGTCGATGGCGGCTTCGGCTGCGCGAGCGCGGCCGGGTTTGCCATCTTCGAGCATGCGGGCCGCAGCGCGCAGTTGCTGAATCTCGCGGGCCAGGCGGGCTTGGGCGATGGCGCGCTTTTTGTAGCCGCGCACGGTGTCGCTGATCTCGGCCAAATAGCGGGTGCGGGCCGATGGCACAACGGGGTTTTGGTGGGTGCTGTGGCGCACGTTGACCACGGGCAAGCGGCCTTCGGTGGTGGGCATGCCCAGCTCGGCCAGGCGGGTTTTCAGCGCTTGGTAGAGCGCGGTCACGCCGTCGTCGTTGAAGCGCGCCGCCATGGTGCCCAACACCGGCATCTGCTCGGTCGGGACGGTCCAGGCTTCCTTGTTGCGTTGCACCTGCTTGGCCACGTCGCGCAGGGCGTCAGACGAACCTTTGCGATCGAACTTGTTGATGGCTACGAATTCGGCAAAGTCCAGCATGTCGATTTTTTCGAGCTGGCTGGCCGCGCCAAACTCGGGCGTCATCACGTACATGGGCACGTCCACATGCGGCACGATGGCCGCGTCGCCTTGACCAATGCCCGAGGTTTCGACCACGATCACATCAAAGCCGGCCACCTTGCAGGCCGCCACCACGTCGGGGAGGGCGGCCGAAATTTCACTGCCAAAGTCACGCGTGGCCAGCGAGCGCATGAACACGCGGGGGCCTTGTGACCACGGCGAGATGGCGTTCATGCGGATGCGGTCGCCCAGCAGCGCACCACCGCTTTTGCGGCGGGATGGATCGATCGAGATCACGGCTACGCGCAGCGCATCGCCTTGGTCCAGGCGCAGGCGGCGGATCAATTCATCCGTGAGTGAAGACTTGCCCGCACCGCCAGTGCCGGTGATGCCCAACACGGGCACTTTTTTGCTTGCAGCTTGTTCGCGCACGGCCTTGACCACGCTGGCATCGGCTTTGTCATTCTCTAAAGCGGTGATCAGTTGCGCCAGTGCACGCCAGTTCATCTCGCCGTGACCCTGAATCGCATCCACGGTTTTCGGGGCCAGGGGGCTCACGTCTTGGTCGCAGCGCATGACCATCTCGCCAATCATCCCGGCCAGGCCCATTTTTTGGCCGTCTTCGGGACTGAAAATGCGCACGCCTTTGTCGGCCAAAGCGCGAATCTCGGCCGGCACAATCACGCCGCCACCGCCGCCAAACACCTGGATGTGCTCACCGCCACGGGCCTTGAGCAGGTCCACCATGTAGCTGAAGTATTCGTTGTGCCCGCCCTGGTAAGAGCTGATGGCAATGCCCTGTGCGTCTTCTTGCAAGGCTGCGGTGACCACCTCATCCACCGATCGGTTGTGCCCGAGATGGATCACCTCTGCACCCATGCTTTGCAGGATGCGACGCATGATGTTGATCGCCGCATCATGCCCGTCAAACAGGCTGGCGGCCGTGACAAATCGCACCTTGTTCGTAGGGCGGTAGTTGGCCAGTGCTTTGAATTCTGCGGATAAGTCGGTCATGCATGTCTCCGGGCCGAAAGGGGATGGGAACTCTTTACGTTTACGTAAACGTCAATCATAGCGGTGACTCTGGGCGCTTGTCGAGCCCCCGCCATTAAAAAAGCCGCGCAGCTGCGCGGCTTGGTCGGCTCACCCGGCGCGTTGCGGGCAGTGCAGGTCAATGCCCTCCGCCCAGGTAGGCGGCTTTGACAGCTGGGTCGGTTTTGAGCCGCTCTGCATCACCATGCACCGAGATACGGCCGTTTTCCAGTACATAGCCATAGTCGGCCACGTTCAAGGCGGCTGCAGCGAACTGCTCCACCAGCAACATGGTCACACCTTGGTCTTTCAGTCGACTGATGATCTTGAAGACCTCTTCCACCAGAATCGGTGCCAGACCCATGGAGGGTTCGTCGAGCAAAACCACTTCGGGGTTCAGCATCACTGCGCGGGCCATGGCCAGCATTTGCTGTTCACCGCCCGATAATGTGCCGGCCAGCTGGTTGCGGCGCTCCTTGAGCCGAGGGAACAGGTCCATCGCGCGGTCCAGGTCACCGGCCACATCGCCTTTGGGGCGGCTACCGGTCAGTCGTGGAAAGGCACCCAGCGTCAGGTTGTCAGTCACCGTCATGGTAGCGAACACACGGCGACCTTCAGGGGAGTGGGCCAGACCCAGCTTGGCGATATGGTACGACTCCATGCCGTCGATGCGCTTGCCGTTCAGCGTGATCTCGCCGGAGGTGGGCTGGATCATGCCGGAGATAGCGCGCATGGTGGTGGTCTTGCCAGCCCCATTGGAGCCGATCAGGGTCACCACTTTGCCTTTGGGCACATCGATGCTGATGCCATGCAGGACATGCACTTTGCCGTAGCCTGCTTCCAGATTTTTGATACTCAACATGTCTTGATACTCCATTCGGCCATCAGGTGGCAGTGCCGCCGAGGTAGGCTTCGATGACCTTCTCGTTGGCTTGCACTTGTGCGGGTTCGCCTTCGGCGATCTTCTGGCCAAAGTCCAACACCGAGACGGTGTCGCAGATGCTCATCACCACATCCATGTGGTGCTCGATCAGGATCACGGTGATGCCATGGTCGCGGATCTTGCGGATGATTTGAACCAGCTCTTTGATGTCGGGCGCGGTCAGGCCTGCAGCGGGCTCGTCGAGCAACAGCAGTTGCGGGTCGAGCGCCAAAGCGCGAGCGATCTCCAGCAGACGCTGTTTACCGTAAGGCAGGTTGCGGGCTTCTTCGTTGGCCAGTTCCGCCAAGCCGACAAAGCGCAGTAAACCCAGCGCTCGCTCGGTGGCGGCATGGGCTTCGCGGTTGTAGCGCGAAGTGTGCAATGCCACATCGACAAAATTGCTTTTGAAAGTGTGATGCAAACCTACTTGGACGTTTTGCAAGGCAGTCATTTCGCCAAACAGTTGCACGTTTTGGAAGGTACGGGCAATGCCCGACAGCGCGATGTCTGAAGAGGTGCGTCCCACCACCGAGCGACCGTCAAATTCAATGGCGCCTGAAGTGGGCACGTAAATGCCAGTCAAGACATTCATCATTGTGCTTTTGCCGGAACCGTTGGGGCCGATCAAGCCGTGGATGGTGCCGCGCTGAATGTTCAAGTCCACCATGTTGATGGCTTTGAGACCGCCAAATTGCATCAGCACCTGCTTGGCCACCAAGATTTCTTGGCCTTGGCCAGTGGCGCTGTGCATCAAAGCGTCTTGCGCTGGATTTTCTTCCTGCAAAGACACGTCGGTATCGGCGTTGTTGCCGCGACCTAACAACATGCGGGCAAAACCCACAATACCGTCTTGTAGGTAATACACGACAAACAGAATCATCAAGCCGAAGATGGACAAACGCCAGTCGGTGATGTTGTCCAGCCAGAACGAGAACACGGCCAAAGCGGCGGTGCCGACCACAGGCACGAACATGGTCTGTATTGTTGTGCGGCGAGCAGCGATGCCCAAGGCCGCGCCTACAAAAATCAACGCCGCCAAACCACTGGCCACCATGCGGAAGGCGTCAAGGTCATCGAGCAACTTGGGCAAGAGCACGATGATGGTCGCACCCAACATGGCGCCCAAACGGGTTTTGCGGCCGCCCATGATGATCGCCAGCAAGAACATCACGGTCAGTTCGTTGTTGTAGGTGTTGGGCGAAATGTACTGCTCTGAATAAGCGTACAAGCAACCGGCCAGACCGGCAAAACCGGCACTGATCACAAACGCGTAAACCTTGTAGCGGTAAACCGACACGCCCATACAGTCAGAAGCTACAGGGCTGCCACGCAAAGCTTCAAAGGCGCGGCCCAGTTGTGAGCGCAGGACGCGGTGCACCACCAGGAGCGACAGGGCCAGCATCACGCACACCACCCAGTAGAACGACTCTTCGTTGAACTTGTAGCCCGCGACCGTGGGCTTGGGGATCTTCAGACCCATGGGGCCTTCGGTCAGGAAGGTCATCTCATTGATCAAAATCTGGATGATGGTGCCAAACGCCAGTGTCACCATGGCCAAATAAGGGCCCGAGACGCGCAGTGCAGGAAGGGCCAAAATGGCGCCAAACAATGCCGTTACGGCGATACTGGCAGGCAGAATGACCCAGAATGGCGCGCCGACTTTCAGGAACAGTACGCCCGCGGTGTAGGCGCCAATGCCAAACAGGCCTGCATGGCCCAAAGACACTTGACCGGTGTAGCCCACCACGATGTCCAGACCGAACAACAAGATCGCGTAGATCATGATGGTCTCGACCAGGTGAATGTAGTAGGGGTTGTGTGTGAAGACAGGCACCAATAACAAGGCGATGAAGCCCAGTACAGAAGCGAGGAAGTATTTGCGATTCATGTTCAAACTTTCTTGATCGCAGATTTGCCAAAGAGGCCCGCAGGCTTCACAGCCAAGACGAGCAGCAACAGGACCAAACCGGGCACATCTTTGTAGCCGGTGGACAGATAAAAACCAGTGGTGGTCTCGGCAATACCCAAAATGATGCCGCCCACGATGATGCCCATGCCACTGGTCAGGCCACCAATGATGGCGACCGCAAAGGCCTTCAGGCCCAGTACCGAGCCCATGGTCGCACCGGTCAGGGTCAACGGCGCGATCAACACGCCGGCAAAGGCCGCCGACATCGAGGACAAGGCATATGAAAACGTGATCACCAGGCCGGTGTTGATGCCCATCAGCTTGGCTGCGTCGCGATCATTGAAGGTGGCCACCACGGCTTTGCCGTAAATGGTTTTGCGATTGAAAAACTCCACCGCGAGCATCATGACCAAGGCGCCCGCGATCACCAGCAACTCCATGGGCAGCACATTAGCACCCAAGACTTTCAAAGGCGACTCTGCTAAGGGGGACGGGAATTTCAAGTCATCGCGGCCCCAGATGTTTTCGGCCACGTTTTTGAAGATGATGCCCAGTGCAATGGTGGACATGATCCATCCAAATTCGCTTTTGATTTTGATGGCTGGGCGCACACCAATGCGCTCCACAAAGGCGCCTTGCACCATGCCAAATAAACCCACGACAGGTAGTGCCAACCAATAGTTCAGACCCA
>CANGKR010000078.1 GCA_947454355.1 Comamonadaceae bacterium
GCCCAAAATGCAGCGTTTCAGTCTTGACCCATGCGCACCAGCCGCCCGGGGCGGGCTTCGGTGATCTCGCCTTCACGTTGCACCTGCTCGCCTGCCACCCAAGTGGCGACATAGCCCTCGGCCTTTTGCACAAAGCGCTTGCCACCTGCGGGCAAGTCGCGCACCAGTCGGGGCAGGCCCACGCTCAGGCGCTTGGGGTCGATGGCGTTCAGATCGGCGCGCATGCCCTCGGCGATCACGCCCCGGTCTGACAAGCCCAAATAACGGGCATTGCGGCTCGTGAGCATTTCCACCGCCGTCTCCAGCGCTATGGATTCACGACCTCGGTCACGTACCCAATGCGTGAGCATGAAGGTGGTGAAACTGGCATCACACACCGTGCCCACATGCGCGCCCGCGTCGCTCAGGCTGCTGAGCGCACGTGGGTGATCCAGCATGCGGCGCACGGCGTCGAGTGAGCCCTCGTTGTAATTGAAGATCGGGAAATAAATCAGCCCCGAGCCGTCTCCCGCACACAGGTGGTCGTAAATCACCTCCAGCGGGGAGACTCCTGCCTGCTTGGCGCGCACCAAAAAGCTCTGCATCACCGAGGGTTCGTAGTTGAGCGTGTCCTCCAGCGCGAACATGCGCCCGCTGATGAGGTCGATCTTGGCCAGCAAAATGTCTACCAGCGGTGGGATGGCGCTTCCGTCTCCGGCTAGGCGCTCGGACTTTTCAGACAGGATGTGAGCCTTGCGGGCCGGATCGCGCAAGGCTTCGGCCCGCTGCGCCAGTGGCAAATGCGCCACATCTTTGTAAGACGGGAAACCCATGAAGGGGTGAAAGCTGGCATCCAAGCCATTGAGCACACCGATGCCGCGAACAGCGGTCTGCATGTACAGCGGCAGCCCCGCCTTCACCGCAGCCTCAACCCGCTCCTGGATCTTCAGGTACTGCTCTCCACCCGGGTCACGCTGCAACCAGGTCATGGACACTGGCTTGCCGCTGGCCCGCGCCAGTGCCTCCACACAATCGAACTCGGCGTCGAAGGGATCCGGGCCGTTCATCAGGTTGAAGTCGCTCACGATCTGCACCACGCCGTGGCTAATGCCTTCAAAGGCCTGCGCCAACCCGGTCAGCTCGTCGTTGCCCGCATTGGCCGCGGGCGTGTCCTTGCCCTCGGACGTGCGGTGGTTGTCGCTGCGCCCGGTGCTGAAGCCGGCGGCGCCCGCCTGCAGGGCTTCGCGCAGCAAGGCCTGCATGGCCTGAATGTCTTGTGCAGTGGCCTGCTCGTGGGCCAGCGCCCGCTCGCCCATCACGTACATGCGCAAGGGGTCGTGCGGCACCTGCACCAGGTAGTCCAGGCTGCGCGGTGTGGCCGCCAACGCGTCCATGTACTGCGGAAAACTCTCCCAGTTCCAGCGGATGCCTTCGTGCAGCGCCGCGCCCGGGATGTCCTCCACGCCTTCCATCAGATTGACCAGGTCGTCTTCATGCCCTGGACGTTTGGGGGCAAAGCCCACGCCGCAGTTGCCCATGACCAGCGTGGTCACGCCGTGGTAGATGCTGGGCGTGAAGCACTCGTCCCAGGTGACTTGACCGTCGTAATGGGTGTGGATGTCCACAAAACCGGGGGTAATCCACAAACCGGTTGCATCCAGCGTTTGCCGGGCAGGCTCGTCCACCTGGCCCACCGCCACTATCCGACCCCCGCGCACACCCACATCGGCCACACGTGCGGGCGCGCCCGTGCCGTCCACCACGGTGCCGTTTTTAATCAACCAATCGAGCATCTTTTTTTCTCCAATACAGGGCCAGGCCCATGCCGCTCACGATGTGCCAAATGCCCCAAAGACTGGCCAGCGTGACCATGCCCAGATCGCTGCCAAACTGCACCGCAATGATGCCCAGCGCCAAGCCCGAGTTCTGCATGCCACCTTCGATCATCACGGCGCGTCGGTCGCGCTCGCTCACACGCATGGCCTTGGCTGTGGCCCAGCCCAAAAACAGGCCACTGGCGTTGTGCAGCACCACGATCAACAAGGTGGGCAAGAGGCCCAGGGTCAGCAATTGACGCTCCTTGATCAGGCCCGCCACGATGAACAAAATCAAAGCGCCCACCGCAAAGTTGCCCAGCGGCTTTCGGATGCGCTCGGTGAGCGCAGGCAGCCGGTGCGAAAAGACCAAACCCAGCGCCAGCGGGATGCCGAGCAGCGCCACCAGACTCAGCCAGATGCCCGACGGGTCGATCGACAGCTGGCGCAACCAGGACGCGGTTTCGGGGTTGGCCGCGATCATCCAGCTGAAGTTGAAGGGGGTGGCAAACAGCGCGATCACGCTGGCCACGGCCGAGATGCTGACCGACAGCGCGGTGTTGCCGCGCCCCATGTGGGTGATCACGTTGCTCAGGCTCCCGCCCGGGCAAGCTGCCACCAAAATCATGGCGGCCTCGATGTTGGCGGGCAAGTCCAGCGCCAGCGTGGCCAACCAGGTGCCCACCGGCAGCAAGATGAACTGCGGAATCAGGCCACAGACCACGGCACGCGGGGTTTGGGCCACCCGACGGAAGTCGTCAACGCGCAACTCCAGCGAGACCGAAAACACCATGGTCGCCAGCACCAGGCTCAAAATCAGTTGTTGTGCGCTCATTCTCACTTCCTTTCAAAAAGTATAGACACGACCGGCCCCTTAGGGCCAAAGGGTTTACACGCAAGGGGAACACAAGCGACTCAGGCCCTGTCAGGTCGGCGCAGGGCAATCCGGTACAATATTTCTCATGTTTCACGCCCACATCTTCCCAATGGACACTTCTGCCACTGCAGAAGCTGGTGCGCGTGCAATTTCCACCAAAACGACGACCATTAAGGGCTAACGGCTCTGGTTCGTCGTGCGCCCTTCCCGGCCAGACGAGCTGGGGCAAACAGTCAGGTCTCGAACTGTTTAACTTTGAAAGGGCAATGAAATGAGCAAGTTGGTAGGTTTAGTTGGCTGGCGCGGCATGGTCGGCTCCGTTCTGATGGACCGCATGATTCAGGAAAAAGACTTTGACCTGATCGAGCCCTTGTTCTTCTCCACATCGAACGCAGGCGGCAAAGCCCCCTCGATGGCCAAGAACGAAACCACACTGCAAGACGCCTTCAACATCGAGCAGCTCAAGCGCTGCGAGATCATCATCACCGCCCAAGGCGGCGACTACACCTCTGAAGTCTTCCCCAAGCTGCGTGCTGCCGGCTGGAACGGCCACTGGATCGACGCCGCTTCGACCCTGCGCATGGAAAAAGACGCCGTGATCATTCTGGATCCGGTCAACATGCCCGTGATCAAGAACGCGCTGGCCCACGGAGGTAACAACTGGGTGGGCGGCAACTGCACCGTCTCGTGCATGCTGATGGGCGTGGGCGCACTCTACAAAGCCGGTCTGGTGGAGTGGATGAGCACCCAGACTTACCAGGCGGCTTCGGGCGGCGGCGCGCAGCACATGCGCGAGCTGCTGACCCAATACGGCACCCTGAACGCCGAAGTCAAAGCCCTGCTGGACGACCCCAAGAGTGCCATCCTTGAAATCGACCGCATGGTGGTCGCCAAGCAGCGCGCCTTGACGGCTTCAGAGACCGCCAACTTTGGCGTGCCACTGGGTGGCTCCTTGATCCCCTGGATCGACAAGGACCTGGGTATCGGCAAAAACCGGGACGAAGCCGGTTGGGGCACGTCCAAAGAAGAGTGGAAAGGCATGGCCGAAACCAACAAGATTTTGGGCATGGGCGAGGGCTTCAACTCTGCGGCCATTCCGGTCGATGGTTTCTGCGTGCGCGTGGGCGCGATGCGCTGCCACAGCCAGGCCCTGACCTTCAAGCTCAAAAAAGACGTGCCCGTGGCCGACATCGAAGCCATGATCGCCGCTGATAACGAGTGGGTCAAACTGGTGCCCAACACCCGCGAAGCGACCATCAAGGACCTGACCCCTGTGGCCGTGACCGGCACCATGACCATTCCCGTGGGCCGTGTACGCAAACTGGCCATGGGCCCTGAATATGTCGGCGCGTTCACCATCGGTGATCAGTTGCTGTGGGGCGCGGCCGAGCCTTTACGCAGAATGTTACGAATCCTTTTGGACGCATAAGTTTTTGAACCCTATACTCTAGGGTCAGTACTCCAGCAATCGAAAGTCGATGTCTCACTCTATTGCCAACACAGCCCAATGATGACTGCTCTCGCCCTTGCGGTGACTTGCTGGTCATGGCTTTTGTCTTATGACTTGAAGGCCAAAGCCGTTCCACGGCAGGGACGCCTGCCGTGAGGATCGCCCTGGGCGTTTGCTACAACGGCAGCGCCTACCAAGGCTGGCAAAGTCAACTCTCCGGCCTGACTGTTCAGGACAACATCGAAGCAGCCTTGGGCCAATTCACCACCCAAAGAGTCTCCACCCTGTGTGCTGGCCGCACCGATGCGGGCGTGCATGCCCTGATGCAGGTGATTCACTTTGACACGGAACTGCAACGCGATATGGCCTCCTGGGTGCGCGGCACCAACCGTTATTTACCTGCTGACATTGCCATCCAATGGGCTTACGAAGTGCCAGCCAGTTTCCATTGCCGCGGCAGTGCCATTGCCCGTCGTTACGCCTACATCGTGCTCGAGTCGGCTGTGCGTCCCAGCCTAGAGGCTTCTCGTGTCGGCTGGGTCTACCGCCCGCTTGATATAGAGGCGATGCGCACCGCAGCCCAGCACTTGGTGGGCGAACACGACTTCACTTCCTTTCGGGCCAGCAGTTGTCAAGCCTTATCACCGGTAAAACGCCTCACCAACATCGAGATTCACCAGCACGGGCCCTATTGGCGATTAGAGTTCCAAGGTAACGCCTTTTTGCACCACATGATTCGCAACATCATGGGCTGCCTGATCACCATCGGCCAAGGCTTTGAATCCCCCGACTGGATGCGCGAAGTATTGCTTGCGCGAAGCCGTCAAGCGGCCGCACCCACCTTCTCGCCCGACGGTTTGTATTTCAAAGGCCCGGTGTACGATCCCGCATGGGGTCTGCCAGAATCAACCCCAGCTTTTGATTGGTTGCCATGAATGCCCAGAACTCGGCCGCGCGAACGCGCATCAAAATTTGTGGATTGACGCGTCCTGAAGACGTCGATGCCGCGGTGCACGCGGGCGTGGACGCCATCGGCTTTGTGCTCTACCCGCCCAGCGCGCGCGCTGTGAGCTTAGAAAAAGCCGCCAGTCTGGCCCGTCGTTTGCCACCTTTTGTCACACCCGTCTTGCTATTTGTGAACGCCACCCTGGACCACATCCAGCAGGCTGCTCAAGCAGTGCCCGGTGCGCTGCTGCAATTCCATGGGGACGAGAGCCCGCAAGATTGCCAAGTCGCTGCAAGTGCCTGTGCAAGACCTTACATCAAAGCCGCCCGTATTCCGGCCCAGGATACCCACAGCTTGGACTTGGTAAAATTCGCTGATTCATACAATCAAGCCCAAGCAATATTGCTCGACACTTTGGTGGACGGCTATGGCGGAGGCGGGAAAACATTCAATTGGTCACATCTGCCTCCAAGCGTCAGCTCTCACCTCGTTTTGTCTGGTGGACTCACGCCTGCAAACGTGACCGATGGCATTGTGCTAGTGCGCTCACGCGGCCTGTCCCTGGCCGTGGACGTGAGCTCGGGCGTTGAGCTGGATGGGCCTTCAAGCAAGGGCCTGAAAGACACGCACAAGATTCTCCAGTTTGTCCAAGCCGTTCGGGCTGCAGATGAACGCATTAATGCATGAACCATGATGAATTACCAACAACCTGATGTGTCAGGTCACTTCGGCGTGTACGGCGGCAGTTTCGTCAGCGAAACCCTGACACATGCCATCAACGAACTTAAAGCGGCCTACGTCCGCTACCAGCATGATCCTGAATTCATCGCCGAATTCAAGTCCGAGTTGGCGCATTTCGTGGGACGGCCTTCCCCCATCTATCACGCGGCCCGAATGAGCCGTGAAATGGGTGGCGCGCAGATCTTCTTGAAACGTGAAGACCTCAACCATACTGGCGCGCACAAGATCAACAACACCATTGGTCAGGCCATGCTGGCCAAGCGCATGGGCAAGACCCGCATCATTGCCGAAACCGGTGCGGGCCAGCACGGCGTGGCCACCGCCACTATCTGTGCACGTTACGGCCTGGAGTGTGTGGTTTACATGGGCAGCGAAGACGTCAAACGCCAAAGCCCCAACGTCTATCGCATGAAGCTCTTGGGTGCAACCGTCATCCCAGTCGAGTCGGGCAGCAAAACCCTCAAAGACGCACTCAACGAAGCCATGCGCGACTGGGTCGCCAATGTGGACAACACCTTCTACATCATCGGCACCGTGGCAGGCCCGCACCCCTACCCCATGATGGTGCGCGACTTCCAAAGCGTGATCGGCGAAGAGTGCCTCACACAAATGCCCGAGATGTTCAAGAGCCTGCAGATGGCTGAGCAACAACCCGACGCGGTCCTTGCCTGCGTGGGCGGCGGCAGCAATGCCATGGGGATCTTCTACCCCTACATCGGTCATTCGAACACCCGATTGATCGGGGTCGAAGCCGCAGGCGAAGGCATGGATTCGGGCAAGCACTCGTGCTCATTGCAGTTGGGTAGCCCCGGCGTGCTGCACGGCAACCGCACCTACATTTTGCAAGACGACAACGGGCAGATCACCGAAACGCACAGCATCAGTGCCGGCCTGGATTACCCCGGTGTGGGCCCTGAGCACGCCTTTTTGAAAGATATCGGCCGCGCCGAATACGTGGGCATCACCGACAAGGAAGCGCTGGCAGCCTTCCACTACCTGTGCCGAACCGAGGGCATCATCCCGGCGCTGGAATCCAGCCATGCGGTGGCCTATGCCATGCAGCTGGCCAAAACCATGCGAGCAGATCAATCGATCCTGGTGAACCTGTCGGGCCGGGGCGACAAAGACATTGGCACCGTGGCCGACTTGTCCAATGGCGAGTTTTTCTGCCGCCCCAGCTGCCAAGGCCAATCGGTCAAAGGCGGCTCGATCAGCGAGCAACCCATCAAGGTGTATTCATGAGCCGCATCGACACCACCTTGAAGTCCTTGAAGGCCCAAGGCCGCAAAGCCCTGATCCCCTACGTCACGGCAGGCTTCCCCTTCGCCGATGTAACTCCTGAATTGATGCACAGCATGGTGCAAGCCGGAGCCGACATCATTGAGTTGGGCGTGCCCTTTTCCGATCCTTCGGCCGATGGCCCGGTCATCCAGAAAGCCGGCGACAAAGCGCTGGCCATGGGCATTGGCATGGTGCAAGTGCTGGACATGGTGCGCAGCTTTCGCCAAACCGACACACAAACCCCGGTGGTGCTCATGGGTTACGCCAACCCTGTTGAACGCTATGACTTGAAACACGGCAAAGACAGTTTCATCCGAGATGCGGCAGCGGCCGGTGTGGACGGGGTGCTGATCGTGGACTACCCCCCTGAAGAGTGCGTGGACTTTGCCGCCAAGCTCAGAGCGCATCAGATGGATCTGATTTTCCTGCTGGCGCCCACCAGCACGGCAGAGCGTATGCAGCAAGTGGCCCAGGTGGCCAGTGGCTACGTGTACTACGTCTCGCTCAAAGGCGTGACCGGCTCTGGCGCTTTGGACACCGATGCGGTGGAAGCCATGTTGCCGCGCATCCGTGAACATGTGCACATCCCCGTCGGTGTGGGCTTTGGCATTCGCGATGTGGCTACCGCCCAAGCCATTGGACGTGTAGCCGATGCGGTGGTGATCGGCAGCAAAATCATCCAATTGATCGACCCACAACCCCGTGACCAAGTAGCCCCGGTGGCCGCAGCATTTTTGCGCGACATACGCACGGCACTGGACGCATAATTCGCCTGAATGAAACCAGCAAGCTGCCCGGCGGCTTGCTTTGTTGGAGAACCCCATGAGCTGGCTCGAAAAACTTCTGCCCCCCAAAATCCTGCACACCGACCCGGCAGACCGCCGCAGTGTGCCCGAGGGCTTGTGGATCAAATGCCCCAGCTGTGAGGCCGTGCTGTACAACACCGATCTGGAACAGAACCAGAACGTTTGTCCTAACTGCGGTCACCACCACCGCATTGGCGCACGGGCGCGGCTGAATGTGTTCTTGGATGGCGAAGGTCGATATGAAATCGGCCAGGAAGTGGTGCCGGTCGATGCGCTGAAATTCAAAGACAGCCGTAAGTACCCTGAACGCATCAAGGAAGCCATGAGCAACACGGGCGAGACAGATGCGCTGGTGGTCATGGGCGGCTCGGTGCACAGCATCAACCTGGTGGCAGCTTGCTTTGAGTTCGACTTCATGGGCGGCAGCATGGGCTCGGTGGTGGGTGAGCGCTTTGTGCGCGGTGTGGAAACCGCCATTGAACAAAAAGTGCCGTTCTTGTGTTTCACCGCTACAGGGGGCGCTCGCATGCAAGAAGGTTTGCTGTCATTGATGCAAATGGCCAAGACCAACGCCGCCTTGACCCGACTGGCCAAGAAAGGTCTGCCTTACATCAGCGTGCTGACTGACCCCACCATGGGCGGTGTCTCTGCAGGGTTCGCCTTTTTGGGCGACGTGGTCATTGCTGAACCCAAAGCCCTTATTGGCTTTGCCGGTCCCCGGGTAATTGAAAGCACAGTGCGCGTCACTCTGCCTGAAGGCTTTCAGCGTGCAGAGTTCCTGCAAAAACAAGGGGCTGTGGACTTCATTTGCGATCGCCGGGAACTGCGCGCGAAAGTGGCCAGCATCCTGGCCATGCTGCAACGTCAGCCATCGGACGCCATCAGCGCCTGATCTGACGCCTACCCTGCCCGCTCAATGCATCCAGCCGATTTGTAAGCTGCCCACCACCATGCTGGCGATTTGCAGAGCCACCAAGAGCACCAAGCTGGACAAATCCACCCCGCCTACAGTCGGCACCACGCGCCGAATTGGCGCCAGCCAAGGCTGGCACAGGCGGTCTAAGAGCACCGTGTTCATCGCGCCGGGTTGAATCCAAGACAACACCGCGTGCAGTAAGACCACGGCGGTCAGGCACGAAATAATGAGTTGCAACAAGCCCACCAGGCTGAGGGTGATCACCCACCCGATGAAGCCTTGCGCACCGCCCAGCAACCACAGCAAGGTGTATTGGGCCAGCTTGACGCACCAGGCACCCATCAAACTGGCCGTGTCCAGACGGCCCAAGGGCGGCAGCCAGCGCCGCAAGGGCAAGACCAAGCGGTTGCTGATGGCAAATACAAACTGGCCCAGCGGGTTGTTGAAAGGGATGCGCTGCCACTGCATGACCAGCCGCATCAAGCAGGCACCACCGACCAAACTGGCAGCCACGTCCAGTACCAAGCTGATGATCTGTGTAAACAAAGGTCCTCCTGCGCAAGAAGCCAAATGATACCGTTGAGTGCCCTTAAAATAGGGGGCTGGCGTACTGACGCCCTTTCTCACAGAAGCCTTTCAACCCTTTGCGCGTCAGACACCTCGTACTGACGCTCTTCACCTGACTTCTTTCATGTCCGAAGCCACCCCTGCAGCCGCCCCGCAAGACGAAAATCAACTCATCCAGGAGCGCCGCGAGAAGCTCAAGGCCATGCGCCAGGCGCAGGCCGATGGCAAGGGCGTGGCGTTTCCCAACGACTTCAAGCCTGAGCACCATGCGGCTAACTTACATGAAGCCCACGGCGGCAAAGAAGCCGACGCCCTGAACGGCGAAGGCGTGGCCAAGACCACCGCCAAAGTCGCTGGCCGCATGATGCTCAAGCGTGTGATGGGCAAGGCCAGCTTTGCCACGCTGCAAGACGCCACAGGCCGCATCCAAGTCTATGTGACCCGCGACGACGTGGGCGAAGACCTGTATGCCCTGTTCAAGCACTGGGACCTGGGTGACATCGTGGGCGTCGAAGGCCATTTGTTCAAGACCCGCACGGGCGAGTTGTCGATCCACGCCACCAGCATCCGCATGCTCACCAAGAGCCTGCGCCCCATGCCCGACAAATTCCACGGCGTGGCCGACCAGGAAGTCAAATACCGCCAGCGCTATGTGGACTTGATGACCGACGAAGCCGCCCGCAAGCGCTTCATGGCCCGCAGCAAAGCCGTGAGCGGCATCCGCGAGTTCATGGTCAAGCACGGCTTTTTGGAAGTCGAAACGCCCATGCTGCACCCCATTCCAGGTGGCGCCAACGCCAAGCCTTTTGTGACGCACCACAACGCGCTCGAGCAAGAAATGTTCTTGCGCATTGCGCCCGAGCTGTACCTCAAGCGCTTGTTGGTGGGCGGTTTTGAACGCGTGTTCGAGATCAACCGCAACTTCCGCAATGAAGGCATCTCGGTGCGCCACAACCCCGAGTTCACGATGATGGAGTTCTACGCGGCGTATTGGAACTACCAAGACCTGATGGGCTTCACTGAAAGCCTGATCCGCGATGCGGCCATGACCGCTGCTGGCACCTTGGACCTCACCTACAACGGCAAGCCGGTCGACCTGAACAAGCCTTTCGCCCGCATGACGATCCGCGAAGCCATCGTCAAGCACACCGAAGCCGGTGACAACGTGGACAACGCCGAGTGGCTGATCAACGCCCTGAAAAAGCTGGGCATGAACGAGGAGAAAAACAAGCTGTCCACCCGCAGCTTGGCCAGCCTGCAGGTGTTCTACTTTGAGGAAACCGTGGAAGACAAGCTCTGGGAGCCGACCTTCATCATGGAACACCCGACCGAGATCAGCCCGCTGGCCCGCGCCAACGACACCCGCCCCGAAGTGACCGAGCGCTTTGAGCTCTACATCACCGGGCGCGAGTTCGGCAACGGCTTCAGCGAGTTGAACGACGCCGAAGACCAAGCCGCCCGCTTCCAAGCCCAAGTCGCCGCCAAAGACGACGGCGACGACGAGGCCATGTACTACGACCACGACTTTGTGCGTGCCCTCGAATACGGAATGCCCCCCGCAGGCGGCTGCGGCATCGGCATTGACCGCCTCATGATGCTGCTGACCGACAGCGCCAGCATCCGCGACGTGATCTTGTTCCCGGCCCTGCGGCACGTTCAGGAGTAAAGGAACATCGCATCGACAAAAAACCCGGCCTTGGCCGGGTTTTTTGTTAACCAAATGCATTCAGGGGCGTCGGTCGGACGGCAAACGCGGCGCGTCTTCGACCACCTCGCGCACCTCCACGTCGACCACCTGGTCGTCATGGGAAAATGGGGCACCTTGTCCTCTGGGACCTTCAAAGCTTGGCCCAGATTCTGGACGAAATCCACCTTGCCTGAAGTTCTTGCGCATGGTGCTGAACTGCTGCCAAACCATCACCACCTGAGGCTTTCGGCCGGTCAACAACCAACGCACCATCGCAAAGACGATGTAGCAAAGCAAACCAAACAGCAAGGCCGCCAGGAAACCCAGTCCGAGCAGGCCCATGATGATGCGTGCAATCCAGTTCATTCAGGGGTCCTGTTCAGGTCAAGGCAGGCGGTCGAGCGCCTGCATGTAGTCTGCAGAGCGCACCAGCTCATCCCAAGGGCGTGCAGGTGATCGGGGCAAGAGGTCCAAACGTCGCTCTTCGCTGATTTCGCTCGGTGTCCAGTGGCCTTTGAGCTGGGCTTCGGCCAGCTGGTCGAGCACTTCGTCCAGTTCTGCGCCGTCGTTCACCGCCGAGCGGTTGCACAGTAGCGCCAGGTCGCACCCGGCTTGGAGCGCGGTGATCACGGCTTCGGTGTAGCTGAGGGTGCGGCCGTCCATTTGGCGCGCAGCCGCCATCGACAGGTCGTCGGTGCAGACCACGCCCTGAAAACCCAGCTGGGCACGCAAGATGTCTTGCAGCCAGCGCGACGAAAAGCCCGCCGGGCGGCTGTCGACCTTGCTGTAGATCACATGGGCGGGCATGACGGCAGTGAGCACGCTGCCCAGCCAACGGTATGGCTGCGCGTCGTCGGCCAAGATCGCTTTGAGGCCGCGTTTGTCGACGGGCAGCGCCACATGAGAGTCGGCCTTGACGGCACCATGCCCGGGGAAATGTTTGCCGCAATTGCCCATGCCCGCTTGCAACAGGCCTTGCATCAGGCTGCGGGCCAGCAGGCTCACCACACGGGGGTCACGGGCAAAAGCGCGGTCGCCAATGACTCCGCTCTCGCCGTGATCCAAATCGAGCACAGGGGTGAAACTGAAATCGACCCCAGAAGCGCGCAGTTCGCTGGCCAGCACAAAACCCGCCGAGGTGGCCGCTTCGCAGGCCTTGAGCACGCCCGAGCCGGGTTGCCCCTTGTCGTCCTGCCCCCAAAGCTCGCCCAAGGCGCGCATGGGCGGCAAATGGGTGAAGCCGTCGGTGCGAAAGCGCTGCACACGACCGCCTTCGTGGTCCACCGCGATCAAGAGGTCGGGTCGGAAGCTTTTGATGTCGGCACACAGCTCGGTCAGCTGCGCGCGGCTGTGCCAGTTGCGGCCAAACAAAATCATGCCGCCCACGAGCGGATGCGCCAGACGGCTGCGGTCCATGTCGGTCAATGTGGTGCCGGCAACGTCGATGATCAGGGGGGCGTGCTGTGTCATGGGGTGTCCATTCAATGTGGGGCGCCAGCGCGGCAAATCAAGGCTGGGGTGCGCTTGCGGTCTCGACCACGCAAAAACTGGCGGCGTACTCGGACTCGTCGGTCACGGTGATGTGGGCGCTGAGGTTTCTGGCTTCAAACCATTCTTTAAGTACCCCGTGCAGCACGATGAACGGCTGACCGCTGGGCAGCTTGCCAATTTCGCACAGGCGCCAGGTCATGGGCATGCGCATGCCCA
>CANGKR010000079.1 GCA_947454355.1 Comamonadaceae bacterium
AGCAAACCCATCTGCACCGGAATCACGAAGGGCAATTTATGCGCTTGGCCGGGTGTGGGTGCGCAGCTTTGCGCCAAGGTCAATGTGTAGGTTTGCGCCTGAGCGTTGTACTCACCTTGGGCCAGCAAACGGGGCGTGCCGGCTTGGGCGTACCAGTGTTTGAACTGCGGCAGCACTCGGGCCAATTCAGACTGCGGGTTGGCATCAGCGATAGCTTGGGCGAAGTCATCGCATGTCACGGCTTGGCCATCGTGGCGCTCAAAATACAGCTTCATGCCGCGGGCAAAGCCTGCGCGGTCAGAAACACCCGGCGAGCCCGCCAGGGTTTGCATCATGCGCACGACTTCGGAGCCTTTTTCGTAAATCGTGACCGAGTAGAAGTTGTTGATCTCCACATAGCTGTCTGGCCGCACGGGGTGGGCCATGGGGCCTGCGTCTTCGGCAAACTGCACGGTACGCAAAAGGCGCACATCTTCTATCCGCTTGACGGCACGTGCACTGTCACTGCCAGCCATGTCCTGGCTGAATTCCTGGTCCCGAAAGACGGTCAGACCTTCTTTGAGTGAAAGCTGGAACCAATCGCGGCAGGTGACGCGGTTGCCCGTCCAATTGTGGAAGTACTCGTGGCCCACCACGGATTCGATGTTGCCGTAATCTACATCGGTCGCAGTGGCCGGGTTGGCCAACACCAGCTTGGTGTTGAAAATATTCAAGCCCTTGTTTTCCATGGCGCCCATGTTGAAATCGCTGGTAGCGACGATCATGAAGCGCTCCAAATCGAGCGGCAAACCAAAGCGCGTTTCGTCCCAGGCCACGCTGGCCATGAGCGAATTCATTGCGTGTTCGGTTTTGTCCAGATCACCCGGGCGCACATACACCTGCAGCAAATGGTCTTGGCCCGAGCGGCTGCGGATGCGTTGCTCGCGTGCGACCAGTTGACCGGCCACCAAGGCAAACAGGTAGCTGGGCTTTTTGTGGGGGTCGACCCATTTGGCAAAGTGTCGACCTTCGTTACCCTCACCGGTCAGGTCGCCTTGATCGACCAAATTGCCGTTGGACAACAACACCGGGTACTTGCGTTTGTCGGCGCGCAAAGTCACGGTGTAGCTGGCCATCACATCGGGGCGGTCCAGAAAGTAAGTGATGCGCCGAAAGCCTTCGGCTTCGCACTGTGTGAAGAAAGACTCGTTACTGACGTACAAGCCCGTCAAGCTGGTGTTCTTGACCGGATTGCAGGTCGTGAAAATTTCCAGGTCAAAGGGCTCCGGGCCTTCGGGCAGGTTCTCCAGGACCAGTTGGCCGTTGTCCATTTTGAAAGACGTGCCAGCCCCGTTGACCAACACACGGGCAAGATTCAGGTCTTGGCCATCCAGCCGTAAGGCTTGTGCGGGCAGATCCGCATGCCGGCGTAAACGCATCTTGTTGAGGACCCGCGTTTTGACCGGGTCCAGATCGAAGGTCAAATCGACCGTATCAATCCAGAACGCAGGGGCGGTGTAGTCCTCGCGGCGAATCGCCACGGCTTGTCCTTCACGCATGATCAGATACCTTGTTTCAGGGAAGCTTCGATGAATGCATCCAGGTCGCCGTCCAGCACTTTTTGGGTGGCTGAAATTTCGACGTTGGTGCGCAGGTCTTTGATGCGGCTGTTGTCCAGCACGTAGCTGCGGATCTGGTGACCCCAGCCCACATCGGTCTTGGTGTCTTCAAGTTTTTGCTGCTCTTCTTGGCGTTTGCGCATCTCGTGGTCATACAGGCGCGAGCGCAGGCGTTGCCACGCGATGTCGCGGTTACCGTGCTGGCTGCGGCCGTCCTGGCACTGCACCACAATGCCGGTGGGAATGTGCGTCAAACGTACCGCCGAATCGGTTTTGTTGATGTGTTGACCGCCAGCACCACTCGCGCGGTAGGTATCCGTACGCACATCGGCCGGGTTGATGTCGATTTGGATCGAGTCGTCAATTTCCGGATACACAAATAGTGAGGCGAAAGAAGTGTGGCGACCACCCGAGGAGTCGAACGGGCTCTTGCGTACCAGGCGGTGCACGCCGGTTTCGGTACGCAGCAGGCCGTAGGCGTACTCACCCTCGACCTTGATGGTTGCGCTTTTGATGCCGGCCGTGTCACCCGGGGTTTCTTCTTCCACCGTGGTTTTGAAGCCTTTACGCTCGGCGTACTTGAGGTACTGGCGCAGCAACATGCTAGCCCAGTCACAAGCCTCTGTACCACCTGCGCCGGCCTGAATATCCACAAAGCAGTTGAGCGGATCGGCCTCATAGCGGAACATCCGGCGAAATTCCAAGTCTTCAACCAGCTTGGCGAGTTTGACGGTTTCGGCTTCGATGGTGAGCAAGCCGGCGTCGTCGCCGTCTTCTTTGCTCATCTCAAATAATTCGAGGTTGTCGGCCAACTCACTGGTCAGGGTGGAAATGGTCACCACCACACCATCGAGGGCTTTTTTCTCTTTGCCCAGTTCCTGGGCTTTTTTGGGGTCGTTCCAGACCGAGGGGTCTTCGAGGGATGCGTTGACGGTTCTCAGCCGTTCTGACTTGGCATCGTAGTCAAAGATACCCCCGTAACTCGTCTGTCCGAGCGGACAGATCTGTCAAAGTGGTGCCGATGAGGTTGATGTGTTCTGCGTCCATGATGTGCAAGTGTCCGAATCTGTAAAGAATCGGATTTTCTCATGCCTGACGCCTTAAAACCGGTGGCCGTAGGCAAACATCAAGCCGGCGTTGCCCAAAACCAGGACCTGAGCTGAGTCTGTGGGGCTGATGGCATAACCAAAAGAAGGGATGATGCCTGGTGAAAACCCGCTGTAGTTGAAGGGAACTTTGTCTTTGTACTTGCCCACATAGCCGTAAAAAATGCCGGCTGTGACTTTGATGAACCACTTGGAGTTGTCCATCAATGGCTCCCAGCGCTGCCCGGCGTAAACATACGCCGTGGGCTGACCGAAGGAGTTGCTGAACAAGCTCATGCCGCAAAACCGGTTGCCGGCTACTGCGCGGTCCAGCGAGGCCAGCACCACCGGTTTGTGTTCAGCGCTGTCGCTCCAGTGCAGGGTGTAGGGCGAGAGGGTCAGATCCCAACGCTTGTCGGCGGAGGGCGGCAGACCGTCTTCTTTGGCCACCCATGAGGGGCAGGGCTGGCTGTCTTGCCAAGCAGCTTTTTGCGCCCATACAGGCGTGAGGCCAAACAGGGCCAAGGCCAGCAGGCCGAGCTTCAGAAAGTTCATGGGCATTTCAACTCAACAGTAATGCTTGTGATTCTAGACAGCCCAGATGTCATTTTTGTAAAAATTTTTCCAGCAACTCGGCCAGCAGGGCGGGTTGGTCGTGGTGCAGCATGTGGCCTGAATCGGGTAGGCGGGCAGTTTGCAGGTCGGGCACGGACTTCAAGCGCTCGTGGAATTCGGCCAGAGTGAAGCGGCCTTTCCACCAGCCGCTCATCGAGTCGTCCGAGGCCTCGATGAACAAAGTGGGTGCGGCAATATTTTTGTAGAGTTCGAGCACTTCTTCTACTCGCCCCAGATAGGGATTGATCACTTTATGGGCTGCATCGCCCAAAATGCGCCACTGCCCATTGGCATCGGGCGCAGCCCAGTGTTGGGCCAGCCAGTCGGCCTTATCTTGGCTCAGGCGGAGGTTGGTTTTCATCAAACGGGCGGCCACACCTGCAGCGTCGTTGTAGGTGCGCAGATCAGACTCACCTTGTCGCAAGGCCTTGATTTCGTTGAGCCATTGTGCCAAGCGCCCTGGTGCCTGCGATGGCCGTGTGCTGGGCATGCCGAAACCTTCCAGGTTGACCAGCCGGCGAATCCGCTCGGGTCGGCAGCCGGCGTAGTGCATGACCACATTGCCCCCCATGCTGTGGCCCACCAGGTCAAAAGGCTGGTCAGGGCTCACGACGTCCATCAAAGCGTCCAGATCACCCAAGTAATCGGGCAGCCAATAGCAGTCGGTGGGCGGTCCTTCGGTCAGGCCATAGCCGCGCCAGTCGGGTGCCACGATGTAACGGCCTTGGGCAAAGGCATCGCTGAGGGCATCGACTACGAATTGCCAGGAGGCAGCCACATCCATCCAGCCGTGAGCCAGGACCAGCGGCGGGGTGCCTGCATTGGGCGTGCCCCAGGTGCGCAGGTGGTAGCGCATACCGCGCAGAGGGAGCCATTGGCTGCTGGAAGTTCGTCTTTCTTGGTACATACTTTCGATCATAAGGAGTAAGCGCATGGCCCACAGTCACCAAGACGATCAACAAGGCAAAACAGATGCCTATGCCCGACTGCATGCGCAGTTTGGCTGGCAGGTGGGCCTGCATTTCAACATCGCGCAGGTCTGTTGTGGCCGCTGGGCGGCCGCACCTGACGCTGCTCAGCGCGTGGCGGTGCGTGAACATCGAGTGGGTCAAGCCCCGAAAACCCATACCTTTGCCCAATTGCAGCAGGCCGCCAACCGCTTGAGTCAGGCCTTGAAAACCCAAGGTGTTCGGCGCGGTGACCGGGTGGCCATCGTCATGCCCCAGCGTTTTGAAACCGCTGTGGCCTACATGGCGGTCTTGCAGATGGGGGCCGTGGCGATGCCGCTTTCCATGTTGTTCGGGCCGGAGGCTTTGGCCTTTCGCATCCAAGACAGCCAGGCGCAGGTGGCGGTGTGCGATGCCACGGTGCTGGACGCCCTGCGTTTGGCCAGACAAGAGTGCCCGAATTTGCATACCGTGGTCACGGTGGGAACGCCCGCCCAACCCGCGCCCGGAGAGTGGGACTGGGCCAGTTTGCTTCAGCACGCCTCACCGCGTTATACGCCCGTGCGCACCTTGGCCAAAGACCCTGCCGTGTTGATCTACACCAGCGGTACGACCGGTAACCCCAAGGGCGCCTTGATCCCGCAGCGGGCCTTGATCGGCAACTTGACAGGCTTTGTGTGCAGTCAAAACTGGTTTGGCTTTGACCCCTGGGATGGCCAACAGCCCTCTGAAGCGGTGTTTTGGTCACCGGCCGATTGGGCCTGGACGGGCGGTCTGATGGACGCCTTGCTGCCGAGTTTGTACTTTGGTCGTCCCATCGTGGCCTTTGCCGGGCGTTTTGACCCCGAGTTGGCTTTCGAAATCTTGCAAACGAACCAGGTCACGCACACCTTTTTGTTCCCGACCGCACTCAAGGCCATGATGAAAGCCGTGCCGCAACCGAGCCGCCGCTATGACTTGCGTTTGCAAGCTATCATGAGCGCGGGCGAAGCGGTGGGCGATGCCGTGTTTGCCTACTGCGAAAAAGAACTGGGCGTGACAGTGAATGAAATGTTCGGCCAGACTGAAATCAATTATGTGGTGGGCAATTGCGCGCGGCTGTGGCCTGCGAGAGCCAACAGCATGGGCCGGGCTTACCCGGGTCACCGTGTCGCCGTGATCGACGAGGCGGGCAAGGTTTGCGCATCGGGTACGGTGGGGGAAGTGGCTGTGCATCGGCTGGACGTGCATGGCCACCCGGACCCTGTTTTTTTCTTGGGTTATTGGCGCAACGAAGAAGCCACACGCGCCAAATACACGGGCGACTGGTGCCGCACAGGCGACCTGGCCATGTCCGATGCAGATGGCTACCTGTGGTACCAGGGCAGAACGGACGACATGTTCAAGGCGGCCGGCTACCGCATCGGGCCGGGGGAGATTGAAAACTGTCTGGTCAAACACCCCGCAGTGGCCAATGCCGCCGTGGTGCCCAAGCCCGATCGGGACCGCGGCGCTTTGGTCAAAGCCTATGTGGTGCTGTCGCCTGATTACCTGGCGCTGCGTCAGCAAGCTTCATCGGTGCCAGCCTTTGAAGCCCAGGTGCTCAAGGACTTGCAGCAGCATGTACGCGGCTTGCTGGCGCCCTACGAGTACCCCAAAGAGATTGAGTTCATAGACGCCTTGCCCATGACGACCACCGGCAAAGTGCAGCGCCGCATCTTGCGCCTGCAAGAACAAGCGCGGGCCGAGCAGAACAATTCTCACAGCTGAAAGCCGCTGAGGACTGAAGGCTTTGGCCAACTGCGTAAACTCGGGAAAAAACTTCCACTTTTCAAGACCTCCTTATGAAGACCCTGCAACTGCCGCACACCGATCTGCATGTCACTCCCATCTGCCTAGGCACCATGACCTTTGGCGAGCAAGTCAACGAAGCTGATTCGCACGCCATCCTGGACCATTCATTGGCGCGTGGTGTCAATTTCATCGACACCGCCGAAATGTATTCCGTGCCGGCCAAAGCCGAAACCTTTGGCGCCACAGAAACCATCATGGGCCGTTGGTTTGCCAAGCATCCCGGTGCTCGGGAAAAGTTGGTCCTCGCCACCAAAGTGGCGGGTGCGGCGCGTGGCATGCCTTGGGTACGCGAGGGCAAGGGCCTCACGGCCCAAGACATCGCGGCCTCGTGCGAAGACAGTTTGCGCCGCCTTCAAACCGATGTGATCGATCTGTACCAAATCCATTGGCCGGAGCGCCATGTACCAGCCTTTGGCAACATGTATTACGACCCCGCCAAAGAAACTTCCACCACTTCGCTGCACGAACAATTGGAGGCACTGGGCAAACTGGTCAAAGCCGGCAAGGTGCGCTACATCGGTTTGTCCAACGAAACCCCTTACGGCGTGCACGAGTTTGTCAGGCTGGCCGAGCAACACGGTTTGCCCCGTGTCGCCACCGTGCAAAACGCCTATTGCCTGATCAACCGCACCTGGGAAAACGGGCTCGATGAAACCTGCCACCGCCTAGGCGTGTCCTTGTTAGCGTATTCGCCACTGGCATTTGGCTTGCTGACAGGCAAATACGACGCCTCAGGGCACACCGGACCTGGCGCACCCGTCGGTGCGCGTATCGCCACCTACGAGTCGGTGCGCAAACAGCGTTGGGGTCGAGAAGAGGCCTTGATGGCTTCACGCCGCTACAACCAATTGGCCCGCGACCATGGCATGACGCCTACACAAATGGCGCTGGCGTTTTGCTACACCAAGTGGCAAGTGGCCAGCACCATCATCGGTGTGACATCGGTGGCCCAATTGGACGAAGACCTGAACGCCTGGGGCACCACCTTGAGCCCTGAAGTGTTGGCGCAAATCGACGCTATCCGGTGGGAGATTCGCGACCCCGCGATATAAAAAGGGCTCACTGTGGCCAAAAAAGACCGCGTCAGCGAAACACCTGCGACAGCCTTGTTGCGCTCGCAGGGCGTGGTTTTCACCGAGCACCCTTATGCCTATTTGGAGCACGGCGGCGTCATGCACAGCGCCAGTGAATTGGGCCTGGACCCGTTCACTGTGGTCAAAACCCTGATCATGCAAGACCAAGACGCCAAACCCCTGGTGGTCTTGATGCACGGCAACTGCAAGGTGTCCACCAAAAACCTGGCACGTCAAATCGGGGCCAAGTCCGTGGAGCCCTGCACCCCCGAGGTGGCTAATCGCCACAGCGGCTATCTGGTTGGCGGCACCTCCCCGTTTGGCACGCGCCGCGCCATGCCTGTGTACATCGAATCGAGCATTTTGGATTTGCCCCGCATTGTCATCAATGGCGGCAGGCGTGGCTATTTGGTGGGTATCGAGCCCGCTGTTTGCGTGAAGCTCCTGAGTGCACAATCGGTGCAATGCGCACTGGCAGAATAGCAGTGCATTCAGGGCATGGCCCTGCCGATTCAAGGAGAGACTTTTGGAACCCACTTTGTGGATCACCCTGGCGGTGAGTTTGGCTGCGTACCTGCTGGGCTCGCTGAGCTTTGCCGTCATTGTCAGCCGTGTGATGGGCTTGAACGACCCGCGCTCATATGGCAGCCACAACCCGGGCGCCACCAACGTGCTGCGCTCTGGTAATAAAAAAGCTGCCGTCTTGACCCTGCTGCTGGATGCAGCCAAAGGCTGGTTACCCGTGTTTGCTGTGCAGCAATGGGGCATTGAATACGACATGGGCGCTGGCACCGCTGCGCTGGCAGGTCTGGGCGCTTTTGTGGGCCATTTGTTCCCGGTGTTCTTTCGCTTTCAAGGGGGGAAGGGCGTGGCCACAGCAGCGGGCGTTTTGTTCGGTGTGAACGCATTGCTGGGCTTGGCGGTGGCTTTGAGCTGGTTGATGGTGGCCTTGTTTTTCCGATATTCATCATTGGCCGCGCTGGTGGCAGCCGTTTTTGCACCGGCCTACTATGCCTTTGGCGGCGATGTGGCCTGGCCTTACGAGCAACCCCTGTTGGGGGCCTTGATAGTCATGGGGTTGCTGTTGGTGTGGCGTCACCTGGACAACATCAATCGGCTGGTGGCTGGCACCGAGTCGAAACTCGGTGCCAAGAAAAAATAAAGAACTGCTTCAAATTAAATTTCAAGCAAGGCTCAAAACGACTGGCGCATGATCACTGGGCCGCTCGTTTTTGCGCGGCACTTTGTCCACTGCACAAGCTGTGGCACGGTCCTTCAAGGCTGCGCTGATCAAGACATGGTCGATGCGCAAGCCCCGATTGCGCCGGAATCCGAAATCGCGGTAATCCCACCAGCTGTAGCTTTTCTCGGGTTGGTCAAATAAACGGAAACTGTCCGTCAAACCCAGATCGATCAAGGCTTGCAGGTGGGTGCGCTCTTGGACCGTGCAATGGATGGTGTCTTTCAAAGCCACCGGATCCCACACATCCAGATCGTCAAAAGTGATGTTGAAGTCACCCGTCAAAATCAATTGGGGGTGAGTCGCCATTTCTTGCTTCACCCAGTCGTGTAGAGCCGTCAGCCAGCGCATTTTGTAGACAAACTTGTCGCTGTCCGGCGCTTGCCCGTTGGGGAAGTACGCTCCAATTACGCGCAAGCTGCCACCTTGGCCATCGGGGTAGGTGGCGGTGATCACGCGGGACATCTCATCGGCAAAGCCAGGGATGTTTTTCACCACATCCGTGCCTGCATGGCGTGAGATCAGGGCCACGCCGTTGTAGGTTTTCTGGCCGAACCACTGGGCTTGGTAACCCGCTTCATTGAAGGCAGCCAGAGGGAACTTGTCGTCGCTCATTTTGAGCTCTTGCAGAGCCAGGACGTCCACACCGCCTTCGGCCTGCTGAGCTTGAAGCCAGTCCAGAACCTGCGGCAGGCGCACCGACAGGGAGTTCACATTCCAGGTGGCGATCTTCATAGGTGCATCAGCGCCATGACGCCCACACCCAAACCGACTGCGCCCATGCCGTACATGCCCCATTCGAGCCATTTGCGGCGGGTCATGAGCGCAATCGCGGCCAAAGCAATGGCTACTTGCAATGCCGTGGTGGCTTGGGCCCAGCGGTGATGCTGGTGCAATTGCTCGTCAGATTGGTGGTCCCATTCCTTGGACTCGGCTTCGAGTTTTTCGGCGACAACTTTGATCTCGGACTTCTCCTGTTTGTATCGCTTGATTTCTTGTTCGTAGAAATCTTTTTTAGCACCTGGCGCTAGCTCGATGGCCAGCTCGCTCAGGTTTTGCTTGCTGCTTTTGGCCTGGTAGTAATTCCACTGGTTGGAGGCTTCAGTTTTCTTGATGGCCGCATTGTTTTTGTACAAACCGGCATTGGCCTGGGTAGCACCGCCCATGTAGGAAAACAGCGCCCCCACCGTCGCAATGATGGCCGTGAACATCGCAATGCTGTTGGTGTGACTGCCGCCATGGTCGCCATGCCCTTTTTGGGCGTGTTCGAGTTCGTGGTCGTGGGGGCCGTGCACATGAAAGCCGTCTGCAGACATGGTCAATCTCCTGAAGCAGTGTGGTGAAAGGTGACAAAACTGAAGGGCAAACCGCTAGCTGCCGTGTGCGATTGCCGCGCCACTTCCGTCCAGTCGGCGCCCAGTTGCGGCGCGAATGCATCGCCCTCAAAGGCTTGGTGGATTTCGGTGACTACCGCGGTGCTGGCGTGAGGCAGGGCTTGAGCGTAGATCTGTGCGCCGCCGATGACCCAGGCGTCGGCATCTTCGGGGCAAAGCGTCATAGCTTCGGGCAAAGAGTGGGCGACTATGGCGCCATCGGCATGCCAATCGGTTTGGCGGGTCACCACCACATTCAAACGGCCCGGCAGGGGGCGAAATTTGGGAGGCAAAGAATCCCAGGTCTTGCGGCCCATGATCACCGGGCACCCTAGGGTGCAACGCTTGAAGTGCGCCAGGTCCTCAGGCAGGTGCCAGGGCAAGGTGTTGTTGGCGCCGATCACGCCATTGCTGGCGCGGGCAAATATCAAATGCAACTTCATCAAACAGCCACGGGCGCTTTGATGGCAGGGTGGCATTCGTAACCCAACACCTCAAAGTCTTCGTACTGGTAATCCAGAATCGATTCAGGTCGGCGCTTGATGTTCAGGGTCGGGTAGGCCATGGGCGCACGGCTCAATTGCAGCTCGACTTGTTCGTGGTGGTTGCTGTAGATGTGGCAATCGCCACCCGTCCAAATGAAGTCGCCCACATCCATGTCGCATTGCTGCGCGACCATGTGGGTGAGCAAGGCGTAACTGGCAATATTGAAAGGCACACCCAAAAAGATGTCTGCGCTGCGCTGGTACAGCTGGCAACTGAGTTTGGCTTTCTCGCCCGCATTTTGCGGCGGCGCCACGTAAAACTGAAAGAAGGCGTGGCAGGGCATCAAGGCCATTTGGTTCAGTTCGGCAACGTTCCACGCACTCACAATGATGCGGCGCGAATCGGGGTTGGTTTTGAGCGTGTCCATGACCTGTTGAATTTGGTCGATATGGCCACCGTCCGGCGTCGGCCAACTGCGCCATTGCACGCCATAAACCGGCCCCAATGAGCCGTCTTCTCGAGCCCATTCGTCCCAGATCGTACAGCCGCGTTCTTGCAACCATTTGACGTTGCTGTCGCCACGCAAGAACCACAAAAGCTCCACGATGATGGCTTTAAGGAACACCTTTTTGGTGGTCACCAACGGAAAACCTTCGTTCAGGTCAAAACGCATTTGATGCCCAAACACGCTGCGCGTGCCGGTGCCAGTGCGGTCGCCCTTGTGTACGCCCGTCGTGTAGACGTGACGCATAAAGTCTTCATATTGACTGCGTACAGGGCGCTGTGATGGGCTGGAAGGGGTTTTCATGGGGACTTAGTTTAAGGCAGGTCAACGCTTTGCTAATCAGGATCTGCCCGAATCCGGTGGGAATTACCAGATGATTCCTCTAGCTTGCAGCACTTCTCGCGCAATGTCCGGACGGTCGGTGACCAAGCCATCGACCCCCATGTCCAGCATCTCGTTCATCACCTTGTGGTCATTCACCGTCCAGGCCAGTACTTTTAAACCGAGACTGTGGGCTTCTTTCACTTGGCTGGCGTCCAGCTCACGCCAGAAAGATGACCAATGGCTGCCGCCAGCCGCTTTGATCATGCGGGGGACTGAGCCATAGGTTTTGAATTGAAAACCTGCCGTCCAAGGTGAGTCTTGCCAACCGCGGATCATCAAGTTGTCCAAAGTAGGCAACTGCGCTGTGATGTAGACCGTAGAAGTCCCCGGCGCCAAGCGTTGCACCGCTTGAAGCGTTCGCCAATCAAATGACAGGATCTGAACCCGCCCCTGCATACCGCTTTCTTCAATGTCCTTGAGCAGCAACTTGGCAAAGGCTTCGGGCTCAGGTGTTTGATCAGGGCGACTCGGTGTGATTTTGGTTTCAATAGCAAATTTCACATGCTTGTTGCCCATGGCATTGACCCGGTCAAACAAATCTTTCAGGCGTGGAATACGGGTTCCATCCATGGGTTTTTGCGATGAAAAAGCTTGGGCATACCGCGAAGACGGGTTGATCCTGCCCACGTCATAGTTTTGCAATTGCGCCCAAGTCAGACTGATGATGTCTAGCCCGCGGCCTTTCAAAAATTCACCCTGGGCATTTCGGGTCAAGTCAGGGTTCAGCGAGGGATCATGGCTGATGACCAAGACCCCGTCACGGGTCGATACCACGTCCAACTCCAAAGTAGTGACTTGCAATTCCAATGCTCGTTCAAAGGCTGGCAGTGTGTTCTCGGGCATCAAACCCCTTGCGCCTCGGTGGCCTTGCAAATCGATGCGTGTCTGAGCTGATGCGATACCTGAGCAGCTCAGCAATAAATAAAGCAGATAAATTAAAACCACTCGCCCCGAATTGAACTTGGCCAATCTCAGTGCAACGAAGCCCAACAAATAGCCAACAGCAAACAATTTGTTCAGAACCACATGAAAAGCGGGTTGAAAATGGTGTGTGATCAAAGAAGCATAAGAAATCGTCTTCACCTCATTGGCATCATACAGACTAGGAATCCTATTGCCCGTCTCAGGCAGTGCATCGTACAGGTATGACAAGGTTGTTGTAATTTGAATGGTGCCAATTGAGTCGAATGCTGCGTATTGGATGCTCACGACAATTGTCAATGATGGTTTGGTCAGCACAACTGCTGGCTACTAAAATTCGAACCGCCTTTTAGAAAGTAATCTCCATGAAATTCAGTCAGTTAATGGGTCGCAATGCATTCTGGCTCCAGTGTGCTGTGGTGTTGCTTACACTGCTGCCCGCCGCCCAGGCGGCCGACGCCCCTGTGGCGGTGGTCAATGGTGTAGCCATTGCTTCGGGTTTGTTGGACCGCACAGTGCAAGCCAATGTGGCGCAAGGTCAAAAAGACTCTGCCGAATTGCGGGCAGCCCTGAAACAGGAGTTCATTGCGCGAGAGGTGATGACCCAGGAAGCGCAAAAGAGAGGCTTGGAAAAATTGGCTTCAACGCAGGATGCCTTGTTGAGCATGCGTCAAAATTTATTGATCGATCTGTTGATGCAAG
>CANGKR010000080.1 GCA_947454355.1 Comamonadaceae bacterium
CCATGCGTAGCTGGGCACGCCAATTCCCGCATGCGGCAGGGCTTTGGTGCCCATGCGCACTTTGACGCCGGGCGCCAGGCTGGCTTGGCTGCGGTAGATGGCGGGCACACCGAGAGTGGCCATCCATTGGCCCCAAGTGCTGTTGGCCAGGATCATGGCTTCAGCTACGATCAAATCCAAAGGCGCACCGCGTTGACGGGTACCAATGCTGACCCGCTCATGACCTGCAGGGGGTAGCGAGTTGTCTTCGCGTTCCAAACGGAAGGTGTAATCGGGCCGGTTGAAATTCTCTGGCTTGCCTCGAACCCGTTCGCGTTGTGTTTTAAGGTGTTGCGCCCAGCGCCAGAAAAAAGCCAAATCTGTGCGCGGCATCGGCAAGGCAGGTTGCACCGTAGCGTGTTCAAACGCCGGGGATTCAAGCCACTCGGTGGTCACCAGACCGTCGAGCTGATCGTGCCGCAAATTGGCCGCAATGTGCACGCGCTCGATGCGGGTTTCGCTGGCCAGCACTTCCAAGCTGTGTTCATCGATACGCACATACAAGGACAATGCAGGGCAGTCCTGGCCTTCAGCCAAGGTGTAGTTCTTGACGACCTCATCAGGCAGCATGGTGATTTTGTAGCCTGGCATGTACACCGTGGACAAGCGCTGGCGACCCCATTGATCGATCGGGCTGTCTGGCATCACGGCCAAGCCGGGCGCAGCGATGTGGATGCCCACGGTCACCGTGCCTGACCCCAAGCCCTGCAGCGACAGAGCATCGTCGATCTCGGTGGTTTGTGAATCGTCGATGGAAAAAGCTTTGGCCGCCGACAAAGGCAATTCATCCAAGATGGGCGGTGCGTTCAAGGCCGGGAAGGCTGTGCCTTTGGGGAAATTGTCAAACAGGAAGCGCTGCCAATGAAAGTCATAGGCCGACTCGATGGCGCCCGCCGCTTGCAACAGGTCCAGGGGCGCAGTGTGGGTGGTGCGACTGGCTTGCACCACAGCTTTGTATTCGGGCGCATTCTTGTCAGGCTTGAACAGGATTTTGTAGAGCTGTTCGCGGATTGGCGCTGGACACACTTGTTGCGCCAGATCGGCGGACCATTCTTCGATTTGAGCTTGAATGCGTTTTTTCTTTTCGATGGCGGCCAGGGCTTGCGCCACCACATCGGCCGATGCTTTGCGAAAACGTCCTTTGCCTGCACGGCGGAAATAATGCGGTGCTTCAAACAAAGTGATCAGGGAGGCGACCTTTTCAGTGGTGGTGGCACTGGTGCTGAAATAGTCGTGCGCCAGATCGGTGAAACCAAACTCGGTATCCGGTGCACATTCCCAGGCCAGATTCAAGTCGATGGTTTCGCTCAAGGCGTGGGCGTCCTGAAGCAGTCGGGCCGGCGCTGGCTGATCAAAGCTCAGCAGCACATGGGCGGCTTTGACTTTGACGCGCTTGCCGCTGTCGAGTTCGACCTGTGTCGAGGCTTCAGCCTCGGACAGAATGCGACCGGCCATGAATTTTCCGGCTTCTTCAAACAATACAAACATAGGCCCAATTGTCCCACGCCACGGCGTCAAACAAGTTTCAAAAAGTTCAGGATGTCGTCACGGTGATCGTCCACATCTGACAAAGCATGGTCGCTGCCGGGCAACAGCTTGATCCGGGCATGGGCCAGTTGCGCTGTCATTTCGCGCCAGTCCAGCACTTCGTCGCCTTGTGCAACGATGGCAAAGATTTCATTGCTGGGTGTTTTCAGGTTTTTTTGCAGTTTTTCCAGTTCATCCACAAATTGAGGCTGAAAGTCAAAGAATTCAGTGGGGTCATGCCAAGCCTGTTGCATGCCCACATGCCGAGCCAAGTCACGCGCTGGGTGCACAGCAGGATTGATCAACACAGCGGGGCATCCAATTTGCGCAGCCAGGCAGTGGGCATAAAAACCGCCCAAGGATGAGCCCACGATGGCCGTTTGGGTCCAGGGCCAATCGGCCGTGATCTGCAAAAGTAGATCGAACGCCTCTTGGGGTGAAGGCGGCAGTTGTGGGCAGCACCAATGCACCTGAGGGTGTAGGGCATGTATCCAGTCTGCCATTTTTTGGGCTTTTACAGATCGTGGCGACGAGCGAAAGCCATGCAGGTACAGCAAGTGGGTGGTGGTGCGAGGCATGTGACGCATTATCGATCGACCCGAAGCTGGGATAATCGCCGCATGCAACCTGTGATCCAGAAACAGACCTTGTCGCAACGACTGCATTGGTGGTTTGACGGCTTCGATGGCCCCTTGGCCTTCGCTGTTTTTCTGCTCGCCTGTGCGGGTTTGCTGATCATGTTCTCCTCAGGCTATGACCATGGGACTCGGTTTACCGACCATGTGCGCAACATGGTGATCGCTGCCTTCATCATGTTTGTGGCCGCCCAAATCCCGCCCCAAAAAATGATGAGCCTGGCCGTGCCCTTGTATACCTTGGGTGTGGCGCTGTTGATTGCGGTGGCGATTTTCGGCATCACCAAAAAGGGCTCGCGGCGTTGGATCAATTTGGGGGTGATCATTCAGCCCAGTGAGATGCTCAAAATCGCCATGCCCTTGATGCTGGCCTGGTGGTTTCAAAAACGCGAAGGGCAGTTGAGGCCCTTGGACTTTGCAGTTGCGGGGGTCTTGCTGGCCCTGCCTGTGGGTTTGATCTTGCGGCAACCGGATTTGGGCACCGCCCTGTTGGTGTTGACTGCGGGCTTGTCGGTCATTTTCTTTGCCGGTTTGAGTTGGCGCTTGATTGTGCCCCCCATGATTCTTGGTCTATTAGGCATCGTGCTGCTGGTCGTTTTTGAGCCTACCCTGTGCGCTGATGAGGTCAATTGGCATGTGCTGCATGAGTACCAGAGGCAACGCATTTGCACGCTGCTGGACCCTACTCGCGACCCCTTGGGTCGAGGCTTTCACATCATTCAAGGCATGATCGCCATCGGTTCAGGAGGCTTTTGGGGTAAGGGATTCATGCAGGGTACGCAGACGCATTTGGAGTTCATCCCAGAGCGCACGACCGACTTCATTTTTGCGGCTTTCTCCGAGGAGTTTGGCTTGGCCGGCAATATCTTATTGATCTGCTCTTTTCTGTTTCTGGTCTACCGGGGCCTGATGATCGCGCTGGACGCGCCCACACTGTTTACACGTCTGCTGGCCGGCAGTGTGACCATGATTTTTTTCACTTATGCCTTTGTCAACATGGGCATGGTCAGCGGCATTTTGCCGGTGGTGGGGGTGCCCCTGCCCTTCATCAGCTATGGAGGCACTGCCATGGTCACCCTGGGCTTTGGTTTGGGCATCTTGATGTCGATCGCCAAAGCCAAGCGGTTGGTGCAAACCTGAACCCAGCTTGGCCTTTGTGGCCGCAGGGGTCTGGCGTGCTCAACCACGCGGCCTCAGGTCTTTCTCTACAATCAACCCATGATCTCTCGCGAACCCACCCTTGAACGCTTGGCCACGGCCAGGTCCTTATTGCTTGAACCCTTTGGTTTGGACGAATCCCACCTGACCAAAGCCTTGTCTGCCATTCAAGCGCACAAGGTGGATGATGCCGATTTGTATTTCCAGTACACCCGCTCTGAAGGCTGGAGCCTGGAAGAAGGCATTGTGAAAACCGGCAGCTTCAGCATTGACCAAGGCGTTGGGGTCAGAGCCGTAGCTGGTGAAAAAACCGCCTTTGCTTATTCGGATGACATTTCTTGGGCATCCTTACTGGACGCGGCGGTCACGGTGCGCAGCATTGCCAGTGCATCGCAAAACCACCGCACCCGCGTGCCTGCGCGCAAAGTGGCGCCCAGCCGCTTGCTATACCCGTCTCTCGATCCGATGGGCAGCATGGACAGCGCGGCCAAAGTGAAATTGCTCGAAAAGGTCGAGCAATTGGCCCGAGCCAAAGACTCGCGGGTGGTGCAAGTCATGGCCGGTTTGGCCAGCGAATACGATGTGGTGATGGTCGCTCGCGCTGACGGCACCTTGGCCGCCGATGTGCGCCCTTTGGTGCGCCTGTCGGTCTCGGTCATTGCCGAGCAAGGTCAGCGGCGTGAGTCCGGTAGCGGCGGCGGAGGTGGGCGATTTGGCCTGGCTTACTTCGATGACGCCATGATCGAGCAATATGTCCAGGATGCGGTGCATGCGGCTGTGACCAACCTCGATGCACGACCAGCGCCTGCCGGTGAAATGACCGTGGTCCTCGGGCCAGGCTGGCCAGGCGTCTTGTTGCACGAAGCCATCGGCCATGGACTGGAAGGTGACTTCAACCGCAAGGGCTCCAGTGCTTTCAGTGGGCGCATTGGGCAACGTGTGGCGGCCAAGGGCGTCACCGTGTTGGACGACGGCACCTTGGCCGATCGTCGCGGTTCGCTCAACGTGGACGATGAGGGCCACGCCAGCCAGCGCAATGTGCTGATCGAAGACGGCATTTTGAAGTCCTATATTCAGGACGCCATGAACGCCCGATTGATGGGCGTCAAGCCTACCGGCAATGGTCGACGTGAAAGTTATGCCCACGTGCCCATGCCCCGCATGACCAATACCTACATGCTGGGTGGCGACAAGGATCCGCAAGAAATCGTGGCCAGCATCAAAAAAGGGTTGTACGCCACCAATTTCGGCGGCGGACAGGTTGACATCACCAGTGGCAAGTTTGTGTTTTCTGCCAGCGAGGCCTATTGGGTGGAGAACGGCAAGATCTTGTACCCCGTCAAAGGTGCAACCTTGGTGGGCAGCGGGCCGGAGTCTTTGAAAAAAATCTCCATGATCGGCAACGACATGCGCCTAGACAGCGGTGTCGGCACTTGTGGCAAAGAAGGCCAGAGCGTGCCTGTGGGCGTGGGTCAGCCTACCCTGCGCATTGACGGCTTGACCGTCGGCGGCACAGCCTGATCGAGATTTTTGTGCCGTGTCAGAAACCTGTGCTACATTGACGTCATGACTACGCGCAACGTGTTTTACTTTTATTTTGGATTCTCAGTCCCCGGCGGACGAGAGGCGATCGCGTAAACAGCACCCCACTCAGTCAATACCGCCGGAGCCAAAAGCCCGGCGGTTTTTTTTATTTTCCAGTTTTCTATTCAAGGAGTTTGACAATGCCCACGAAATCCACCCCCGGAGAGGCTTGGTATGCGAGTCAGGTTGACAAGACAGGACAAACCGACGACGAGCGCATCAAGGACATTACCGTGCTACCTCCACCCGAACATTTGATTCGCTTTTTCCCGATTGCCGGCACGCCGGTGGAAAAGCTGATCGCCAAGACCCGCAAAACAATTCAAAACATCGTGCATGGCAAAGATGACCGCCTTTTGGTGATCATTGGTCCATGCTCTATTCATGACCCGGCCGCGGCACTGGAGTACGCCCGCCGCCTCAAACCCCTGCGTGACCAATATGCCGACACACTGGAAGTGGTGATGCGTGTGTATTTTGAAAAGCCCCGCACCACGGTGGGCTGGAAAGGGCTGATCAACGATCCCTATCTTGACGAGAGCTGCCGTATCGATGAAGGTCTGCGGATTGCCCGGCAGTTGCTGATTGAAATCAACCGCACTGGTTTGCCAGCCGCCAGTGAATTCCTGGATGTGATTTCACCCCAATACATCGGCGACCTCATCAGCTGGGGCGCAATTGGTGCGCGCACCACCGAAAGCCAGGTACACCGTGAATTGGCTTCGGGGCTGTCGGCGCCGATTGGTTTCAAGAACGGCACCGATGGCAACATCAAAATTGCCACCGATGCGATTCAGGCTGCATCGCGCGGGCACCACTTCTTGTCGGTACACAAAAACGGGCAAGTGGCGATTGTGCAAACCCAAGGCAACAAGGATTGCCACGTGATCTTGCGCGGTGGCAAAGCTCCCAATTACGATGCTGCCAGTGTCAATGCCGCTTGTATTGAGCTGGCCGCTTCGAAGTTACCGGCCTCATTGATGGTGGACTGTAGCCACGCCAACAGCAGCAAACAACACACCCGCCAGATCGAGGTGGCCAAAGACATCGCCGCGCAAATGGCGGGAGGCTCACACCAGGTGTTCGGTGTGATGGTGGAGAGTCATTTGTTGGATGGCGCGCAAAAGTTTACGCCTGGCAAAGACGACCCCTCGCACTTGACTTACGGTCAAAGCATCACCGACGCCTGCATCAGCTGGGATGACAGCGAGCAAGTGTTAAAAGTTTTGTCGGATGCGGTGAAAGCTCGTCGCTCGCGTTAACACGCATTGTGAAATGCCAGGCCCTGGCCTTGGCCTTGGCATTTCACTTTGCCAATGCGGCGAGCAGTTTGTCGTGAATGCCGCCAAAACCGCCATTGCTCATGCACAAGAGGTGGTCGCCAGGCTGTACTTGAGTCAGTACTTGGGTAATCACTTCTTCGATGTTAGCGCCCACTTGCGCACGACGCCCCATGGGTTCAAGTGCTGAAGCAGCATCCCAATCCAATCCACCCGAATGACAGAAGGCCAGATCGACTTCTTCCAGGCTCCAGGGTAACTGCGCTTTCATCGTGCCCAGTTTCATGGTGTTGCTGCGCGGCTCAAAAATCGCCAAGATGCGTGCACGCGGCCCCAACTGCCGGCGCAGGCCGTTGACTGTGGTGCGGATGGCGGTGGGGTGGTGCGCAAAATCGTCATAAACCGTGATGTCTTTGACGCTGCCACGCACTTCCATACGGCGTTTGACGTTGACAAAATGGGCCAACGCTTGTGCCGCCACCGATGGGGGCACGCCCACATGCTCAGCCGCTGCGATGGCGGCCAAGGCATTGAGCTGGTTGTGCACGCCACCCAGTGCCCATTGGACTTGGGTCACAGTGTGACCTGCCTTTTGAACCTCAAACTGGGACGGCTCACCGATGGCTACGAAGTCGCTGACGACCGCGCCAAAGCTGCGCACCTCGCTCCAACAGCCTTGGGACAAAACCCTCGTCAGACTCTCTTCCAGTCCGTTGACGACCACCCGCCCCGAGCTGGGTACGGTGCGCACTAAATGGTGAAATTGGCGCTCGATCGCTGCCAGATCGTCAAAGATGTCTGCATGATCGAACTCGAGGTTGTTCAATATCGCGGTGCGTGGCCGGTAATGCACAAATTTGCTGCGTTTGTCGAAAAAGGCCGTGTCATATTCATCGGCTTCAATGACGAAACAGCGCCCGGTGCCCAAGCGGGCCGACACACCGAAGTTCAGGGGGACGCCCCCGACCAAAAAACCGGGGTTCAAGCCGGCGTGTTCCAACACCCAAGCCAACATGGAGGTGGTGGTGGTTTTGCCGTGTGTGCCCGCCACCGCCAACACTTGCCTGCCTTGCAAGACATGCTCGGCTAACCATTGCGGGCCGCTGGTGTAGGGCGCCCCCGCATCCAAAATAGCCTCCATCAAGGGGAATTTTGCATCGCCCTTCGCCGTTCTGGCGCGACTGACCACATTACCAATGACATACATGTCGGGCTCAAGCGCCACTTGCTCGGTGCCAAAGCCCTCGATCAACTCAATGCCCAAGGCGCGCAACTGGTCGCTCATGGGGGGGTACACCCCTGCATCGCAACCCGTGACCCGATGTCCGGCTTCGCGGGCCAGCGCCGCCAGCCCTCCCATGAAGGTGCCGCAAATACCTAAGATGTGAATGTGCATGGGCACCGATTCTAGGCCTAGCGCCATCAGTCAGTGCACAATCTCTTCATGAATGCACTGAAGCTCGAAATCGCCGCTTGTGCCGCCCGATTGGTGGTGGAGGAGGGGTTGGAATACGCTGCGGCCAAACACAGGGCGATCAAGATCCTGAGCTTGCCGCAGCGCAGTGCATTGCCGGACAACGATTTGGTAGAAGCCCAGGTTCATGAATACATCGAATTGTTTTGTGCAGACACGCAGCCCTTTGAATTACGAGCGTTGCGCTGCCATGCCTTGGAGTGGATGGAGCGTTTCCAGGCGTTTCGCCCCCATTTGAGTGGTGCAGTGTGGCGAGGCACAGCGACGAGGCTGTCGGACATTTATCTACAGTTGTTTTGTGATGACTCCAAATCCATGGAAATTGAGCTCATCAACATGAATTTGAGCTATGAGGTGACCACGGTCAAGGGCTTTCAAGGGGCCGGGGTGGATGCCTTGAGCCTGCACAGCTTTTGCCCTGAAGTAGAAGAAGACATCGGTGTGCACCTGATGATTTACGACCATGACGACCTGCGGGGTGCCTTGAAGCCCGATGCCCAAGGCCGAACATACCGAGGAGATCTGAAGTCGCTTCGCCAACTCATTGAAAGTCAAAATCCTCATGCGCACTGATACTCAAGTACCTGGCAGCCCCAGCGCTGACAAACAAAGGCGGAACTGGATGCTGTCGACAGCCGCCGTGGCCGGCCTGGCCGGTGCCGGCGTGGCGTGGTGGCAATCCAAGGCAACCCAGCCCTTGACGCCTGAAGTCGATGCTTTTTGGCGCATGCAATTTGATCAGCCCGATGGGGCGACATTGAACATGCAAGGCTTTCAAGGCCAGGCCTTGTTGGTTAACTTTTGGGCCACCTGGTGTCCGCCTTGTGTGGAAGAAATTCCTTTATTGGAGTCTATTTGGCGTGAAAAATCCGTTAATCGGCTTCAAGTTGTGGGTTTGGCGGTGGATCAGCCCAGTTCGGTCCGCAAGTTCCTTGAGAAAAATCAGCTGACTTTTCCCATAGGCTTGGCCGGCTTGAAAGGCACGGCACTGGCGCGCAGCTTGGGTAATTCGGTCAGTGCTTTGCCATTCAGTGTGCTTTTTGATTCCAAAGGGCAGATCCGTGCGCAAAAAATGGGCAAACTGGAAGCCAATGAGTTGTCAGTCTGGATACAAAGCCTGAAATAGCCGCTTTTGCGCAGGTGAAGGGCTTGAAAAGGCTGTTCAATCGGGTGCAATCCATGCAACATCCCGTCAGTTGAATGCGAATTGCCGTAAATTTAGTGTAAATTCGGGGTTTTACGTTGACTGTAGCGGAGGTCTTATGGATTTGCGAAAACTCAAAACCCTGATTGACTTGGTTTCGGACTCTAATGTGTCTGAGCTGGAAATCACCGAAGCCGAAGGCAAGGTGCGCATTGTCAAAAGCACCCCGCAAACCGCACCGATGGCCATGAACGCCGTGCAGTATGCTGCCGCACCTGTTGCGGCGGCCCCTGCGCCGGTCGCCGCCGCTCCAGTGGTGGAGATAGCACCTGTGGAGCCCGTGGCCGCTTCAGGCCACACGGTCAAATCGCCGATGGTGGGAACTTTTTACCGCTCTTCCAGTCCTGGTGCCGCTTCTTTTGTGGAAATGGGTACCGAGGTCAAGGAGGGCGACACCCTGTGCATCATTGAAGCGATGAAGATTCTGAACGAGATCGAAGCCGATAAGTCCGGCCGGATCAGCAAAATTCTGTGCGAAAACGGTCAGGCCGTTGAATACGGACAACCCCTTTTCATCATCGAATAACCCAGCCCGGGGATTGCATGTTCAAAAAAATATTGGTGGCCAACCGTGGCGAAATCGCTTTGCGGATCCAGCGCGCTTGTCGGGAAATGGGTATCAAGGCTGTCATGGTGTATTCCGAGGCGGATCGGGATGCCAAATACGTCAAGCTGGCCGAAGAGGCTGTGTGCATCGGTCCTGCTCCATCGGGATTGAGTTATCTCAACATGCCAGCCATCATCTCGGCTGCTGAGGTCACGGATGCCGAAGCCATTCACCCGGGCTACGGTTTTTTGAGTGAGAACGCTGATTTTGCCGAGCGAGTAGAGAAGAGCGGTTTTCAATTCATCGGCCCTTCCCCCGAGTCCATCCGCATCATGGGCGACAAAGTCTCGGCCAAGCAAGCCATGATTCGTGCCGGCGTGCCCTGCGTGCCCGGCTCTGAAGGGGAATTGCCCGATGACCCGGTTCAAATTCGCCGTATCGCTAAAAGCGTGGGCTATCCGGTCATCATCAAGGCGGCAGGTGGCGGTGGCGGCCGCGGAATGCGTGTCGTTCATACCGAAGCGGCTTTGATCAATGCGGTGCAAATGACCAAAGCTGAGGCTGGCGCTGCATTCAACAATCCAGCGGTGTACATGGAAAAGTACCTGCAAAACCCTCGGCACATTGAAATCCAGATCCTGGCAGACAAACACCGCAATGCGGTGTACTTGGGTGAACGCGATTGCTCTATGCAGCGGCGACATCAAAAAGTCATTGAAGAGGCGCCAGCGCCTGGTATTCCCCGCAAATTGATCGAAAAAATCGGCGAACGTTGCGTGGCCGCTTGCAAAAAAATCAATTACCGTGGCGCCGGCACCTTCGAGTTCCTGTATGAAAACGGCGAGTTCTATTTCATTGAAATGAACACCCGTGTGCAGGTCGAACATCCGGTGACCGAATGGATCACGGGCGTGGACATCGTGAAAACCCAAATCATGGTGGCTGCAGGTGAAAAGCTGCCCTTCACGCAAAAACAAATCCAGATCCGCGGTCATGCCGTCGAGTGCCGCATCAATGCGGAAGACCCTTTCAAGTTTGTACCGTCGCCTGGTCGCATCACCTTGTGGCACCCGCCCGGTGGACCTGGCGTGCGCGTGGATTCACACGTGTACCACAACTACTTCGTGCCGCCGAATTACGACTCGATGATCGGCAAAATCATTGTCCATGGGGATACCCGCGAGCAGGCCATTGCCCGCATGCAAACTGCATTGGCCGAGACGGTGGTGGAAGGCATCAACACCAACATCCCCTTGCACCGTGAATTGATGGTGGATGCCAAGTTCATGGCGGGCGGGACGAATATCCATTACCTCGAAGAGTGGCTAGGTCACCACAAGCGCTGACCATGTTTGAACTGTGCCTGTTATGCCCTGAAGACCGGGTTGAGGTCTTGAGCGACGCCCTCGAGGCGCTGGACGCCCTGAGTGTGTCGGTCGAAGATGCCGATGCCGAAACCCCTGCTGAAAAGGCCTTGTTTGGTGAGCCGGGCATGCCCGCACCCAAAGATGGATGGCAACGCTCGCGCATCGTGGCGTTGTTTCAGCTGGAGGCGCAAGCCCGAGAAGCAGCCCAATTGCTGCAAGTGCAGGATTTCTTCCACGATTGCCAAATCGTTGCGATGGTCGCTGTGGCTGAGCAGGACTGGGTTCGACTGACCCAGTCGCAATTTGCCCCCGTGGACATTACACCGGATTTCTGGATCGTGCCCACATGGCATGAGCCGCCTGAACAGGCGAGGCAGATCATCCGACTCGACCCTGGATTGGCTTTTGGAACGGGTACGCATCCCACCACGCGCATGTGCCTGCGTTGGATCGCTTCGAATGCTTTGACAGGCCAAAGGGTCCTCGACTATGGCTGCGGTTCCGGCATTTTGGCGATTGGCGCTGCCAAGTACGGTGCCCAAGACATTGATGCGGTCGACATCGACACCGCGGCTGTCGATTCCACCGTGCTCAATGCACAGGCCAACCATGTCCATCTGAATGCAGGCTTGCCAGAGATGGCGCGGGGTGTGTACGACACCGTGTTGGCCAACATATTGGCCACGCCTTTGAAGGTGTTGGCGCCTTTGCTTTGTGCCCACGTCAAGGCGGGAGGTCACTTGGTTTTGGCTGGCATTTTGGAGCGTCAGGCCGAGGAATTGAAGCAAGCCTATGCGCCTTATATTTCACTGCAAGTCAGCGATACGCAAGAGGGCTGGATACTGATGACCGCCTTGGCTCCAGTCCCCAAGGCCTGATTACAATTTGCGCATGAGCCTGATCACTCGCTGCCCTCAGTGCGCCACCATCTTCAAGCTAGAACCTGACCAATTGGCCATTGCCCAAGGCTGGGTTCGTTGTGGGCTTTGCGAGCATGTATATGACGCTGCCTTGACGGTTGTCACAGCAGCGTTCATTCAACCCTTGATGGCCACCGAGCCCGCCGCAGATGCACCTCGGGTGGATCTGGAAGGCTTGTTGCGTCGCAAAGACATCGAGCCGGCCCCTTCAGTTGTTCAGCCGAACGTCAAGCTCGAACCTGCTTCTACTATTGAGGTGTCGTTACCCGCAAAACCGTCTGTACCTCCAGCGTTGAAGCCAGAAGCTGTTGCGCCTGCCGCACCACGGCCCCAGTCCCGCGCTTGGCATTTGAATTTGGCTTGGCCAAAGCCAGGCTTCAATCCATCCACACAGACTTTGAAATTCGCAGTTCCCTTGCTGTTGGTTCTGTGTGTGTGGTTGCAGGCCGTGGTCTACACCAGGCATGAACTGGCAGCGCGTTGGCCATCTGCGCAAACATTGCTATCCGCAGTCTGCGTGCCCCTGCAATGCAAGGTCGAGCCCTTACGCCGTTTAGAGGGTGTGGTGATCGACAATTCCTCCTTCGCACGAGGTGCCAAAGGTTTTGATTTGAACCTGACCTTGCGAAATTCCACTGACTTGCCTTTGGCCATGACGTCACTGGAATTGACCTTGACCGATGCCCAGGATCGCGCGATCCTTCGCCGTGTCTTGCAGCCATCGGACATCGGTGCTGCCGCTGTCTTGGACGCAGGTCAGGTTTTCAATACTGTGTTGCTGGTCGAACCGATATCGGCCACCGCTGACATTGCAGGCTATCGCCTGGTCAGCTTCTACCCCTGAACCCACTTTGGGATTGCCCAAGAAAAAACCCGATGCGGTTCGCGCATCGGGTTGAAGTGTGCACTTCGAAAAGTGCTGAACTTTAAGGCTTCGCGGCCGAAGG
>CANGKR010000081.1 GCA_947454355.1 Comamonadaceae bacterium
CTTTCAGGTCAGCAGCCGGAATGTCGTCGATGTACAAAGACAAGATTTCGAAAGCCAGACGGGCGTAGCCCTCTTTCTGCCAGAGGCTGCGCCACTGCTCGAGCTTGTCGGTCGTCACTTGCGGGTAGGACTCAGGCAAATACAAGCCACCGTCTGGTGCCAGGCCTTCAAGCAGGATTTCACAAAAGCGTTTGCGGTCGGCATGACCGCGGGTTGAGAGGTAACGCATCAGTTCAGCTCTTCCTTGCGGATACGTGTGATGGGCGCCAACACAGTGGGCAGGGCTTGCATCTGCGCCAGCACTGAGTTCATCGTGCCTTCACGGGTGTCATGGGTGAGGATGATCACATCGGTCTGGTTCTCACCGGCTTGGCTGACTTGGTCGGCTTCGCGTTGCAGCACTGCATCGATGCTGATGCCCGCGCCTGCCAGCAAGCCGGTCAGTTGGGCCAGCACACCCGCTTCGTCAGCGACCCGCAAACGCAGGTAGTAGCTGGTCACGATCTCGCTCATGGGCAACACAGGATGATCGCTCATGGCATTGGGCTGGAAGGCCAAATGTGGCACCCGATGGTGCGGGTCCGCGGTGTGCAAGCGGGTGATGTCCACCAAGTCGGCAATGACTGCACTGGCCGTAGGTTCCGAGCCAGCACCTTTGCCGTAGTACAAAGTGGTGCCCACGGCATCGCCTTGCACCATCACAGCATTCATGGCGCCTTCGACGTTGGCAATCAGGCGTTGGGTGGGCACCAAACTGGGGTGCACACGCAATTCAATGCCCTGGGCTGTGCGTTTGGTGATGCCCAACAATTTGATGCGGTAACCCAACTGCTCGGCGTATTTGATGTCGGCCGCGCCCAATTGGGTGATGCCCTCGACATAGGCTTTGTCGAACTGGACAGGAATACCAAAAGCGATGGCGCTCATCAGCGTCACTTTGTGAGCCGCGTCCACACCTTCGATGTCAAAGGTCGGATCGGCTTCGGCATAACCCAGGCGTTGGGCTTCTTCGAGCACCACTTGGAAGTCCAGTCCCTTGTCCCGCATCTCCGACAAAATGAAGTTGGTCGTGCCGTTGATGATGCCCGCCACCCACTGGATGCTGTTGGCCGTCAAGCCTTCGCGCAGGGATTTAATGATCGGGATGCCCCCGGCAACAGCGGCTTCGAAGGCCACCATCACGCCGCGGGCCTGGGCCGCGGCGAAAATCTCTGTACCGTGTACCGCCAGCAAAGCCTTGTTGGCAGTGACCACATGCTTGCCCGCTGCGATCGCTTCCAGCACCAATGCTTTGGCGATGCCGTAACCCCCGATCAACTCGATCACGATGTCAATGTCGGGATTGGCAATGACTTGGCGGGCATCGTTCACCACTTGCACATTCGAGCCCACCACGGCCTGCGCACGCGCCACGTCCAGATCGGCCACCATGGTGATCTCGATGCCACGGCCTGCGCGACGCATGATTTCAGCCTGATTGCGTTGCAAGACATTGAAAGTGCCGCTGCCCACAGTGCCGATGCCCAAAAGGCCTACTTGTATCGGTTTCATAAATTCAAAAAAGTGATCTGATTAAGTGCCCAGGCGCTTACGCACACTGGCCAGGAATTGCGCCACACGGCCTATGGCTTCGCGCAAGTCGTCTTCATGTGGCAAAAACACAATCCGGAAATGGTCCGTGTCAGGCCAATTGAAACCCGTGCCTTGCACCAGCATGACGCGAGTTTCTTGCAGCAATTCCAAGAAAAACTGCTGATCGTCCGCTATCGGGTAGATCTGCGGATCAAGCTTAGGAAACATGTACAGCGCTGCTTGCGGTTTGACACAGCTGACGCCCGGAATCGCGGTGATCAACTCATAAGCCAAGTCCCTTTGCTTGCGCAAACGACCGCCTTCGTTGACCAACTCGTTGATGCTCTGATGCCCGCCCAAGGCCGTTTGAATTGCCCATTGGCCAGGCACATTGGCGCACAAACGCATATTCGAGAGCATGTTCAAACCCTCGATGTAATCTTTGGCCGATTTTTTATCGCCCGACACTACCAACCAGCCCGCACGATAACCGCACGAACGGTAGCTCTTGGACAAGGAGTTGAAGGTGAGCGTCAACACATCGGTGCTCAAGCTGCCGATGGGGGTGTGTTTGGCGCCGTCGTACAGAACCTTGTCATAGACTTCGTCAGCAAAAATCACCAACCCATGCTCCCGGGCCAAGTTGACTATGCTTTGCAGCAATTCGTCGGCATAAAGGGCGCCTGTGGGGTTGTTGGGGTTGATGACCACAATGCCTTTGGTGCGCGGTGTGATTTTGCGGCGGATGTCTTCGATATCAGGCATCCAGCCGTTAGACTCTTCGCACATGTAATGCACAGGTGTTCCACCAGACAAGCTGGTTGCGGCTGTCCACAAAGGGTAATCGGGCGCAGGCAAGAGCAACTCGTCGCCATTGTCGAGCAAGCCATTGGTCGCCATGACAATCAATTCACTGGCGCCATTGCCCAGGTAAATATCATCCAGCGTCACGCCTTTGATGCCTTGCTTTTGCGTTTCGTGCATCACCGCTTTTCGCGCAGCAAATATGCCTTTGCTGTCCGAATAACCGGCTGAATTGGGCAGGTTGCGGATCATGTCCTGCTGGATTTCTTCAGGAGCGTCAAAACCAAATACCGCCAGATTGCCGATATTCAACTTGATGATTTTTTGCCCCTCTTCTTCCATCTGACGGGCGCGGTCCATGATAGGCCCGCGGATGTCGTAACACACGTTGGCAAGCTTGGCGGATTTAAGGATCGGCTTCAAAGTCCCTCCCAGGGCATCGTCATTGGGGAAAACCTATAATTTGACCACAGTTCTGAGCCGCAATGAAACTACAACCCGATCAATTCAACGCTCCTTTCGTCAGCGCCTACGAAGCTGGATGGATCGCCGTCAATGGCGAGCGCCATGAAGGCCCTTTGGTGATTCACTCAGAGAGCGGCTGCTCTCCTTGGGTGGTGGGCAGTTTTGAAGAACTCAATGCCCAAAGTTTCGCGCCTTTCGCACTCTTGAAACCCGAATTGATCGTGTTTGGCAGTGGAATCCGCTTACGCTTTCCCCCACCCGCTTGGTTGATGGCCCTGACGCAAGCGCGCATTGGTGTGGAGACCATGGACACGGCCGCTGCATGCCGCACTTACAACATCTTGGCCAGCGAAGGCCGCCGCGTCATTGCGGCTATCCTTCCTTTGAGTTGAGTTCTGGCAAGCGCAAGTTACATCTGGTGAAAATGCCAGATTTGATGCGGCGGTCCCGCTTTAGGCTAAAATAGAGGATTACCCAGTGAATCATTGGCCTTGCTGCAGGCTGACGTTACCCTTTGGGCCTCATTTCAGTTACCCGAGAATCAATTTCTATGGCGATCGTTGTCAACAAACCCCTCCCTGAATTTGAAGCTAATGCTACCGGTGGCCTGAAGGTCTCCAATACTTCTCATTTCGGCAAAACGCTGATTTTGTATTTTTACCCCAAGGACAACACCCCCGGCTGCACCACTGAGGCCATGCAGTTCAGAGACAAATTCAAAGATTTCACCAAAGCAGGCGCTACGGTGTTTGGCGTCTCACGCGACAACATGAAGTCCCATGAAGAGTTCAAGGCCAATCTCGAATTGCCTTTTGAATTGATCGCTGACACTGAAGAAAAAATGTGTCACATGTTTGGTGTGGTCAAAAACAAGATCATGTACGGCAAAAAAGTCAAAGGCATCGAGCGCAGCACTTTCTTGATTGGCGCTGATGGCCTGCTCAAGCAAGAATGGCGAGGTTTGAAAGTCCCTGGACATGTGGAAGAAGTCCTCAAAGCTGTTAAAGACTTGAAAAAAGCAGCCCCAGCCGCCGCTAAAGCTGCTGCTGCGGCCACTGCTTGAAACTGTCACGAAACCGACCTTGGGCTCGTGCATAATGTTTGCATGCCGCTGAATTTCAGTTCGACACTTACACCACTCAAAGCCGCCTTGGCCTCCAGGCGGCTTTTTGTTTTCCCCAGCGCTTTTGCACATTCATCTCCAAGAGGCCTTGTTCCATGCCATTGCCACCTGCCCCAACCCAACGCGCCAGTTTGCTCTCCCAAGCGGGGCTCGATGTAACGTCCAAGCCCACGGCCTCAGGCACCCGCAAAAATACAGCCCCTGCCGACAAGACCCCTGTCAAAAACACTCGCTTCGACCCTGTGGGCGCAGCACCTGATGTCACCGAGCAGCGCAGTAGCAAAAAATCACGGGCCAATGCGCTCGACACAACCCTTCAAGCAGCCCCTGTAGCAACCGTAACGACGGCAACGTCCCCAGTCACTAAGCGCTCCAACAAAACCCGCAAATCGGGCCAGAGCAAGCTTTTTGTTCTGGACACCAACGTCTTGATGCACGATCCCATGTGTCTCTTCCGATTTGAAGAGCACGATATCTTTTTGCCGATGATCGTGCTCGAAGAGTTAGACGGACACAAAAAAGGCATGACTGAAGTGGCCCGCAATGCCCGGCAGACCAGTCGGTCGCTGGACGCACTGGCTGCGCAAGGCACAGACATCAGCCTAGGCCTGTCACTGGATGGCACGGGACACACCGACGCAGCCGGCAAGTTGTTCTTCCAGACGCAAACGCTGGACGTCAGCCTGCCCAGCAGCCTGCCACAGGGCAAGGCTGACAACCAGATCCTCGGCGTTGTGCAGGCCCTGGGGCAGCGGATGGCACCGCGTGAGGTGGTATTGGTTTCCAAAGACATCAACATGCGCGTCAAGGCTCGCGCATTGGGCTTGGCAGCCGAAGATTACCAAAATGACAAGGTACTGGAAGACGGCGACCTGCTCTACGCTGGGGTGATGGCATTGCCCACAGACTTCTGGTCCCGACATGGCAAGGCAGTGGAGAGCTGGCAGCAAGGCAGCCACACCTTCTACCGCATCAGCGGACCGGTAGTGCCCAGCTTGTTGATCAACCAATTTGTGTATTTTGAAGCACCGGGTGAGCCGAGCTTGTACGCACGTGTGACCGAAATCCGCGGCAAAACGGCGGTGCTGCGCACGCTCAAGGATTTCACCCACTTGAAAAATGCGGTCTGGGGTGTGACCACCCGCAACCGTGAGCAAAACTTCGCAATGAACTTGCTCACCGATCCAGAGGTCGACTTTGTGACCCTGGCCGGCACAGCCGGTACAGGCAAGACATTGATGGCCTTGGCCGCAGGCTTGACCCAAGTGCTCGATGACCGCCGTTACACCGAAATCATCATGACCCGAGCCACCGTGAGCGTTGGAGAAGACATTGGCTTTTTGCCTGGTACCGAAGAAGAAAAAATGGGTCCCTGGATGGGTGCGCTGGACGACAACCTGGAGTTTTTGGCCAAAGGTGATGGTGGCAATGCAGGTGAATGGGGCCGCGCAGCTACCAACGAGTTGATCCGCAGCCGCATCAAGATCAAGAGTATGAACTTCATGCGAGGTCGCACTTTCATGAACAAGTACGTGATCATTGACGAGGCACAGAACCTGACGCCCAAGCAAATGAAAACCCTGATCACCCGCGCCGGGCCGGGCACCAAGATCGTCTGCATGGGCAATTTGGCCCAAATTGACACGCCTTACCTGACAGAAGGCTCATCCGGCTTAACCTATGCGGTCGATCGATTCAAAGGCTGGGCCCATGGGGGTCACATCACCTTGGCCCGTGGTGAGCGTTCACGGCTGGCAGACTTTGCCAGCGAAGTGCTTTAAGGCGTCAGTCAGTAGTCACCGCTGCCCATGCCACCACCGGCCATGCTCTCGAAGCGGGTCAGTGGTTTCAGGAAGGTTAAACGCACGGTCCCGGTGGGGCCATTACGTTGCTTGCCGATGATGATCTCGGCCACACCCGGATCCTTAGAGTCCTTGTTGTAGTAATCGTCGCGGTAAATGAACATGATGATGTCCGCATCTTGTTCAATGGCGCCGGATTCGCGCAAGTCACTCATCATGGGGCGCTTGTCAGTCCGCTGCTCCACGCTTCGGTTAAGCTGCGACAGCGCAATGACCGGGCACTGTAACTCCTTGGCCAACATTTTCAGGCCTCGGGAAATTTCGCCCAGCTCAGTGGCCCGGTTATCCCCGCCAGTGGTCGAGCCGCTCATCAACTGCAAATAGTCCACCACGATCAAGCCCAGTTTCCCGCACTGGCGTGCCAGACGACGTGCATTGGCCCGCAATTCGCTTGGGGTCAAACCCGGCGTTTCGTCAATGTGCAAAGAGACGGTGCGCAAGCGCTCGATGGCATCGGCCAAACGCGGCCATTCTTCATCACTGAGCTTACCCGTGCGCAGGTGACCCTGGTCAATTCGCCCGATCGAACCCACGACCCTTACCGCCAGTTGCGAGGCACCCATTTCCATGGAGAACACCGCTACAGGCAAACCTTCGTTCAAAGCCACATGTTCAGCGATGTTCACTGCAAAAGCGGTTTTACCCATCGAAGGACGTGCGGCCAAGACCACCAGGTCGCCTGCTTGCAAGCCTGAAGTCATGCGGTCCAGATCATAAAAACCCGTGGGAACGCCTGTGATGTCGTTCGGGTTGTCGGCCATTTCCTGAACACGGTCCATCAATTCAATGACCAGGGTGTCCATGGACTGAAAACCTTGCTTGGTGCGTGAGCCCTCTTCGCCGATGTTGAAAATCTTTTGTTCGGCTTCGTCAAGGATTTTGTCTACCGGCCGACCTTGCGGGTTGAAGGCATTGGTGGCGATCTCGTCGCTGGCTGTGACCAATTTACGCAAAATGGCCCGCTCACGCACGATTTCAGCATAGCGCCGGATGTTACTGGCACTGGGCACGTATTGCGCCAAGGAGTTCAGATAGGTCAGGCCGCCCATGCTGTCCGCATGGCCCTGGTTTTGCAGATGCTCAAACACGGTGATCACATCGGCTGGCTTGGACCCGTTGACCAAGGTGCCAATGGCCGTAAAGATCAGTTTGTGCTCATGCCGATAAAAGTCGTTGTCAACCAACAGGTCGTTGACACGGTCCCAGGCCTGGTTGTCAAGCAACAAGCCGCCCAGCACGCTGGACTCAGCTTCAATGGAATGCGGGGGCACACGCAACTGCGCCACTTGAGGATCAAGCAAAGTATTCAAGTGTTCGCCAGACAAGTTAGAAGAGAAAACGGCCGACATGGTGCTAAAAGTAATTCCAGGATCTTACGCAGTCCGGCACGACAAGTCACGGGACAAAGCTGTGGATAAGCCGTGGATCCCATGGTGATTGCAGTGGATAAGCCCGGCGTCACCATGAAAAAGCCGCCGTGTCTTGCGACCGGCGGCTTTCAATCAAAGGTAAACGCGGATTAGGCTGTTTCGCCGTAGACCGAAACCGTGATGTCCACCAACACGTCGGTGTGCAAGGACACGGACACACTGGATTCGCTCACAGTTTTGATCGGGCCGTGAGGCATACGAATCTGAGCCTTGGCGAGGGCGTAACCCTGCTTGTTAAGCTCTTCGGCGATGTCTTGGTTGGTCACAGAACCAAACAAGCGGCCATCGACACCGGCTTTTTGCGTCAATTTGACGGTAGTACCGGCCAATTTCTCACCTTGAGCTTGGGCTGCGGCCAATTTGGCTGCAGCTGCTTTTTCAAGCTCCAAACGACGGGCTTCGAATTCAGCTTTGTTGCTTTCGGTGGCGCGACGGGCTTGACCGCTGGGGATCAAAAAGTTGCGTGCGTAGCCGTCTTTGACTTTGACGATATCGCCCAGATTACCCAGGTTCACGACCTTTTCGAGCAGAATGATTTGCATGGTCGGACTCCTTAGACTTTGTGCTGATCGCTGTAAGGCAACATGGCCAAAAAGCGAGCGCGTTTGATGGCGGTGTTGAGCTGGCGCTGGTAAATGGCGCGTGTGCCGGTCAGGCGTGCGGGAATGATCTTGCCATTTTCGGCAATGAAATCACGCAAGGTATCGACGTCTTTGTAGTCAATCTCTTCCACACCTGTGACTGTGAAGCGGCAAAAACGCTTGCGCTTGAACAGCAGGGATTGGGTATTGCGCTTAGGACGCTTGTCTTTGTTGAACTTTTTGAATGTGGCCATGGGGCCTCCTGAAATTAATCTTGCTGAAACTCTTGAATGTGCAGAACAACACTTTTGCTGTTACGGGGTGTAGCCAAAAAACCGCTGAAGCTCCAAACGCTTCCCAAGGGCTGACGTTGAAGTCGCTCAGCGACAGCACCAATAGCAACGGCTTTTACCAATGCTTTGACTTGACGAGGCATACCTGCTTCTTGTTGTGAAGACTCATGTTCGAGTCTGGCATCCAAAGCGGGTAAGCCTGCCGGTGTATAGCGCAGAGCTTGCAACTCCACGATACTGGCCGTCAAATCGATGCGGTTCACCTCCGAACAGCCAGCGCCTTAACCTGCAAACTCTGTTTGTTGGGCTTTACGGGCTTCTTCACGCTCGACAGTTTTCATCATAGAAGATGGGCCGGTATCGGCTTTCTTCTTGGAGACTGTCAAGTGGCGCAAGACCGCATCATTGAACTTGAAGGCGTGTTCGAGTTCAGACATCACCGCCTGATCGGCTTCGATGTTGACGCACAGGTAATGGGCTTTACCCAGTTTGTTGATTTGGTATGCCAGCTGACGACGGCCCCAATCTTCAACGCGGTGGATCTTGCCGCCGCCGGCAGTGATCATGCCTTTATAACGCTCCAGCATGGCTGGAACTTGTTCGCTTTGATCCGGGTGGATCAGCAATATGATTTCGTAATGACGCATTCAGACTCCTTGTGGATACCCAAAAGTTTGGAAAAGCCGCCCCCGGCGTCTGACGGGGTGCAGCAAGGCGAAGCCTGCGATTATAGCCCAGATTTCACAGACCGGCAAAGGGCTCATCTGAACCGGTGATGGGCTTGGCATATGGGGGGCTGAACAATAAGCTGATCAAAACCGTGACCAGAAAGCCCACCGGCACGCCAAACACCCCGGCCGATACCGGTTGAATGCCAAACCACAAGCCAGAAGAAAGATCCGCACCCCACCACACCCGAAGGACAGGCGCATTGATCAACATGTAAAACACTGTCACCGCCAAACCCGCCAACATGCCGCACACCACGCCTGTGCGGTGAGCCCTCTTCCACAAAATTCCCAGGACCATGCCCGGGAAAAAAGCAGCTGCTGCCAAAGAAAAGGACGCAGTGACCAAGGCCAAAATGGCAGCGGGCTTCCAAGCAGCCACCACCGCAGCCAGCAAAGCCACGGCCAACAAGGCGAATTTAGACAGAATCACCCTGCCCTCAGGTGAATTCAACTGCTTGCCAGGGCGGGCCTTCATGTCATGCACCAAGGCATTGCTGATGGTCAGAAGCAGGCCATCGGCCGTCGACAGGGCGGCAGCCAACCCACCCGCAGCCACCAGGCCCGACACCACAAAGGGCATTCCGCCCAATTCGGGTGTGGCCAACATGATCATGTCGGCGCCCAAACGCAACTCGCCAAACTGCAAAGTGCGGTCGCCGTTGACATCCGCCACGTCCAACAAAGAGGCGTCCACCCGAGTCCACTGCGCGAGCCAATGGGGCAGTTCATCGAAACTGCTGCCCACCAAATTGTTCATGACTTCAAATTTCACCAAAACCGCCAGAGCCGGGGCACTCAGATACAACAAGGCGATGAAAAACAATGACCAGGCCACCGACTGACGGGCCTCGGCCACGCTGGGTGTGGTGTAGTAACGGGTCAACAAATGCGGCAACCCGGCCGTGCCCACCATCAGGCAAAATATCAATGCCAAAAAATTCAAGCGCGACTTGTCATACAAGGCCTGTTGATCAGGCGTGCCCTCCGGATTACCCTGGAATGCCTGCGCATGCCTTGGCACACCCGACAAAGGCTGTGCACGCTCATAGTTCTCTTGCATGGCACGCGTCCATTGCTCTTTGGCTGCTGACTGGTCTTTGGGCACCGCCAACAATTCACGACGCGCCTGACTGATCAAGGCAAAGTCAGCGCCCTGCGCTTTGAGGCTGCGGGTGCGGGACTCAAGTTCTTCTCTTTCTAAGCTCAAGGAATGGCCGATGTTTTGCAGTTTGAGTTCGTAATTTTTGGCACGATGGTAGAACGCATCGCGCACCTCGATCTCGGCAGGATCGGTGATCAGTTTTTGCTCCAGCGCTGCGATTTTGGGCAACTGCTCACCATAGGCCATGATGGCCCAAGGCGTGCCCAGTTGTTTGTAAGCCAGCCAGGAAACCGGAATCAAAAAAGCCAGCAACAACATGATGTATTGCGCTACTTGTGTCCAGGTGATGGCACGCATGCCGCCCAAAAAAGAACACAGCAAAATACCTCCCAAGCCCAAGAGGATTCCGATTTCAAATTGAACCCCTGTCAGTCGCGAGGCAATCAGGCCAACCCCGTAAATTTGGGCCACCACATACACAAAGCAGCACAAAACCGCCGAACAAGCTGCAATCAGTCGCGGCCAACGACCGCCATAACGCACTTGAAAAAAATCCGGCAAGGTATAGAGACGCATTTCGCGCAGTGCGGGGGCGATGAGCAAAGCCACCAAACAAAAACCACCGGTCCAGCCCAGCACATAGGCCAGGCCTCCAGGCTGGGCACCCGCCCCCGAAAACCCTTGAAGGTAAAGGGCGCCGGCCAAACTGATAAATGAGGCTGCACTCATCCAATCAGCAGCAGTAGCCATGCCGTTGTACATGGCCGGTATGCGTCGCCCAGCCACGAAATACTCTTCGGCATCGGTGGTGCGACCGGAAATTCCGATCAAGGCATACACCATGACAGTGGTGAACAAAAAGATCGGACCGATCAGACTTCGCGACAAGCCCTGCTGCTCAGCCCATGCCATCAGCCCTAAACTGAAGAGTAAAGCCAGAACGGCCAAAGCGACGTTGCGATGCAAACGCCACTTGTAGCCGGCATAGCCTGGTGGGGTGTCGCGGGCAAACATGATCAGGCAGGATGACCCAACCGTCTCAAGCCTGACCCAGTTGATTCCAGGTGTCGACGACGGTGTCGGGGTTCAAGGAAATCGAGCTGATGCCCTGCTTCATGAGCCAACGCGCAAAGTCAGGATGGTCACTGGGGCCTTGACCGCAAATGCCGATGTATTTGCCCTGCGATAAACATGCACGAATGGCTTGGCCAATCAGTGCTTGAACTGCTGGGTCACGCTCATCAAAGTCGATCGCCAACAATGCCATGCCTGAATCGCGGTCCAGACCCAGGGTCAACTGGGTCAAGTCGTTGGAGCCGATTGAGAAGCCGTCGAAAAATTCAAGAAATTGGTCAGCCAGAATGGCGTTACTTGGTACCTCGCACATCATGATGATTTTCAGGTCATCCTGTCCCCGCTTCAAACCATGGGCGGCCAGTAATTGGGTCACGCGTTCGGCTTGGCCCAATGTGCGCACAAAAGGCACCATGACCTGGACATTGCTCAAACCCATCTCTCCCCGGACACGCTTGATGGCTTCGCACTCCATCGCAAAAGCCTCTCCGAAATCGGCGCTGATGTAGCGCGCTGCGCCACGAAATCCGAGCATCGGGTTTTCTTCTTCCGGTTCGTAACGGCTACCGCCGATGAGCTTGCGGTATTCATTGCTTTTGAAGTCTGAGAGTCGAACAATCACAGGCTTGGGCCAAAAGGCCGCTGCAATACTGGCCACACCTTCAGTGACTTTGTCGACATAAAAAGCACGCGGAGAAGCGTGACCACGAGCCACAGACTCCACGGCTTTCTTTAAATCAGCATCGATATTCGGGTAATCCAAGATGGCCTTTGGATGCACACCGATGTTGTTATTGATGATGAACTCCAAACGGGCCAGGCCCACCCCCGCGTTGGGCAACTGAGCAAAGTCAAACGCCAGCTGGGGGTTGCCCACGTTCATCATGATTTTGGTAGCGATCTCAGGCATGATGCCGCGCTGAACCTCGGTGATTTCGGTTTCAAGCAAACCGTCATAAATGTGACCTGTGTCACCTTCTGCGCAACTGACCGTGACCAGGGTGCCGTCCTTCAGCTGCTCGGTGGCATTGCCACAACCAACGACTGCTGGTATACCCAATTCGCGGGCAATGATGGCGGCATGGCAGGTTCGGCCACCGCGGTTGGTCACGATGGCGCTGGCCCGTTTCATAACCGGCTCCCAATTCGGGTCGGTCATGTCGGTCACCAGCACGTCACCGGCTTGGACTTGATCCATTTC
>CANGKR010000082.1 GCA_947454355.1 Comamonadaceae bacterium
CAGGCCATGCTCGCCCAGATGGGCCGCCGGGCGGGGCGGTGGCAAGCGCTGTCCGTCGAATTTGGCGGGGTGCCGGGGCAAGCGCACCCGGCCCAAGTTGCCATGGGGTAACTCGGCGATGGCCCCACTTTGCGCGACCTGCGGATCGGTGAGCAGGTCTGGGCGTTCATTGATGCGGCCAATAGGCGCGTTGTGTTTGCGAAAGTTCTCGATCAGGGTCTGTGTGGTGAATTGGGCCATCAGGGGCTCGATCACTTCACGCAGCTCCTTGCCGTGCCGGGTGCGTAACGGCAGGGTGGCGAACCGGGGGTCGGCGGCAATGTCTTCGCGGCCCAAGGCCTTGCACTGGCCTAAAAATTCCGACTGCTGCGGGCACATGCTGGCCACAAATCCATCCAGGGTTTTATAGGGTTTTTGGTTGATGCCGAATTCCGGAAAAGTGATCGGTACATCGTCCATGAACACATGGTTGTACATCGCATCCGGCCATTGAAAGGCCAAAGTCGCGTCAAGCATCGACAGGTCGATGCGTCGCCCCTGGCCGTCACGTTCGCGGGCAAACAAGGCACTCACAATGGCTTGTGAAGCCGTCAGGGCAGTCAGTTTGTCGGACAAAGCCGTGGCCAGCACCGTGGGTTGCCCGTTGATCGGGTTGCGTTGAGTGGCGGCCACACCGGCCACTGCTTGAATCACGGCATCGTACACGCGGTCGTTTCTGGCCTGGCCTTCGTTGCCGTAGCCGGTGATAGAGACACGGATCAAGCGCGGGTTGAGCGCGGCCAGTGTGTCATCGTCCCAGCCCAGCCGTTCCATCACACCGGGTCGGAAGTTGTTGATGACCACATCGGCCTTTTTCAACAGCTTGGTCAGAATCTCACGAGACTCGGGTGTTTTGAGGTCCATGGCCAGCGATTGCTTGCCTCGGTTAGTGGCGATGTACATGGCCGACAAATCACCCTTTGCCGGGCCGATCATGCGGCAGGTGTCGCCTTCGAGAGTTTCGACTTTGATGACTTCGGCGCCTTGGTCGGCCAGCATGGCCGCTGCCAAGGGGCCGGACAATACCGCGCTGAGGTCGACAACACGGATGCCGTGGAGAGGAGAAGGCAGAGGGTTCAACACAAGTTCCTGGTTAACGCAAAGGGAAGGATTCGCCAAAGGGCACCCATGACTGGCCATTGAAGCGCTGCAAGCGAGTGGCCCCGTAGAGTTCGTAGTCGTTCACGCCTGTGGTGATGGAGACACCGGGCAGCATCAGGCTGTTGCTGTAGTTTTTGAGGCTGAGCATTTGCTTCATCACATTGTCTCGGGTCAAGTCGTCACCACATTGGCGCAGCACATCGAGGATCAAACGCGTCAGGGTCACGCCCGACACGTTCAGCGACTCGTTGCTGTCCAGCGCAGGGGCCCAGCGTTTCATGAATTCTTTGTAGTCTTTCATCCCGGGGTCGTCACGCCATTGGGGGTCCAGAGGGTTTTTCTGGTTAGCAATGGTGACGGCTCCGAGGGCGTTGTCCAGTCCCGCAGGTTGCAGGATGGAGGCGATCGAGGAGGAGCCCAAGGGGACGTAGACCTGTGGTTTCCAGCCCAACTCGGCCGCTTTGCGGATCGATTGGCTGGTGAATTTGCCGTTGGTAAAACTCATCAGCACATTCGCGCCGGTGGCCTTGAGCATGATCATTTGCGAGTCGACAGTCGGGTCGGTCGCTTCATAGGTGGCTGAGCCCACGATCATGCTGGTGGCTTTGTCGCCTAAGGCGGTGCGCAGACCACGCATGAAGTCCCGACCGAACTCATCGTTCTGGCTGAGCACCGCGATTTTCGGGTCCTTGACCTGCGCCAGCATGTGCTTGGCGTACACACGGGCTTCGGCTTCGTAAGAGAACATGCCGCTCAAGGTCCAAGGGAAATTGGCCGGGTCGTTCCATTTGTTGGCCCCCGACAGGATGAGCAGTTGCGGGATTTTTTTCTGGTTGAGGTAGCGGTGCACGACCTGGTTGGTTGCCGTGCCGACCGAGCCAAAGAGAAACAGCACTTCTTCGTTTTCGACCAGCCGGCGCGTAGCCTCCATGGTTTTGACGGGACTGTAGCTGTCGTCCAGTGAAATCAGTTTGATCTTGCGGCCGTTGATACCGCCTTGGGCATTGATCATTTCAAGGTAAGCGCTGGAGACTTTGCCGACATTGCCCAGCATCGAGACCGGCCCTGAGTAGGGCAGTGTTTGGCCTATGCGGATTTCGGTATCGCTGGCGCCTGGGTCGTATTTTTTTTGCCCGAAGCTGGCTGAGCTGCCCCAGCAACACAGCAGCACCAGCAGGCATTGGCTGAGCCAGCGGTATGTCCAAGATTGAGAAGTGCTTTGCATGTCGTGCCTTTCGCAAGCCCCGACCGAGGCCCTCGGATGTTCAAGCTAACATAATTGGCGATGGCCTCCTAGCGGGTTTGCCTCCATCTGTGTGGGCTGTGGGCGCGAGGCACAATGGCCTGATAAGGAGTTTGCATGACGATTCAACTGTATGCCTTTGATACCCCCAATGGTCGCAAAATCAGCGTGGCGCTGGAAGAAATGCAATTGCCCTACGCGGTGCATGTGGTGGACATCACGGCAGGCGAGCAAATGGCGCCTGAATTTTTGCGCATCAGCCCGAACAACAAAATCCCCGCCATCGTTGACCCTGAGGGGCCTGACGGACAGTCCATCAGCGTATTCGAGTCGGGTGCCATTTTGATGTATCTGGCCGAAAAATCGGGCCGCTTTTTGCCTGCTGATGTGCGCGGCCGCACTGCGGTCATGGAGTGGTTGATGTTCCAGATGAGCGGCTTCGGTCCGGCCCCTGGGCAGGTGCATCACTTTGTGGCTTTGGCATCTGAAGAGGACCGCCGTTATGGTTTGTCGCGCTTCATGGCGGAAACTCGCCGCTTGTACGGGGTAATGGACCGTTGGTTGGCTGAGCACGCTTACTTTGCCGGTGAATTGTCGATTGCCGATTTCGCCATCTTGGGGTGGGTGTGGCGACACCCGCGTCATCAGGTCGATCTGCAGGATTTTGTCCATGTGCAGCGCTGGTACAAGGTTTTGATGGCTCGGCCCGCCGTAGCACGTGGGTTTGCCGTGGCATTGCGCCCTGCCGCGTGAACCTGGCTTGCCCCCCAACACATCTCAACATACAGGAAATAAGCTCATGAAAGCTGCAATGAAGGCTGCCACCGTAGGCGCACAGGGCCTGGAGTTCACCGAGAGACCCATCCCTATGGTGGGGCCTCAAGACGTGCGTGTTCGGGTGCAGGCCGCCGCCTTGAACCGCGCTGACCTCACAGTGCTGGCCGGGCAACGGCACGGTGCCGCGTCGGGCCTAGGCACTGTCATGGGCAACGAGTGGGCGGGTGTGGTGGATGCCGTAGGCGCACAGGTCACCCGCTTTCAGGTGGGCGAGCGGGTCATGGGCACGGGTTCTGGGGCCATGGCCGAATTTGTTGCCGTCGATCAGGGGCGGGTGATGCATTTACCGTCCCCGTCTTGGACTGCGGTGAGCGCCTCGTGCTATCCCATGGCTTTGAATACGATGCATGACGCGTTGATCACCCACGGTCAATTGCAAGCCGGTCAAAGCGTGCTGATCCAAGGGGCGTCGACCGGTGTGGGTTTGATGGGCTTGCACATTGCAAAGTGGCGGGGCGCAGCGGTGATCATCGGTTCGTCGACTCAGGCCGATAAGCGAGCGCGTTTGTCTGAGTTTGGCGCGAGTCTGGCGGTTGACAATCAAGATCCGGCTTGGGTTGAGCAAGTCTTGTCTGCCACGCAGGGCAGGGGGGTGGACCTGATCGTTGATCAACTCGCCGGCCGAGTGGCCAACCAGAACCTGGCGGCCACCGCGATTTTGGGCCGAATTGTCAACGTGGGGCGTTTGGCCGGCACACAGGCTAATTTTGATTTTGACCTGCATGCCCTGCGTCGCATCCACTACATCGGTGTGACTTTTCGCACCCGCAGCAAAGACGAAGTGGCGGCCATCACCGCCGCCATGCAGCGTGACTTGTTTCCTGCATTGGCTCAGGGTGGTTTCGAGATGCCGATCGACCAGGTCTTTGCCTGGCGTGACCTGCCCGCAGCATATGAACGCATGCGCAGCAATCAGCACTTCGGAAAAATCGCAGTAGAAGTTCAGTAAGGAGCAGACATGTACCGCACCCGTCGTTGGATGTTCACGGCTTTCCTCGGGCTGATCAGCTCCGTGACAGCCGTGCAGGTGGCCGCGCAATCGGCAACATCGGTAGAGACTTTTCGCTATCTCTTGTCAGCGCCGAACAGATCGGCGGGCAATGTGTTGCGCGACCCTTTTCGTCATCCTGCAGAAACCTTGGCGTTTTTTGGTGTTCGACCTGACAGCACGGTGGTGGAAATCTTGCCTGGCAGTGGCGGCTATTACATGGAGTTGTTGGCGCCTTGGCTCAAGGACAAGGGTCTTTACATCGCCGCCAACCGCGATGGCTCCTTGCCGCAGTACATGGCGGATCACCGCAAACTCTTGCAACGCTTGGCCGATGAACCTGCCTTGTATGGCCTGGTCATGGTCACGCCCTTTCGTGCCGATCGGCATGCGATCGCCCCCGCAGGCTCTGCGGACGTCGTGTTGAGCTTTCGCAATCTGCACAACTGGATGCTCGATGGCGAACTCGAGGCCTCGCTGCGAGCCTTCCACCAAGCGCTCAAGCCCGGGGGGGTGTTGGGCATCGTCGACCACCGCGGCCGAACCGACCAAAACCAAGCCCAGCAAATTGCCTCGGGCTACGTGCGGGAAGACGAGGCTATCGCGTCGATTGAAAAAGCCGGCTTTGTGCTGCAAGCTCGTTCGGAGGTCAATGCCAACCCGCGTGACACCAAAGACCATCCGGAGGGTGTGTGGACACTGCCGCCCACTTACCGGCTCAAGGACAAAGACCGCGCCGTGTATGCAGCCGTTGGCGAGAGCGATCGATTCACCTTGCGCTTTGTCAAGCGCTGAAGCTTTCCGCAGTGGATGAATCGCGCCGTTGGCGCGTATTTTGCTGTGAGTGCATTCCATGGGACACGGTGTTCCAGCTGTCAGCGAAGGAGTGTTCATCATGGTCAGTGAATATGCAGTCAGTGCCGATAACGCAAGGCACCATGCTGGAACGCCCTATGGGGCTCCCGAAAACCATCGCGAACGGCAAGAGCGCAAGCTGTCCGCCTTGATGAAAGCTCTGGAACAGGGCGATCTGGACGCGGCGCGGCAAGCCTTTGTGGCCTTGGTGCATTTTGTGCCCGCGGCCGAAAACGACCCCACTCTGGGGATGATCGGCGCGGCCTTACAAAGCAGCAACCTACATTCAGCTCGATATTTTGCCAAAAGTCTGTCTACCCCAGAGCGGCCAATTCTGGCCGCACGTTGGTGGACAGGACCCAAAATGGCCGCTTCTGCTGCCGTTTTGAAAAACCAAGTCGGGGTGTTGAAAGTCGATTTCCGCGCTTGAAGCATCTTTAACTTGCTACAACTGCATGCCCAAAGGGCACCCACAGCGTTCAAAGTTCGTAAAGGACTGAGCTCGTTTTCGCCCAAATACAACTTATTAAATGCGAATGATTCTCATTTATAATTGAGGCTTGTTTTCTACAAGACCTCAATGCCATGAAATTCATTTCCCTTTTCGTCCTCCTCGCTGGCCTGTTGGGCGCGAATGTCCATGCTTCTTTGCTGGACGAAATCCAGGTCTATACCGATGACATCAACCCACCCGGTGAGATGGGCATGGAGTTGCACATCAATACCACGCCTATGGGCATCACCCGTCCCGGCTATCCGGGTGAGGTGGTCAATCATGGTGGTTTGCGCATCACCCCCGAAATTTCGTATGGACTGACGCCCACCACCGATGTGGGCCTGTACATCCCCATGGTGAGGGCTGGGGATGGTCAGTGGTTTGCCGCCGGTGCCAAATTGCGCTTCAAGTGGTTACCGGTGCAACCACAGACGCATAACGGATGGTTCAGTGGTCTGAACTTCGAGTTGTCACAGATCCAGACCCGGTTTTCGGAGTCTGCCCGCGCTTTGGAGGTGCGCAGCATCCTGGGATGGAAAAATTCGCAGTGGTTGCTGGCGCTCAATCCCATCTTGGCTTGGGACTTGTCGCCAGGCTTCAACCAAAGCGTGCCGGAGATGACACTGTCCACTAAGTTTGCGCGCCAAATGACGGAGCATGTGGCTTGGGGCCTGGAGTACTACAACGGCCGAGGCCGTTTGAACAACATGCTGACCAATCCTCTGCAAGAGAAGGCCGTCTATGTCGTGGTCGACTACGAAGGTCAGCCTTTCAATTTCAATGTGGGTATCGGCAAGGGCCTGACTTCCACCACAGACACCTGGACCGTTAAAGGCATTATCGACTTCCCGTTCTGAGGACTGCTCTCTGTCACAGGGAGCTGTCTTCTGGGTAACACCTCAGATGGAGTCGGGCCGCAATTGCGTATAGGATGAGATGCGACAATTGAAACATCCGAAACCACCTACTACATACGGAGACTTCCCATGCCACTTTTGAATAAATCATTGACTTGGAGCCTCGGCGCCGCTTGCGTGGCTTTGAGCTTGAGCACCACGGCGCAAGCCCAAGACAAAAACGTGATGCTCAAGCTCTCCAGCTGGGTGCCAGCGCAGCATGCCCTGAATCCGGCACTGCAAGCTTGGGGGGAAAGTCTCAAAAAGGCTTCGGGCGGCACATTGAATGCCACCTTGTTTCCTTCGGAGCAATTGGGCAAGGCCTTTGACCACTACGACATGGCCCGCGACGGCATCGCTGATTTTTCGTATGTCAATCCAGGCTATCAGCCGGGTCGCTTCCCGGTGTTTGCGGCCACATCGCTGCCCTTCATGATCAACAATGCCAAGGCCGGTTCAGCCGCGGTGGATGCTTGGTACCGCAATTACGCCGCCAAAGAAATGAAAGAAGTGCAGTTCTGCTTTGCCTTCGTTCACGACCCGGGTGCTTTCCATTCGCGTAAAAAAATCACTTCGCCCGCCGACATCAAGGGCATGAAAGTGCGACCCGCCACGGCCACCGTAGGCCAGGTCATCACCTTGCTGGGTGGCACCAACGTCCAGGCTTCAGCACCCGAGTCGCGTGACATGCTTGAGCGCGGCGTGGCGGATGCAATCACCTTTCCTTGGGGTTCTTTGACCTTGTTTGGCATTGACAAAGTGGTCAAGTACCACATGGACGTGCCGTTTTACGTGACGCCTTTCGTGTGGGTCATGAACAAAGACAAATACAACGCTTTGTCGGCCAATCAAAAAGCTGCCGTGGACAGCCATTGCACCAGCGAATGGGCTGAAAAAGTTGGAACGGCCTGGGCGGACTTTGAAATCTCTGGTCACACCAAACTGTCCGCAGACGCCAGCCGTGAGGTCTACAAACTCACACCCGATCAGATCAAGGTCTGGAAAGACGCTGTGGCCCCTGCTGAAAAGCAATGGGCTGAAGACGTGAAAAAGCGCGGCGAAGATCCTGCTGCTGTCATGAACGCTTTGCGTCAAAGCCTGGCGAAGTACAAGTCAGCGATGTAAGGACGCGGCATGCACAGCGCGAACGCGGTCAAGCCCAGTGTTTTTGACCGCATCATTGACTCGATCGAATGGACCGCCGCCATGTTTGTGGGCTTGGTGGCGGCCAACATCTTCATATCGGTGTTGCTGCGTAAGTTCTTCAGCACTTCGATTCCAGACGCCTACGACTTCGGTCGATTGATGTTGGGCATCCTGATTTTCTGGGGCATTGCCGCTACCAGTTACCGTGGCAGTCACATCACGGTGGACCTGGTCTGGAGTCTGTCCAGTCCTCGACTCAAACGTTTCATCGATGTATTTGCCACCTTGGTGCTGCTGTTTGTGGTGACGGTGCAAACCATCATGTTGTTTGACAAGGTGCGCGGCACCTACAACGACAACGTTTTGACCTATGACCTGAACTTGCCCACCTGGCCGTTTTTTGCGATCGCCTGGATGGGCGATGTGTGCGCGGTGTTGTTGATTGCCATCCGCACCTGGCGCTTGATCTTCCAGCCTGAAAAACTGCAAGAAACCACTGAACATGATGGAGAGTAAGGCATGGATCTGAGTCCTGATGCCGTGGCCGTGATCGGCTTTCTGGTGCTGTTTGGCCTGATGCTCCTGCGTGTGCCTGTGGGCATGGCCATGGGCCTGGTGGGGGTGACGGGTTACGCCTATATTGCCGGGCCGGGGCCTGCGCTCAAGCTGATCGGCCAGTCGTCGATGCGCACGGTGACCGACTACACCTTTGGTGTGATCCCCATGTTCATGTTGATGGGTGCGTTTGTCTCGGTTTCTGGTGTGAGCCGCGAACTCTTTCGCGCGGCCAATGCCTTCATTGGCCACATGCGTGGTGGTTTGGGCGTGGCCACGGTGCTGGCCTGCGGTGGCTTTGCGGCCATCTGCGGATCATCGGTGGCCACGGCAGCCACGTTCTCGTCAGTAGCCTATCCGGAAATGCGCCGTTTTGGTTACCCCCAATCTTTCTCGACGGGCGTGATCGCTGCAGGCGGCACCTTGGGGGCGATGCTGCCGCCCTCCACCGTGTTAGCGGTGTATGCCATCTTGACGCAACAAGACATTGGCAAATTGTTCATGGCCGGCATCGTGCCTGGCCTTTTGGCGATGCTGCTGTATGTGGTGACCATCATGATCATTGTGCGTGTGCGGCCCGACTGGTTGCCCCGCGGCGAAAAGAAATCCTGGCCTGAGCGCTTCATGGGTCTAAAAGACGTTTGGGCGCCATTGGTCTTGTTTGTGTTTGTCATTGGCGGTTTGTACGGGGGGTTCTTTACCCCCACCGAAGCTGGTGGCGTGGGGGCCAGTGGTGCCTTTTTGCTCGGGGTGTTGCGCGGCAAACTGGATCGAGCAGGCATCCGCACGGCCTTGCTGTCTGCCACCCGAACTTCGGCGGCGGTGTTCACCGTGTTGATTGGCGCTTTGCTGTTTGGTTACTTTTTGACCATCACTCAGGTGCCGCAAAAACTCACCGAAATGCTGACCGGCATGGGCGTGGGCCGTTATGGCGTGCTGGCCATGATCATGGTGATGTATCTGATTTTGGGTTGCCTGATGGATGCCATGGCCATGATCATCTTGACCGTGCCCATCATTTTCCCGGTGATCGTGCAGCTGGGCTTTGACCCGATTTGGTTCGGCGTGATCATCGTGATGACGGTGGAGCTGGGACTGATCCACCCCCCGGTCGGAATGAACGTCTTCGTCATCAAGTCTGTGGTCAAGGACGTGAGCTTCACCACGATTTTCAAAGGCGTGATCCCCTTTGTGGTCACCGATCTGATCCGTTTGGTGATTTTGATCAGCTTCCCGATCATTGCTTTGTGGCTGCCCTCCAAAATGGGCTAGGGCTCTAGCGGATCTGCACCACCTGATCGATCGCGCCAAAGACGCTGTAACCCGCAGCATCTCGCACCTCCATGCGCACATGGTCGCCGTGGCGCAGGTAAGGGTGCAAGCTGTCTTCAGGAACCCCTGCCAAAATTTGCCTCACCCTCGCTTCGGTGATGCAGGCGCTGCCCGCCTCGGGTGCCGCATTGCTGATGGTGCCTGCCCCGATGATGCTGCCCGCACACAAAGCGCGGGTGCGGGCCAGATGGGCCAGCACCTGACCGAAATGAAACACGGTGTCTTCACCCGCATGTGGAGAGCCCAACCATTGCCCATTGAGTGAAATCTGCACCGGCAATTGAAGCATGTGATCGCGCCAAGCGGCGCCCAATGCAGCCGGGGTGACGGCGACGGGCGCAAAACTCGTGGCCGGTTTGCTTTGGTAAAAACCAAAACCCCGTGACAGTTCAGAAGGGATCAGGTTGCGTAACGACACATCGTTCAAGAGCACCACCAAGGCGATGTACTGACCCGCGTCCTGAGCGCTGACGCCCATCGGGACATCGGTGGTGATGACCGCAATTTCAGCCTCCAGATCGATGCCGTGCGCTTCGTCACGTGCCACGATCGGCTCTGTGCCCGATAGCATCACGTCCGAGCCGCCTTGGTAGACCAGCGGCTCATCTTCGTAGCGCGGCGGGATAGGTTCTTGACGCCACTGGTACATCAAGCGGGCATGGTTGCGGTAGACCGATGCATCGGCCCACTGGTAAGCACGGGGCAGGGGGGCCATGCATTGGGAGGCATCGAAGGGTTGAGCCTGCATCCAACCCGAGCGGTCGAGTTCTTCTTGCATCGACTGCATCAGCGGTGCTCTCTCGGCCCAGTGGTCGAGCAGGGTTTGGAGATGTGGAGCGATGTGTTTCGCGCTGACCCAGCGGTCTCGGCTTTCGTTCACCATCATCAAACTGCCATCGCGTGTGCCGTCACGCAGGGTGGCCAATCGGAGAGTGCTATGGGTCATGGAATTGAGTTTCGTGTTGCAGTTGATCATGTCGCAGGTTTGCTAGTCACAGCCTGTTTCCTTCGATAGCCTGCATGGTGACACATCTTCAGAAAGAATTTATGCCTTTGCAAGCCTTACCTTCGCGCCGTGAACTCTTGATCGCATCCGCTGGCTTGGGCCTGTTGCCCGCTTGGGCGCAGCCATCCGCGTGGCCCAGCAAGACCATACGAATTGTGGCCGCGCAAGCGCCGGGTTCTTCCAACGACGCAACCGCAAGGGCCTATGCCGACTTTTTCTCGCAAAAGCTCAAGGCCCAGGTGGTGGTGGACAACCGCCCTGGCGGCGTGGGCATGATCGCCGCAGAAATCGTGGCCCATGCACCTCCCGATGGCCATACCTTGCTATTGACCTTACAAAGCCAACCTGCGCAGGCTCCGGCGATGCTGAAAAAGCCCTTGATCGACCCCGACAAGGATTTGATCCCGATCGCATCGATCGGCGTGGGACCGGTGGTGGCGGTGGTGCACAAGGATTTTCCGGTCAGCAATTTGGCAGAACTGATTGCCTATGCCAAAAAGAAACCCGTCAACGTGGGCAATTACGCCATCGGTTCGGGTTGGCAAATGATGCTGACCCAATTGAGCAAGGACACCGGGGCTCAGTTCAATGTAGTCAATTACAAAGGCACGGGCGCCATGCTGATGGACTTGTACGGTGGACAAATCGACTTGGGTGCAGGCTCTTTGGCTGGTATGGGGGCTGGTTTGCAAAAAGGCCAGGTGCGGCCTATTGTGATCATCATCGGTCAGCGCAGCGCCAAAGTGCCGGGTATTCCCACTTGGGTGGAGGCGGGTTTTCGAGGCCCTGCCTACGAAGACCTGGCCGAGACCAATATGTTGTTCGCACCGGCTGGCACGCCTGCTGCCGTGATTGAGCAATTGGCCAAGCTGGTGCAAGATTCTGTGACCGACTCACCGAAGGTACGCGCGGTGCGCGAAACCTTGTCAGCCGACGACCCGCCTTTGGTGGGGGCTGCCTTGAATCAGTTCATCGCCCGGTCGTGGCCAACTTACCGGCGCTTGACGCGGGAGATGGGCATTCAAGCAGATTGAAGGTACTGCTGCGTCCAGCGCTGGTAGTCTGCTTCACGCGTGACTTCGGCCAGCAAGTTGGCTGGCAGTTGACTGGGCGTAGACGCCATTGGCGCTGAATTCGCACGCATGCGCAGCATAGTTTCGTACACCGCCGTGACGGCAGCGGTAAAGGTGGCGTGACCTTCCAGCGCGATTTTTACCGACAATGCGGCCAGGCGTGTGGGATCTTTCATAGCCGCAGGGGTGCCGCCCAAGACGATGGGCAATGCAGTGCATTGCCGCACCGCTTCAAGTTGTTCAAAGTTTTGTACGCCCACCAGGAACAAGCCATCCACTGGCAGGTGCACATATTGGGCAATGCGTTCGATGGCCTCTGCGGCGGGCAAGGCGGTAAATGCGGTACTGCGCGCAAGCAGGCACAAGCCCGGGTCTTGCCTCGCATCGAGCGCAGCTTGAAATTTGCCCAGGGTTTCTTGCACACTGATCAAGCCTTTGGGGGGCTTGCCATAGGCGCTGGGTAGCTCGGTGTCTTCGATGGTCAAGCCGGCTACGCCAGCAGCTTCCAATTCTTGAACGGTTCGCCGCACATTCAGTGCATTGCCAAACCCGTGGTCTGCATCCACCAACAAAGGCAGATCGCTGGCGCGGCAAATG
>CANGKR010000083.1 GCA_947454355.1 Comamonadaceae bacterium
CCTGCCCAAGCTGATCAGCGGCGAGCATGTTGGTGCACTGGCCATGAGCGAACCCGGCGCGGGCTCGGACGTGTTGAGCATGAAGCTCAAGGCCGAGGACAAAGGCGGCTACTACCTTCTCAACGGCAACAAGATGTGGATCACCAACGGGCCGGACGCCGATACGCTGGTGGTCTATGCCAAAAGCGAGCCCGAGTTGGGCGCACGGGGCGTGACGGCCTTTTTGATCGAAAAGGGCATGAAGGGCTTTTCCATCGCGCAAAAGCTCGACAAGCTGGGTATGCGCGGCAGCCATACCGGTGAGCTGGTGTTCGAGAACGTGGAAGTGCCGGCCGAAAACATCTTGGGAGGCCTCAACAACGGCGCCAAGGTGCTGATGAGCGGCCTGGACTACGAACGCGCCGTGCTGACCGGTGGCCCGCTGGGCATCATGCAGGCCGTCATGGACAACGTAATCCCCTACATCCACGACCGCAAGCAGTTTGGCCAGAGCATTGGCGAGTTCCAGCTGATCCAGGGCAAGGTCGCCGACATGTACACCGTGCTGCAAGCGGGCCGCAGCTTTGCCTACACCGTGGCTAAGAACCTCGACCTGCTGGGCACCGAGCATGTGCGCCAGGTGCGCAAGGACTGCGCATCCGTCATTTTGTGGACTGCCGAAAAAGCCACCTGGATGGCGGGCGAGGGCGTGCAGATTTTTGGTGGCAACGGCTACATCAACGAATACCCGCTGGGCCGCTTGTGGCGCGACGCCAAGCTGTATGAAATCGGCGCGGGCACCTCAGAGATTCGCCGCATGCTGATCGGCCGCGAGCTCTTTTCCGAGACTTGCTGAGGTTTTGAGGCCACTGCGACAATGGAGCCATGAGCAATTCACTTCAACATCTCTTTGACAACAACCGCGCTTGGGCGGCACGGATGCAGCAGGAAAACCCGGCGTATTTTTCGCGCTTGGCCAACCAGCAATCTCCCAAGTACCTGTGGATCGGGTGCTCTGACAGTCGCGTGCCTGCCAATCAGATCACCGGTCTGGACCCGGGCGAGGTGTTTGTGCACCGCAATGTGGCCAACGTGGTGGTGCATTCCGACCTGAATGCTTTGTCGGTCATTCAGTACGCGGTCGATGCCCTCAAGGTCGAACACATCATGGTGGTGGGTCATTACGGCTGCGGCGGTGTACTGGCCGCCACGCGCGGCACTCGCGTGGGCTTGGCCGACAACTGGCTGCGCCATGTGCAGGACGTTCGCTTGCGTCACCGCCAGCGCCTGAACCACTTGCCGCAGGACCAACTTGAATCGGTCATGTGCGAGATGAACGTGATCGAGCAGGTAGGTAACGTGGCGCTATCCAACGTCATGCAAGACGCCTGGAGCCGTGGCCAGAAGGTCACCGTGCATGGCTGGATTTACGGTCTCGAAGACGGTTTGGTCAAAGACCTCGAAGTCAGCATGACCGGTACTCAAGAGGTTGTGAATGTATTTCGCCGTGCTTTCAAACGTTATCCGCGCGGTTGATGCCGTCGCGACAGATTCAATTTTCTGAGGAGTTTTCATGTCCGATCCCATCGTCATCGTCAGCGCTGCCCGCACCCCCATGGGCAGTTTTCAAGGCGACTTTTCCCCATTGGCCGCACATGATCTCGGCGGCGCGGCTATCCGCGCAGCTGTCGAACGTGCAGGCATCAGCGCCGATCTGGTCACCGAAGTCTTGTTTGGCAACTGCCTGATGGCAGGCCAAGGTCAGGCCCCAGCCCGCCAGGCGGGTTTCAAAGGCGGTTTGCCCAAGAGCGCAGGCGCGGTCACTTTGTCCAAGATGTGCGGCTCCGGCATGCGCGCGGCCATGTTCGCGCACGACATGCTGGTGGCGGGCACGCACGACGTGTTGGTGGCCGGTGGCATGGAGAGCATGACCAACGCGCCTTACCTGATGCTCAAGGGCCGTGGCGGTTACCGCATGGGCCACGACAAAATTTACGACCACATGATGCTCGACGGCCTGGAAGACGCCTACGAAGCAGGTCGCAGCATGGGCACCTTTGGCGAAGACTGCGCCGCCAAATACAGCTTCACCCGCGTCGAGCAAGACCACTTTGCCACCACCAGCGTGCAGCGCGCCAAGGCGGCCACCGAATCCGGTGCATTTGCTGCGGAGATCACGCCCGTCACGGTAAAAGACCGCAGTGGCGAACGCACGGTGTCCATTGACGAAGGCCCCGGCAAAGTCAAGCTCGACAAGATCAGTAGCCTCAAACCCGCCTTCAAGAAAGACGGCACCATCACCGCCGCCAGCAGCTCGTCCATCAACGATGGCGCGGCCGCCATGGTGCTGATGCGCGAAAGCACTGCAACCAAATTAGGTTGCAAGCCACTGGCGCGCATTGTGAGCCATGCCACGCACGCGCAAGAACCTGAATGGTTTGCTACCGCCCCTGTGGGTGCAACGCAAAAAGCCTTGGCCAAAGCCGGCTGGAAAGTCGAAGACGTCGATCTGTGGGAAGTCAATGAAGCCTTCGCCGTGGTGCCCATGGCCCTCATGAAAGAACTCAACGTGTCGCATGACAAGGTCAACGTCAATGGCGGCGCTTGCGCGTTGGGTCACCCCATCGGCGCTTCAGGCGCACGCATCATGGTCACGTTGATCCACGCGCTCAAAGCCCGAGGTCTCAAAAAAGGCCTGGCCACACTGTGCATCGGCGGCGGCGAAGGCACCGCGGTGGCGCTGGAAATCATCTGATTGCAGCCCGTGGCTACCGTTCTCCTCATCGGCGCCTCTCGGGGCATCGGATTCGAGCTGGCCAACCAGTTCATCGAACAAGGCTGGCGTGTGATCGCTACGGCGCGATCGGACGAAGGTCTGGAGCGTCTGGCTAATTTGGGCGCCCAAGTGCACCGCATGGATGTATCTCAGCCCACCAGCAATACGGGCCTGGCCTGGTACCTGGACGGCGAAAGAATTGATCTGGCCATTTATGTGGCTGGCGTGATCGACCGTGCCGGCGCTCTCACGCCTCCCTCGCTCAATACCTTCGATGCAGTCATGCACACGAATGTGATGGGGGCGATGCAAGTCATCCCGCAGATCGTACCCATGGTGCAAGAAACAGGCGGCGTGATCGCCTGCATCAGCTCGGTCATGGGCAGTTTGCAGGACACCACCAGCGGTGGTGCTGCCCTTTACCGGGTGAGCAAGGCTGCACTCAACATGGTAGTGCGGTGCACCCAAGCTGAGCTGCCCGACATCACCGTGTTGGCCCTGCACCCTGGATGGGTGCAGACCGACATGGGCGGAGCAAGTGCTCCACTGACCCCCGAGCAAAGCGCCACCAGCCTGCGCCAGACTCTCAGCCGTATAGTGGCTGAGCGCACGCCTGAGCAACGCCGTGCTTACCGGGGCGCCTTCTTGAATCACGATGGCCAGCCCCTGCCTTGGTGAGCCGATAAAGAAAGAACAACATGCTGCTGACACCCGACCAGGAAATGATCCGCGACGCCGTTCGCGACTTTGCCCAGCGTGAGCTGTGGCCGCATGCCGCCGAGTGGGATAAGAAGCACCACTTCCCGAAAGACGTGCACAAGGGCCTGGCCGAATTGGGCGCTTATGGTATCTGCGTGCCCGAAGAACTGGGCGGCGCGGGCCTGGACTATGTGACACTGGCGCTGGTGCTCGAGGAGATCGCGGCAGGTGACGGCGGAACCAGCACCGTCATCAGCGTGACCAACTGCCCCGTCAACGCCATCTTGATGATGTACGGCAACGCCGCGCAAAAAGAGCAATGGCTGCGCCCGTTGGCCCAAGGCCATATGCTCGGTGCGTTCTGCCTGACCGAGCCGCATGTGGGCTCAGACGCTTCGGCTCTGCGCACCACCGCCGTAAAAGAAGGCGGCGATTACGTCATCAACGGTGTCAAGCAGTTCATTACCAGCGGTAAAAATGGTGACGTGGCCATCGTGATTGCCGTGACCGACAAGGGCATGGGCAAGAAAGGCATGAGCGCCTTCTTAGTCCCCACCAGCGCCCCTGGCTATGTGGTGGCGCGGCTCGAAGACAAGTTGGGCCAGCATTCCAGCGACACAGCGCAGATCAACTTTGACAACTGCCGCATCCCCGCCGAGAACCTGATTGGCCAAGAAGGCGAGGGCTACAAGATCGCCCTGTCTTCGCTTGAGGGTGGTCGCATCGGTATCGCCGCACAAAGCCTGGGCATGGCCCGCAGCGCATTCGATGTGGCTGTCGACTACGCCAAACAACGCGAAAGCTTTGGCACCGCCATCTTCAACCACCAGGCTGTGGGATTCCGTTTGGCCGAATGCGCCACGCAGCTCGAAGCCGCACGCCAGTTGATCTGGCATGCGGCCAGCCTGCGTGATGCGGGCCGGCCATGTCTGAAGGAAGCCGCCATGGCCAAGCTGTTCGCCAGCGAAATGGCCGAGAAAGTGTGTTCCGCTGCCATCCAGACCCTGGGCGGCTACGGCTATGTGAGCGACTTCCCCGTCGAGCGCATCTACCGCGATGTGCGCGTGTGTCAGATTTACGAGGGCACCAGCGACGTGCAAAAAATCATCATCCAGCGGGCGCTGTGATGACGGCTTGCCCTTGTGGCCGGACCAATGCCAAAGGGCAAACCTTGGCACTCAACAGCTGCTGCGGTCCCAATCACCTGAGCCAAAACGCACCCGACGCAGAAAGCCTGATGCGCTCGCGTTACAGCGCCTTTGTGTTAGGGGATGTGCCCTACCTGTTGGCCACGTGGCACAGCAGCCAACGCCCCGCCACTTTGGCGTTGGAAGCCACTGGAAAGTGGCTCGGATTAGAGATCAAACAACACCGCTCCACGGGTGAGCACACGGCTGAGGTGGAGTTCGTCGCTCGCTTTCGCGTGGGCGGCAAAGCCGTGCGCCAGCACGAACGCAGCCGCTTTGTGCGCGAAGATGGCCGTTGGTTGTATGTGGACGGCGACGAGCTTTGAGTCTGCAGGCTGGGTCACGTTCGATCAACGTATGATGCCCGCATGAACTTTGAAGCCATTTTGTTCGACTGTGACGGCGTGTTGGTCGACAGCGAGTCCATCACCTGCGGCGTGCTGCGCGACATGTTCGAAGAACAGGGCTGGCGCATGTCACTGGCCGAATGCATGCAGCGCTTTGTGGGGCATACGGTCAAAAGCCAAAGGGTGACCATCGAAGCCATGACGGGCCGACCCCTGACCGACGACTGGCTGCAGCAGTTTTTTGAACGGCGAAATGTGCGCTTGCAAGAAAGCATTGCCGCCATCGAGGGCGTGCACGAAGCCCTGGAACATCTGAACGATCATTGCCAGGGCCGCATCGCGGTGGCTTCGGGGGCCGATCGGTTCAAGGTCGAGATGATGCTCAAGCAAGTGGGCTTGCATCATTTTTTTGAGGGCCGGATTTTCAGTGGCCATGAAATGCCGCGCAGCAAGCCGCACCCCGATGTGTATCTGGCCGCTGCCGCGTATTTGCAGGTTGACCCGGCGCGTTGCCTGGTGATTGAAGACACCACTGTGGGCATTACGGCGGGTGTGGCCGCAGGCGCCACGGTGTGGGCCTATGCTGCACCTCCTGCTGCGCACGAGCCCTTGCTGAAAGCGGGCGCGGCAAGAGTCTTCACGGGCATGCACGCGTTGCGGCTGGGTTGAAGCACCTGAAGTGACGCAGCTGAGATGGCCGCCACGCCACTTCAGCACGTGGCCTTGTGCGCTGTGGCCGCCTCTTGAATGTGCCTTTGTTGATCTGCTGAGAGTCTGCTCAGGTTCTTGAGCTGCATGGCCATGCGCGGGTTGCGGGCCAAAGCGGATTGATGCTGCCGCAAAAAGTCCCAATACAACGTGGTGTATGGGCAGGCTGTGGATCCAACGGACTGCGCGGGGTCGTACTTGCAGCCCTGGCAGTGGTTGCTCATGCGTTGAATGTATTTACCGCTGGCCACGTAGGGCTTGCTGGCCATCAGGCCGCCATCACCAAACTGTGACATGCCCAGTGAGTTCGGCAGCTCTACCCATTCCACTGCATCCACATAGACGCTCAAAAACCATTCGTGCATCTTTTGGGGGTGCACACCGCGCAGCAAGCCATACAGGCCCAGCACCATTAAGCGCTGAATGTGGTGTGCATAGCCATGGCGCAGCGTTTGTTGCAGCGCGTCACGCAGGCAGGCCATGTCGGTTTCGCCTGTCCAAAAAAAGTCAGGCAAGGCTCCCTGCGCATTCAGTGCGTTGAGTTCGAGGTAGCCAGGCATTTGCGTCCAATAGATGCCACGCACGTATTCACGCCAGCCCAGGATCTGTCGCACAAAACCTTCCACCGCAGCCAGCGGCGCAAGGCCTTGTTGCCAGGCGGTTTGCGCTGCTTGAACCACCTCTTGAGCGCTGAGCAGTTTGAGGTTCAGGCATACCGACAGTTGCGAGTGGTACAGCCAGGGCTCGTCCGCCCACATCGCGTCTTCGTATTGCCCAAACAAGGGCAAACGCTGGGCGATGAAGTCTTGCAAAGACTCCAGCGCTTGCGTCCTTGTGACGGGCCAGGCAAAGTCAGTCAACTCGCCCGGGTGGCTGGCAAAACGATCCTTGACCAGGTTGAGCACCGACTGGGTGATGTCATCGGGCGTAAAGCGTTTCGGTGCGGGTAAGTTTTGGGGGCCTTGTTTCCCGAAAGATTCGCGGTTGTCGGCATCGAAGTTCCATTGCCCGCCCGCGGGCTGATCGCCCTCCATCAAGATGCCAAAGCGTTGGCGTAACGCCCTATACCAGTACTCCATGCGCAATTGTTTTCGTCCTTGCGCATGCGCCGAAAAATCACGCACTGTGGTGAAAAATTGCAGGTCGTCACACACCGTTAACGGCAGCTCGTGATGTTTGGCCACGTCTTTGATGGCCTGCAGCACGCGCCAGTCGCCAGGTGCGGTCATCACCAACTCGGCGGGCTGCCAGCGTTCAACGGCTCGGTTCAACTCTCCTGCCAAGGTGCCGCTGTTGCCCGGGTCGTCTAACTGCGAGTAGTCCAAAGGCCAGCCTTGGTGGCGCAGCTGTTCGGCGAAGTGCCGCATGGCACTCAAAAACAGAGCGATGCGCTGTTGCGACGAAGGCACATGGGTCGACTCCTCGGCAACCTCGGCCATCCAGATTCTGTCCAAGCCGGGGTCGAAATCTGCCAAGGCTTTTGCGTTGTCATTGAGTTGATCTCCCAGGATGAGGATCAGTCGGCGTGAGCGGTTTGAGGGTGGGTTCATGTAGGTGGTGTGAGCCGTGTCAAGCGTCTTGGCGAAATACTTCGGGCGTTGTGCCCGTCCATCCCTTGAAGGCTCGCATGAAGCTCTTTTCGTTGTGAAACCCGACCTCGCCCGCGATCTGCTTGATGGGCCGAGAAGTCCGCAGCAGCAAGTCCACTGACATCTCTCGTCGAACGCTGTCCTTGAGGGCTTGCAGGCTGGCGCCTTCTTCTTTCAGTTGCCGGTGCAGCGTGCGTGCCGACACATGAAGCCAAGCGGCCAGGTCTTCGGCATTGCGGCTGTGCTCTGGGTGCTCGGCCAGGGTATGGCGCACTTTTTCAACCAACAAGCGATCACGTCGGTAGGGGCGCACCGTGAGCAACAGTGCGCGTTGCAACATGTGCTGCAGTGCGGCTTCATCGCGCCGAATCGGCAGTTGCAGGTAGCCCGCATCAAACACCAGTTGGCTGTAGGGCGCGTTAAATTCGCTGGGCCCTTCAAAAAGCACCCGGTAGCTGTCTGCATGGGGTGGGGGCGCAAAGTGAAGTGAGGTGCCCGCCTGGGGAATGCGCGAATCGGTCAACCAGCAAGCCACGCCCAATGCATTGCGCAACACCGAGACGGTGCAAAACTCGCGCAGCGGGCCCAGATCAGTTTGTTCATGCAATTCAATGTGGGCCTTGGCGCCTGTCGTGTTCAAGTTCAGCCTGATGTCATCTGTCAGCAGGTTGTGGTGGCGGCACCAACGCGCAAGCGCAACGCCCAGCGTCGGTGCGGTCAGGGATGCACGCACCAGCATGCCGTAGCTGCCCCAAGGCAGGCGGCGGCGAAACCATCCCAGCGCTTCGTCGTCCAACTCGCGCATGGCTGCTTCGCTCATCCACTCCATTTGCAGCGCGGTCACGCGGGCTTGGGGCTGGGTCAAAAGTTGTGGCGCAATTTTGGCTTTGAGCAGCGCCCCGCTCGGGTCCATGCCGCGCCGGGCATAGGCCTGCACCATGGCCGCAATGAAGGCGATGGGCGTTTCGGCACGAGAGGCAGACGGGGTAGTGACCATGGAGGCTTGTATTTTGGCAGGATTTGCAACCCAACTGGCTGGCTGTAACAGGGTAAGGCGCCTTATGCTGGTGAATACAAGCGATTCCAATGGAAGCACCATGACTGTTTTGCAAACCCAACTCAACCCCCGTTCGGCCGAATTCGCGGCCAACGCTGCGGCCATGCAAGCCGTGGTCGCAGACCTGCGCGCCCATCTGGAGCGCGTGGCTCAAGGTGGTGGCGAAGCTGCCCGCGCCAAGCACACGGCTCGCGGCAAGTTGCTGCCGCGTGAGCGTGTGCAGATGCTGCTCGACCCCGGCACGCCATTTTTGGAAGTCGCGCCGTTGGCCGCGCTCAACATGTACAACAACGACGCGCCCAGCTCGGGCGTGATCGTGGGCATTGGCCGCGTCAGTGGGGTGGACTGCATGATCGTCTGCAACGACGCCACGGTCAAAGGCGGCACCTATTACCCGATGACGGTGAAAAAGCATTTGCGCGCTCAAGAAATCGCGCAGCAAAACCACCTGCCTTGCATTTATCTGGTCGACTCGGGCGGTGCCAACTTGCCCAACCAAGACGAAGTCTTTCCGGATCGCGACCACTTCGGCCGCATCTTCTTCAACCAGGCCAACATGAGCGCGCAGGGCATCGCTCAGATCGCGGTGGTCATGGGCTCGTGCACAGCGGGCGGCGCATATGTGCCGGCCATGAGTGACGAGACCATCATCGTCAAGAACCAGGGCACCATCTTTTTGGGCGGGCCCCCCTTGGTCAAAGCCGCCACCGGTGAGGTGGTGAGTGCCGAAGATTTGGGTGGTGGTGATGTGCACACGCGCTTGTCCGGCGTGGCCGACCACTTGGCGCAAAACGACCTGCACGCCTTGTCTTTGGCACGTCAGGCGGTGAAGAATTTGAACGCGCAAAAGGCCCCCAACATCGCCACGCACGAACCGGTGCCGCCCAAGTACGAGGCCCAAGAGCTGTACGGCGTGATCCCGACCGACACGCGCAAGCCCTTTGACGTGCGCGAAATCATCGCCCGCATCGTCGACGGTTCCGAGTTCGACGAATTCAAATCGCGTTTTGGCACCACGCTGATCTGCGGCTTTGCCCGCATCGAAGGCATGCCTGTGGGCATCATCGCCAACAACGGCATTTTGTTCAGCGAGTCCGCGCTTAAAGGTGCGCACTTCATCGAGTTGTGCTGCCAGCGCAAGATCCCGCTGGTCTTCTTGCAGAACATCACCGGCTTCATGGTCGGCCGCAAATACGAAAACGAAGGCATCGCCCGCAATGGCGCCAAGATGGTCACGGCGGTGGCCACCGCCGCTGTGCCCAAGTTCACCATCATCATTGGCGGCAGCTTTGGTGCGGGCAACTACGGCATGTGTGGTCGCGCCTACAGTCCCCGCTTTTTGTGGATGTGGCCCAACGCCCGCATCTCGGTCATGGGCGGTGAGCAGGCGGCGAGCGTCTTGGCCACCGTCAAGCGTGACGGTATCGAAGGCAAGGGCGGCCAATGGAGTGCCGACGAAGAAGCCGCGTTCAAGGCGCCCATCAAAGAGCAATACGAAGTGCAGGGCCACCCTTATTACGCCACTGCCCGCATCTGGGACGACGGCATCATCGACCCGGCCGACACCCGCCGCGTGCTGGCGCTCGGTTTGAGTGCATCGCTCAATGCGCCGATTCCAGAAACGCGGTTCGGTTTGTTCCGCATGTGAGGCCGACCATGCTGAACCGTATTTTCATTCTGGGCTTGCTGCTGGCGTTCGGCTTGCCGCTCAAGGCGATCAGTCAGGAATTGAATCGTGCGCTGAATGAAGAAGTGTTGAGCATCCCCAAAAAAGTCAGTTTGTTCACTCTGCAATTGGAAACCACGCTCTACAAGCCCTCAACAGGAGGCCCCTTTCCGGTCGTGGTGATCAACCACGGTAAGTCGCCGGGCGACTCTCGCTTTCAAGCCCGTTACCGCCCGACCAGTGCGGTGCGATTTTTCTTGCAAAGAGGCTATGCCGTCGTCGTCCCCATGCGGCAAGGCTTTTCAAAATCCGATGGCATGTACATCGGCGGTGGCTGTAATGTGCAGAGCAACGGCATCGCGCAAGCCCAAGACGTCAAAGCCGTGTTGGACCATGTGGCCCAACAACCCTGGGCGAATCCACAACAAATACTGGTGGCGGGTCAATCTCACGGCGGTTGGACCACCTTGGCCTTCGGGCGAGAAAAATACCCTGGCGTGCGCGGCTTGATTAATTTTGCTGGTGGCTTGAAGCAGGAAAGCTGTATGGCGTGGGAATCCGGTTTGGCAAATGCGGCTGGCGAATACGCCCAGCAAACCAGTTTGCCGTCGCTTTGGTTTTATGGCGACAACGACAGCTATTTTTCGCAAGCCACTTACCGGAGCATGTACGACAAATACACCGCTGCAGGGGGGCAGGCTGAATTGATTGCATTTGGGTTATTTGGTAGTGATGCGCACGCCATGTTTGGCAGCCGCAACGGCGAAGCCATTTGGCACCCCCCGGTCCAGGCGGCGTTGAAAAAATGGGGCTTGCCGTTTGAAGTCATCTTCCCAGAATACGGCGCGCCGACACCAACTTCCGTGCCGCCGCCCAGTGGATTTGCAGACCTCCAGGATGTGAAGGCCATACCTCATGTGGGTGATAAAGGGCGTGAGGGTTATCGACAGTTTTTGACCAAAGCTTTCCCGCGGGCTTTCGTCGTGTCGCCATCGGGCAGGTGGTCCTGGGCCGAGACGGGAGAAGACCCGCTCAAACGCGCATTGGAAAATTGTCAAAAAAACAGCGACCAGTTGTGTCGGTTGTATGCGGTGGATGATCAAGTGGTTTGGACAAAGGAATAACTGTGACTGCAATTCAAATGCAAAAAAGCGAAGGCGTGGCAACCATCACCTTGTCGCGTCCTGATGTGCGCAATGCCTTCAATGACGAAGTCATTGCCGAAGTGAAAAACGCGTTTCTTTCTGTGGCGCAAGACGCTTCAGTGCGTTGCGTGGTGCTGGCCGCCGAGGGGCCAGCATTTTGCGCGGGTGCAGACCTGAACTGGATGCGCCGCATGGCAGACTACAGCCGCGACGAAAACCTGGCTGATGCGGGCGAGTTGGCCGCCATGTTGCGTGCAATTTATGAGTGTCCGCAGCCGACCATCGCTCGTGTGCAGGGCGATGTCTACGCTGGAGGCATGGGCCTGGTGGCTGCATGCGACATGGCCGTGAGCGTGGACACCGCCCACTATTGCCTGAGCGAAGTCAAACTGGGCTTGATCCCCGCGACCATCAGCCCGTATGTGATCCGCGCCATGGGCGCGCGTGCCGCGCACCGCTACTTTTTGACCGCCGAGCGCTTTGGTGCTGTCGAAGCGCATCGCATTGGATTGGTGCACGAAGTGGTTGCCGCCGATGCGCTGGATGCCCAAGTGGCTGTCTTGACGCAGGCCTTGGTGAGTGCCAGTCCTCATGCTGTGCGTGCCTGCAAAAAATTAGTGCAAGACGTCGCCGAGCGCGACATCACCGATGCACTGGTTCGCCACACGGTGGAGGGCATTGCCGACATCCGCGCCAGTGCCGAAGGCAAAGAAGGCGTGCAGTCTTTTTTGCAAAAACGCAAACCCCAGTGGTTGATCTGAGGAAGCCCAAATGTTTAAAAAAATCCTCATTGCCAACCGTGGCGAAATCGCCTGTCGCGTCGCGGCCACTGCCCGCCGAATGGGCATCCAAACCGTGGCGGTTTATTCAGACGCCGACGCCGGAGCCAAGCATGTGCAAGCCTGCGACGAAGCCGTGCATGTCGGCGGCTCGGCCCCCAAAGACAGCTACCTGCGCTGGGAGCG
>CANGKR010000084.1 GCA_947454355.1 Comamonadaceae bacterium
CACAAATGCGAGCGCATCAAGGCCTTGGCGCAATGGAGGTACACCGACTCTACCGTGACCCGGATCGCCACCATCGGGCTGCGCCGCGTATCGGCGCAGGCTTGCAAATCGGCGGGTTCTTGGGACAGCACAGCGCGGCCATTGATGCGCAAGGTTTCATCCACACCCGGCACCAAAAAAATCATGCCCAAGCGACCGGTGGAAACAATGTTTTCCAAAGTGTCCAAGCGGTTGTTTCCCGGCGCGTCGGGGATCAACAAGGTGCTTGAGTCCAACACCTTCACAAAGCCCGGCTGACCGCCACGCGGCGAAGCGTCCATGTCTCCCCCCGCACCACTGCTGGCCAGCGCCACAAAGGGTGAGAGCGAAATGAAACGCGTGGCGTGAACATCGAGCCGTGGAATTTCTTTTTTCTGTGCCCGTTCACTGGTGAGGCCATAGAGAGTGCGCAGAGCGCTTAGGGTCGTGATGTGCATGAGTGTGTCCTAAAAGGTACGGGATACGGGCATACAAATAGCAATCACTTACCCCAGCTGTCCTTCAACCCCGTCACCCGGTTGAACACCGGCTTCGTTCCCGCCACATGATCCAGGCGGTCCGCCACAAAGTACCCAAACCGCTCAAACTGGAACTTTTGGTCAGGCTGCGCTTGGGCCAATGAAGGCTCCACATAGGCCGTGACAACCTTCAAGCTGTCCGGGTTGAGGCTTTGCAAGAAGTCTTTGCCGCCCGCGTCAGGATGCGCTTCTGCAAACAGGCGGTCGTACAGGCGCACTTCGGCTTGCACGCCGTCGGCCACGCTCACCCAGGTGATGGCGGCTTTGGCTTTGACGCTGTCGGCGCCGGGGGTGCCGCTCTTGGTGCCGGGAATCACTTTGGCGTGCACCTCGGTCACTTGGCCCGCCGCGTCCCGTGCGCAGCCGGTGCATTCGATCACGTAGCCGCCTTTGAGGCGCACCACGTTGCCGGGGAACAACCGCTTGTAGCCCTTGGGCGGCACTTCTTCAAAGTCTTCGCGTTCGATCCACACTTCTTTGCCGATCAGGAACGTGCGGTCGGCAGGAGGCGTTTGGCCATCGGCGATGGCCGAATGGGGAAGGGCGGGTTGGGTGCAGGCTTCGGTGTAGCCGTCGCTGCCAAAGGCTTCGGCCCAGTTGGTCAGCACCAGCTTGACGGGGTCGAGCACTGCCATGCCGCGGTGGGCTTTGTTTTCCAAGTCTTCGCGCAGGCAGCCCTCAAGGGTGCTGTAGTCGATCCAGCTGTCGCTTTTGGTCACGCCAATGCGGTCGGCAAACAAGCGCAGGCTCTCTGGCGTGTAGCCCCGGCGGCGCAGTCCCACTATTGTTGGCATACGCGGGTCGTCCCAACCGCTGACTTTGCCTTCATTGACCAGTTGCGCCAGCTTGCGTTTGCTGGTGATCACATAGGTCAGGTTCAGGCGGGCAAATTCGTATTGTTTGGGGCTGGGCGCGGCCAGCAGCTTGCACTCACACAGGCGCTCCATCAGCCAGTCGTAAAACGGGCGCTGGTCTTCAAATTCCAGCGTGCAGATGCTGTGGGTGATTTGCTCCAGCGCGTCTTCGATGGGGTGGGCAAAGGTGTACATCGGGTAGATGCACCATTTGTCGCCCGTGTGGTGGTGGGTGGCGCGGCGGATGCGGTAGATGGCCGGGTCGCGCATATTGATGTTGGGCGAAGCCATGTCGATCTTGGCGCGGAGCACGGCGGCGCCGTCGGCCAGCTTGCCGTCGCGCATCTCGCGGAATCGCGCCAGGTTTTCTTCCACGGTGCGGGTGCGGAATGGGCTGTCCACGCCGGGCTTGCCAAAGTCGCCCCGGTTGGCACGCATGTCTTCCGCGCTTTGCTCGTCCACATAGGCGTGGCCGGCTTCAATCAGCGCCTCGGCGGCGCGGTACATGAAGTCGAAGTAGTCGCTGGCTTGGTAAGCCTTGTCGTTGCCCGGTTGGCTCCAGTCAAAACCGAGCCATTTCACAGCGTCGATGATGCTGTTGACGTATTCGGTGTCTTCTTTTTCGGGGTTGGTGTCGTCAAAGCGCAGGTGGCACACACCGCCGTATTCCTTGGCCAGCCCGAAGTTGATGCAGATGCTTTTGGCATGGCCCACATGCAGGTAGCCGTTGGGCTCGGGCGGAAAGCGGGTGCGGATCTTGGCCGGGTCGGGCCCGCCCGCAGCGTGGTGCGCGGCGTCGCCGGGGCTGCCTGCCCAGCGGCGGCTGGCGTAGGTGCCTTTGTCCAGGTCGTTTTCGATGATCTGGCGCAAAAAATTGCTGACTTTGTGTTCTGTCGCGGCGTGGTCGTTGGGAGAGGTCATTCCTTGATTTTAGAGGAGGGGCGTGGCGTTCAGCCTTCAGATCCCTGAATTTGTGTGGAGCCCTTGGTTCTATAAAATGTCCCCAAGCCCTGTTGGCTCCACTTGAATAGACCCCTCCCCAATGCTCCAATCCCTTCGCTCCCGAGAAGCGGCCATGCCGTTCATCATGCTGGCCGTGCTCATTGACATGGCGGCCATTGGCGTGATCGTCCCGGTGTTGCCCACCCTGGTGGCCAGTTTTGAAACCAACCCTGCGGACCAGGCCTATTGGTACGGCGTGGTCGCCGCTGCATTTGGTTTGTCTAACTTCTTGGCGGCGCCGGTATTGGGCGCCTTGTCAGACCGTTTTGGCCGCAGGCCGGTGATGTTGCTGGGCTTTATGGGTTTGGGCGTGAGCTTTTTTGGCACCGCCATGACCACGTCTTTGATGGGTCTGATCATCGCCCGCACCCTGGGCGGCGCGATGCAGGCCAACGTGGCCATTGCCAACGCCTATGTGGCCGACATTTCTGCGCCCGAGCAGCGGGCCAAACGCTTCGGTTTACTGGGTGCCATGATGGGCGTGGGCTTCATCATCGGGCCGGTGGTGGGCGGAATATTGGGCGATATCAATTTGCATTTGCCGTTTTATCTGGCCGGCAGCTTGACCCTGCTCAATTTGCTCTACGGCTACTTTGTCTTGCCCGAATCTTTGCCTCAGGCGCAGCGCAAAGCCTTCAGCTGGCGTTCGGCCAATCCGGCCACATCCCTGCACAAGCTCGGTCAACTCAAAGGCGTGGGGCCGCTGGTAGGCGTGGTGGCTTTCAGTGGTTTGGCGCAGTATGTTTTGTACACCGTATGGGTGCTCTACAACAGCTTTAAATTCGGTTGGGGCCCGCGTGAAAACGGTTGGTCGTTGGCGGTCGTGGGTATTGTGGCGGTGCTAGTCCAAGGGGTCTTGATGGGGCGTTTGCTCAAACGCTTTTCACCTTCTACTTTGGCCATTTGGGGCTTGGTGTCGTCGGCCACCTCATACGCCCTGTGGGGCGCTGCGACCGAAGGCTGGATGATGTACGCAGTGATCGCTTTCAATCTCTTGGGCGGCACGGTCACCGCTTCGGTCCAAAGCATGATTTCGTCAGCCGCCGATGCCCGCAGTCAAGGCCAAACCATGGGCGCTGTCAGTGCGCTGGGCAGTTTGATGGCGGTGGTGGCTCCTATCCTGGGCGCACCACTGCTGGCCGTGGTGTCGCATTTTCCGCAGGGCGACTGGCGCATCGGTGCACCCTTCTTTTTCTGCGCGGTGTTGCAATTGGCGTCGTTGGTGCTGGCCATCATGCATGTGCAACGTCACCACCGCCGGCAAGCTCAGCCTAAGCCCGCAGCTTGATGGGCTTGCTGTTGGACGACCTTGTAACGAACTGACACGTTTGCGATCCTGGCCGGTCCACCGGCCAGTGGGCTGCCACGCTAAAAAGGTACGGCGCATGCCAGCGCCGATCAACCTCAGGAGCGTTACATGGTCCAGTTACTTCCAAAATTCATCACATCGGTTATTCGGGTGGCGACGGTGGCAGGTCTGTGCGCGGCGGTGACCGCTTGTGTGGTGCCCCCGCAAGCCCACTATGGCGGCACCTATCCTGCATACGCTTTGGCAGGGGTGATTGTTCAACCCAGACCGGTCTATGCACCCCCACAGCAGTTCTATGTGCAGCCCCGACCCGTGTTCACACCGCAACCGATACATGCCCCTGTTATCTCATCTCCGGCATCAGGTCCTCGATCCCATGAGGGCGGTTGGGGTTGGAACACCGCCCAGCGAGAACGCATTGAGCGGCGATTGGATACACCGCGCCGGGTGTTTTAAATGGAGGGTGTGTTTCGAAGTCTCAACACACGCCATGCCCGGCCATTGAGAACACCAGAGAACAAGCCATAAATTGCACTGATGCCCATAGCAACGTCCAGGCCTTGCAACAGGGCAGGTTCGGTGGCGTTCAGGAAGCCTACGACAAACTTGCAAGCAAAGATGGTCATGAACAAGGCCAAAGGTAACCAGCTGCCGGGCACGGTGTAGTGCCTTGTTTCGGGATTGAAGGAAGCCCCCGTTGGGGCAGCGCCCTGACCAAGGGCCCAGCTCACCAGCAAACAGGCTGAAGCCCAACTCAAAAGAGCCAGCACCAGCCAGGGCGTGTTCAGCCATTGCTGGGTCACACCCACCAAGGTGAAGATGGTCAATGCGATGTTGATGCCTAGCATACGTTGAGCACGAATGTGGCGAGTGCGCGTTTGGACTAAGCCCAGTGCGATCAGGCCAAACAAGAGCCCAAAGACCCAGAGGGGGATGTGCTGCAGTATTTGCATCATGGTGTTTTATATCCAACCGAGCCAGTCGGTCCAAATCAGTTTGCCCAAATAGCGGGTCGGCAGCAAAGTGAATCCACCTGCGACCACACAAGCCGAGATGTAGAGCGTTTGCATCGTTTTGCGGTGGCCCTTGATATTGCCCTGCAGCACATACACAAAGGCCCGGTAGAGACTGAAAAAAGTGATGGGGATCAGCAGGTGAATCGGGGTATAGCCTGCGATATTGGGTAAATTGAAGTCGCGGATGAAGATGGCCGTCAATGCCGCCGCGATCATGCAGGTGACCCAAGCATAACCCAAAGCACGGTGCAGGCGCGGACGCTGTTTGAGGCCCATGCGGGACCACAGTGCAAAGGGGCCCAGCACCACGGCGGTGAGGGCGGCGCTCATGTGGACGGCAATCAAAGGGGTCATTTGCATGGATGTAGCCGTAAATTTGGAGAGCGAGTGGCAGATTATCCCATTCGGCTTTGCGCAGGGGACGCAGGCACAACCGCGATAATCTTTGCATTCTTCAAAGGACTGTTTGTGGATTCTTTATTGCTGCTCAAGGCCGCTGTGATGGGGCTGGTGGAAGGTTTGACCGAATTTTTGCCGATTTCGTCAACTGGCCATTTGATTTTGGCGGGTGCTTTGCTTGGCTTTGACGATGACAAGGCCAAGGTGTTTGACATCGCCATCCAGACAGGTGCCATCGTGGCGGTGATTCTGGTGTACTGGCAGAAAATCCGCCACACCCTGGTCACGCTGCGCTACAGCCTCGATGCGCAGCGCTTGGTGTTCAATGTATTGATCGGTTTTTTACCTGCTGTGGTGTTGGGCTTACTGTTCGGTAAATTCATCAAGACCCATTTATTCACCCCCGAAGTGGTGGCAACAACTTTCATTGTGGGCGGTTTGATCATTTTGTGGGCCGAACGTCGTCCCCCCAGTGCGGTGCACATCCAGGAAGTTGAAGAGTTGCGCGGCCGCGATGCCCTCAAGGTTGGTCTGGTGCAGTGCTTGGCCATGATCCCGGGTACCAGCCGCAGCGGGGCGACCATCATTGGCGGCATGTTGCTCGGTTTGTCGCGCCAAGCGGCTACCGATTTTTCGTTTTTTTTAGCCATACCGACCTTGATCGGCGCGGGGGCATACAGCCTCTACAAAGAGCGGGCCTTGTTGAGTATGGCCGACGCGCCTTTGTTTGGTGTGGGTTTGTTGGTGTCGTTCATTAGCGCCTGGGTGTGTGTGCGCTGGTTGCTGAAGTTCATCTCCACCCACAGTTTTGAGGTTTTCGCTTGGTACCGCATTGCTTTCGGTTTGGTGGTGTTGCTCACCGCCCACATGGGCTGGGTGACCTGGGCGGCGTGATCAAGCGCCCAAGTTGCGCAAAGCGGCTTCGATGGCCGCCGCCGTGGCCAGGGGCTTTTCCATCGGGAACAGGTGCGAGCCGTCCAGCATCATCAAGCGTCCTTTGGTGACTTGGGGCAAACTGTTCATGCCCGCCAAGCGCATTTCGCGAGAGCGGGTGCCGCCAATGAAGGACACTGGACATTTGAGCGGCTGCCTCTTGAGCATGCGCTCAATCTGGTGAGGGATGGTGTTGTAAATGGCCGTTTCGATATCGCGCTCAAAGGCCAGAACCTGTTGGTCTTTGTCTTCTTGCAAGCCGCCCTCGATGTAATCGGCCAGCACCTGCGGGTCCCACTTGGCAAACACTTTTTTGCTTTGAAAATGCGCCAGCGCAGCCGCTTTGTCGGGCCAATGTGCTCGGCGGTTTTGGCTGACTCGAGCGGGTGACAGTGACCCCATCAAGGCCGTTTTTTTCGCAAGACCCACAGTGGTGGCCTTCCAGCCGCCGAGGATGGGTGAGTCCAACAGCAGCACACCCTTGGCCAACGCGGGGTGCTGGCTGGCGCACATCAAGCTGAGCAAACCGCCCAGCGAGTGACCGACCAAATAGGTGGCTTGGCCTGTGTCGTCACTATGGGCTTGGGCAAAGTCGGCCAACTGCTGCACCAAATGCGGCCAGTTGTTGGTGACGGGGTAGGCCGGATCGTGCCCGTATTTTTCGATGGCGCTGACGCCAAAGCCGCGATTCCTCAGGTGCTCGAACAGGCTCCGGTAGGTGCTGGCTGGGAAGCTGTTGCCATGCGAAAAAATGATGTGGGCCATCAGATCAGTTTTTCTTGCGGGGTTGTGATTTTCTTGAGTGGTTGGCTGCGATGGGTGTGCACCATCAACGGCACATCGGTGGCGCCGCCGTGCCACATCGGGTCTTCGATGCTGTCAAACATGTGGCGCAGTTTGTTGCCCCAGCTCTCGCGCAGCATTTTGAAATACGGGTTGTTTTCATCGATACAAATGACGCGGTCTGTAGCGAAGCGATCGACCTCATAGACCACCATGTCCAGCGGCAAGCCTACCGAGAGGTTGGATTTGAGGGTCGAGTCCATCGACACCAAAGCGCACTTGGCAGCCTCGTCCAGTGGGGTTTCGGGTGTGATGACGCGGTCCAGCACGGGCTTGCCGTATTTGGATTCGCCAATTTGGAAGTAAGGTGTTTCGTCGGTCGCTTCAATGAAATTGCCGGGTGAATACACCTGGAACAAGCGCATGCCTTCACCGGCAATTTGCCCACCAAAAATCATGGACACATTGAAGTCCACGCCACCTGCGCGCAAGGCGTCGGCATCGCGTTCGTGTACACGGCGAATGGCCGAGCCCAGCACCCGAGCAGCGTCGAACATGCTTTTGGCATTCCAAATGGTCAGCGGTTCGTCGTGCTCGTTCTCGACCAGCTTTTCGACTTGCAGCATTTCGCGCACCGATTGCGAGATGCTCAAGTTGCCCGCTGAAAGCAACACCATGAAGCGGTCGCCTGCCTTTTCGTACACGATCATTTTGCGGAAGGTGCTGATCTGATCCAGTCCGGCGTTGGTGCGCGAGTCAGATAAAAATACCAAACCTGCGCGTGTTTTGATGGCGGTGCAATAAGTCATGGGGTCTTCCTTCAGGGGTCAAGCGCTGCGCTGGAGCAGACGTTGCAAGGTGTAGATGGCATCCAGGGCTTCACGCGGGCTGAGTGCGTCGGGGTTGATTTGCGCCAGCGCCAATTCGAGTGGGCTGGGGCCGGAGGTTTCGGTCTCGGGCGGTGCGGCAAACAGGTCCACCTGTTGCTGGGTTTCGTTGGCGCCGGCTTCCAGTGCGGTCAAGGTGTGTCTGGCTTGGTTAAGCACCGCCCCAGGCATGCCGGCCAGTCGCGCCACTTGAATGCCGTAGCTGCGGCTGGCCGGGCCCGCTTGCAATTCGTGCAAAAACACAATGCTGTTGCCCGACTCGCGGGCGCTCACATGCATGTTCACCGCCGCATGGTGGGTGGCCGGGAATTCGGTCAATTCGAAATAATGCGTGGCAAACAAAGTGAAGGCCTGGGTCTTGTCGTGCAAATGCGTGGCAATGCCGCTGGCCAGAGCCAGACCGTCAAAGGTCGATGTGCCGCGGCCGATCTCGTCCATCAACACCAAAGAGTAGGGTGTGGCACTGTGCAAAATCTGCGCGGCCTCCGTCATCTCGAGCATGAAGGTCGATTGTGCGTTGGCCAAATCGTCGGCCGCGCCAATGCGGGTGTGGATCGCATCTATCGGCCCCAGACGGCAGTGGCTGGCGGGCACATGGCTGCCCATGCTGGCCAAGAGCACGATCAAGGCGACCTGTCGCATGACGGTCGATTTACCGCCCATGTTGGGCCCGGTGATGATCTGCATGCGCTGCTTGTGCGTCAGCAGCGTGTCGTTGGCGATGAAGCTGCCGCCCGAGGTTTCGGCCAGGCGTGCCTCCACCACCGGGTGGCGGCCTTGGCGGATTTCAATGCAGGGCTCGGTGGTGAACTGCGGTTCGCACCAGTTCAGCGTCAAGCTGCGCTCGGTCAACGCACACAAGGCATCCAGCGCGGCCATGGCTTGGGCCAGCGCGGTCAGCGCTTGCACATGGGGCTGCAGTTGATCGAGCAGCAACTCGTAGAGGTATTTCTCACGCGCCAAGGCTCGTTCTTGCGCCGACAAGGCTTTGTCTTCAAAAGTTTTGAGTTCGGGCGTGATGAAGCGTTCCGCATTTTTAAGCGTTTGGCGGCGGCGGTAGTCGTCTGGGACTTTGTCGAGTTGGCTTTGTGTGACCTCGATATAAAAGCCGTGCACCCGATTGAACTGCACCCGCAGGTTGGCTATGCCGGTACGCTCTTTTTCGCGGATTTCCAAATCGAGCAAAAACGCATCACAGTGGGTTTGGATACCGCGCAGCTCGTCCAAGTCGGCGTCCAGGCCATCGGCCATCACCCCGCCGTCGCGCACCATCGCAGCGGGTTCTTCCATCAGTGCGCGGTGCAGCAGTTCGCCCAAACCCGCGGGCGGCAGCAGGGCTTGCGCCATCTGTGCCAGCATGCCATCGGTTGTGGCCGTCAGGTGAGTCAATTGCACTGACAGCTGGTGTGCTTTGAGCAATGCGTGCTTGAGGGCCACGAGTTCACGCGGGCGCACTTGCCGCAGCGCTACCCGTGCTGTGATGCGTTCGACATCGCTGGCGCCTTGCAATTGTTCCCGCAGGCGTCGCCAAGGGCCTTCACCGCTCACGCCTTTGAGCTGTTGCAAGGCTTGCAAGCGCTCCCGAGCAAGCTGACGCGCACGCGGTGGGGTCAGCAGCCAGTGTTTGAGCATGCGGCTGCCCATGCCGGTCATGCAAGTATCCAGCAGCGAAAACAAGGTCGGTGCGTCTTCGCCGCGCAGGGTTTGCGTCAGCTCTAAATTGCGCCGCGTGGTGCTGGGCAGGTCGATCCATTCGTCGGGCTTTTGCACCCGGATGTGCTTGACGTGCGTCAGTGCTCGGCCTTGGGTGTGCTCGGCATATGACAAAAGGGCCGAGGCCGCAGCATGGGCTTGGGCCAAATCCTCTGCCCCCCAAGCCGCCAAACTGGCCACCTGCAACTGCTCTAGCAATTTGCGTTGGCCCAAACCCGTGTCGAACTGGAAGTCCGGCCGAAGGGTCACGCTGGGGCCGCGCTGCTGAGGTTTGAAGGCTTTGAGCACCTGCTCAAAAGCGGGCGTCACGCCAGCGCTGGCTAGCATTTCGCTGGGGGCAATACGGTCCAGCCAATCTGGCAGGTCTTGTTGTGGGCATTCGGCCAAATGCAAAAAACCTTGCGTCACGCTCAACCAGGCCAGGCCGCAGCGGTTGCGTGCGCCTTGATGCACAGCCAGCAAGATCGATTCGGTTTTGTCGGCCAATAAGGCGCTATCGGTCAAGGTGCCGGGGGTGACCACGCGCACCACTTTGCGCTCGACCGGACCTTTGCTGGTGGCCACATCGCCCACTTGCTCGCAAATGGCCACCGACTCGCCCAGTTTGATCAGCCGGGCCAAATAGGTTTCCACCGAATGGAAGGGCACTCCGGCCATGGAGATCGGCTGGCCCGCCGACTGGCCGCGTGTGGTCAGGGTGATGTCGAGCAATGACGCCGCGCGTTCTGCATCGGTAAAGAACAGCTCGTAAAAATCGCCCATGCGATAGAACACGAGCGTGTCAGGATACTCCGCCTTGATGCCCAGGTATTGGGCCATCATGGGGGTGTGGGCACTCAGATCGAGCGCGGCTGCCATGGCTTAGAAAGGCGCGTCTTCAGCGGGGGTGGCCGGGCTCATGTCTTCGCCCAACTTGGCCACGGCTTCGCTCACACCGGCCTTTTCACCGGCGCTGGCGAACTTGCTGTACTTGCCTAGGATGTTCACCAACTGGCCGTAAATACGTGGTGAACCGGCCAGACATTCTTTTTGCTCCAAGAAGTCGGCTTCGCCAGTGAGGTTGCCCACCAAGCCACCGGCTTCAGTCACGAGCAAGGATCCTGCAGCCACATCCCAAGGAGAGAGGCCGGTTTCGAAGAAGCCATCGGTGAAGCCTGCGGCCACATAGGCCAGGTCCAGCGCGGCCGCGCCCGGGCGGCGCAAGCCGGCGGTGCGTTGCATCACGTCACCCATCATGCGCAGGTATTGGTTGAAGTTGTCGCCCTTGCGGAACGGAAAACCCGTTGAGATCAGGCATTCGTTCAAATGCGTGCGTTTGCTTACGCGAATGCGGCGCTCGTTCATGAACGCGCCTCGGCCTTTGGTGGCGGTGAACAGGTCGTTGCGGGTGGGATCGTAAATCACCGCTTGCTCAATCTTGCCGCGCACCGATAAAGCGATGCTCACGCAGTAGACCGGCAAGCCGTGAATGAAATTGGTGGTGCCGTCCAGCGGGTCGATGATCCAGATGTGATCTGCATTCGGATCGCCATGCGTGCTGCCCGACTCTTCGGCCAGGATGCCATGGTGCGGAAAAGCGGTGAGCAGGGTCTCGAGGATGGCCGCTTCGCTGGCCAGATCGACTTCGGTCACGAAGTCGTTGACCTGCTTTTGCGAAATCCGCACAGCTTCCACGTCCAGCGCAGCGCGGTTGATGATGGCGCCGGCGGCGCGAGCGGCTTTGACAGCCACATTGAGCATGGGGTGGAGGTTGGGGGACGACATGAATTGTTAAGAACCTGAAGAAGCCGGCGTTCGATGACGTTGGCGAAGAAGCTATTTTCCCACGAAATCCAGCTTTTGGGGCGGGCTTGGGAACCGTGGACAATCTCCCCCATGAAAACCCGATTTATTTTGATTGAAACCAGCCACGCCGGTAACGTGGGGGCGGCTGCCCGGGCCATGAAGGTCATGGGTTTTGACGATCTGGTCTTGGTGGCGCCGCGTTGGCCCAATGTGTTGCGCCGTGAAGAAACGATTCAGCGGGCCAGTGGCGCTCTGGATGTGCTGAACAAGGCCCGCATTGTGGCCACGCTGGACGAGGCGCTGGACGGCGTGACGCACCTGTGTGCAACGGCCATGACGCCGCGTGACTTTGGCCCACCCACCCGCGCACCGCGTGAGCACATGAGCGACTTGGCTCGCAGCGATGAATCGGTTGCCTTTTTGTTTGGCTCTGAACGCTACGGTATGAAAAACGAAGACGTTTACCGCTGCCATGTGGCCTTGTCCATCCCGACAGATCCAAAGTTCGGTTCGCTCAATCTGGGCGCAGCCATCCAGGTTTTGGCTTATGAGTGGCGCAGTGCTTTGGGCGGATGTGTGGTCCCCAGTGCCCAGCCTGCCGACAAGGCTGATGCCCAGCAGGTGGCCGGCCTGTTGCAACATTGGGAACAATCTTTGACTGACATTGGATTTTTGGATCCGGCGGCCCCTAAAAAACTCATGCCCCGCTTGAACCAGTTGTTCA
>CANGKR010000085.1 GCA_947454355.1 Comamonadaceae bacterium
TCCACCTTTGCAGGGGCGTCGGCCTTGGCCGCGGCTTCGAGTGAGTCGGCCGAGGTCCTGCGCCAACGCGTCACCTCCAAAGGAGGTACCACTTACGCCGCCCTCAGCGCCATGGAAGCAGCGGACATGAAAAACAGTTTCATTGCCGCCATGCAGGCCGCAGAGCGTCGCGCAGGCGAATTGGGTGACGAGTTCGGCAAAGCCTAAACACCGCCGCGCCAGCCCCAGACCACCGCGACCAACAAAGTCAAACCTAGCCAATGGTTCATGCGGAAGGCCTTGAAACAGCCTTCGCGGGTACGGCCTCGAATCAAGCGGTAATGCCAAGCGACTTGCCCCACCGCCAGGGTGCCCGTCACCGCCAAGGCGGTGTCGTCCAGACTCGAGCCCAGCAGCCAGAACCAGATGCCCAAATAAGCAGCATAAAAGCCCATGATGGCCGGCACATCCCATGAGCCCAGGGTGATGGCCGAGGTTTTCATGCCAATGCGGATGTCGTCATCGCGGTCGACCATGGCGTATTCCGTATCGTAAGCCAGTACCCAAAACAAATTGCCCAGCAACAGACCTCCAGCTTCGAGTGGCACTTGGCCTTGCACCGCCGCATAGGCCATGGGAATACCGAAACTGAAGGCCACCCCCAAGACCGCTTGCGGCATGGCCACATAACGTTTGGCATAGGGGTAGCCTACCGCCACCCCCAAGGCCGCAAACGACCAGGCGATCGTCACCGTATTGAGGGTCAGCACCAAACCAAAAGCCATCAAAGCCAAAACCGCGCCCACCGCCAAGGCTTCTTTCACACCCAAGCGCCCACTGGTGATCGGCCGCTGGGCGGTGCGCTTGACGTGCTGGTCAAATTTCCGATCGGCTACATCGTTGAGGCAACAACCGGCGCTGCGCATCAAGATCGTCCCCAGTGTGAAAACGACCAGCAAGTGCCAACCGGGAAACCCGTCAGCCGCCACCCACAAGGCCGCCAAAGACGGCCACAGCAGCAGCAACCAACCAGCCGGCCGGTTCCAGCGGATCAAGTCCAGATACAGGAAGATTTTTTCGCGCATCACCAAGACCAACTAGACAAGACCTTCAAGACAAACGCGTCACGCCCGGCAAGGGGCAGGCGTAAATGGCATTGCGCAAAGCAGCCACCGCTTCATAGCGGGTGAAACTGCGGCGCCAGGCCAGCACAACACGACGCGAAGGTGGGGCTGCGCCTGCACCATCGGTGATGGGCAGGTACTTGACATAAGCGTCCTCTTGTTGACGCTTGATGGAGGCTTGCAAAGCGGCCTCTGGCACAGACAAACGCGGCACCAAGGTCACGCCCATGCCTGCTGCCACCATGTGCCTGATGGTCTCCAGGGATGAGCCCTCGAAACTTTTGCGAATGCCCTCGGCATGGCTGGAGAACCTGGCAAATTCTGGGCAGACTTCAAGCACATGGTCTCGAAAGCAATGGCCCGTGCCCAACAGCAGCATGGTTTCATTTTTCAGTTGCTCGGCGGTGACCGAGGTCTGCTGGGCCAGCGGGTGGGACATCGGCACCGCGGCCATGAAAGGCTCGTCATACAAGGGGGCCAGCGCCAAGCCCGTATCGGGAAAGGGCTCGGCCAAGACCGCGCAATCGGTCTCCCCCGTGCGCAACATTTCGAGCAATTTGACGGTGAAGTTTTCTTGCAGCATCAAAGGCATTTGCGGCGCCTGCGCCATGACTTGGCGCACCAGAGGCGGCAGCAGGTAGGGGCCGATGGTATAGATCAACCCCACACGCAAGGCCCCCGCCAGCGGGTCTTTGCCCCGCTTGGCAATCTCCTTGATCTGGGCCGCCTGCTCGAGCACGCTCTGTGCCTGCTCGATGATCTCTTGGCCCAAGGGCGTGAGCGTGACTTCGTTGGCGTTGCGCTCGAACAACTTGAGCTCCAACTCTTCCTCAAGCTTTTTGATGGCCACAGACAAAGTCGGCTGCGAGACAAAGCAGGCCTCTGCGGCTTTGCCAAAATGTTTTTCGCGGGCCACGGCCACGATGTATTTGAGTTCGGTCAAGGTCACGTTGGGTGCACTCTCAGGCTTTCAGGTATTCCGATTTTCCACCCAACCAGCGGGCAATATGGCGTCGCGCCAGTAAAGCGTGACGGTCCAGCATCTCGGGCGCCAAGGCGCGTGCCCATTCCAGCAAATGGCCGTCGGTACTCAAGTCGGCAAAGCGCAGCAAAGGGGCGCCGGATTGTCGCGCCCCCAAAAACTCACCCGGGCCTCGGATCTCCAGGTCCCGCCGGGCAATTTCAAAGCCGTCGTTCGTGTCCACCATGGCGCGAAGGCGCTCACGGGCGGTTTCGCTCAAACGCCCGCCATCGGGCGTGCCATACAACAACACGCAGGCCGATGCGGCAGCGCCCCGCCCCACCCGACCACGTAACTGATGCAACTGGCTCAAGCCAAAACGCTCGGCATGCTCGATCACCATCAGCGAAGCATTGGGCACATCCACCCCCACCTCGATCACGGTGGTGCTGACCAGCACCCCCATGACCCCGGAGTTGAAGAGATCCATCACTGCCTTTTTCTCGGCCACCGGCATGCGCGAATGCAACAAACCGACCATCACGCCTGGCAAGGCGTCACTCAGGTCGGCGTGGGTTTGGGTGGCATTGGTCAGGTCCAGCGCTTCGCTTTCTTCGATCAAAGGGCAGACCCAATACACTTGCCTGCCCTGTGCCAGTTGCGCACTGATGCGCTCGACCACTTCGTCGCGCCGGCTGTCAGACACCACCTTGGTCACCACCGGAGTGCGCCCTGGCGGCAGCTCGTCAAGCACCGATACGTCCAGGTCGGCGTAGTAACTCATGGCCAGGGTGCGCGGAATGGGCGTTGCCGTCATCATCAGCATGTGCGGCTCCATGCCTTCTTCTTGCATCTTGCCGCGCAAGGCCAGTCGTTGCGCCACACCAAAACGGTGCTGCTCGTCGATGACCGCCAAACCCAGTTGCTTGAACTGGACCTGCTCTTGAATGAGGGCGTGCGTGCCCACCACCAAAGCCGCCTCGCCCGAGGACACGGCTTGAAGCATGGCCTGGCGTTCTTTTTTCTTTTGGCTGCCTGTGAGCCACGCCACTTGGATGCCCAAGGGTTCCAGCCAACCCACCAATTTGCCAAAGTGTTGACTGGCCAAAATTTCGGTCGGCGCCATCAAGGCGCATTGCCAGCCGGCGTCAATGGCCACCATAGCGGCCAAGGCCGCCACCACGGTTTTGCCCGCGCCCACATCGCCTTGCAGCAGACGGTGCATGGGTACAGCCCTCGCCAAGTCCTGCGCGATTTCCGCGGTCACCCGCTGCTGCGCACCCGTCAAAGCAAAGGGCAATGCGGCCAGCAAGCGCTCGCTCAGACCTGCGGGGTGCACTGACAGACGCGGCGCACGCAAACGGTCACGTTCGCGCTTGGCCGTCAGCTGAGACAACTGCTGCGCCAGCAACTCCTCGCACTTGAGCCGAATCCAGGCCGGGTGCGTGCGGTCCTCCAGCTCTGCCATGGACACTTCGGGTGTGGGATGGTGCAAAAACTGCAAGCTCGCACGCAAATCCCACAGCCCTCGGGGGTCTGGCGAGTGCACACCTGCGGGCAAGGTCTCGGTCACATCGGCATGGGCCAGGCCGGTGAGCACCGCACGGCGCAAATAGGTTTGCGGCAAACCCGCCACCGTGGGGTAAACCGGCGTCAAAGCCTCGGGCAAGGCGCCACCGGTGGTTTTGAAGCTGGGGTGCATCATGGTCATGCCCATGAAACCACCGCGCACCTCGCCTCTGGCGCGGATGCGGTTCCCCACCGCCATTGACTTCTGGTGGGAGGGGTAAAAACTGAAAAAACGCATCACGCAGGTGTCCGAGCCGTCGTCCAGCGTGACCAGCAACTGCCGGCGGGGTTTGAAGCTGACCTCGCAAGCGGTGACCGTCCCCTCGATTTGCACCGTATCGCCCTCCCGAGCGTCCCGCAGTTTCACGATGCGGGTTTCGTCCTCATACCGCAAAGGCAGGTGCAGTGCCAGATCGATGTCCCGATCCAAGCCCATTTTGCGAAGGACTTTCTGGGGTGCAGAGAGCGCTTTGGACGCAGCAGGCACAGAGGGCGGTTTGGGCATGGGCCGATTGTGCCTCTTGGACTCCAGCATGCCCACTAGAATCTGTGCAAATCATTTAAGAAAACATCGTTTTGCGCCCCTTGTTCTGGTTTCTTGCACTTTCACTGGCCTGGAGTTTCCCAACCGGGGCTGCAGTGCCTCCTTCCCCGCCACTCAAACCCGGCAGCATCTGTGAAGCGTTGGTCCTGCGCTTGCCTAACGTCAAAGCACCACTGTGTCTGAATGCCAATTTGCAAGCCACACAAGGCAAATCGGTTCAGGGCCGGAGTATTTTTGCCAGAGACATCGCGGCCAACCAACCGCAATTGCGCGTTCTGGTCATCGGCGGCATCCATGGAGACGAAAAATCCTCAGGCTCGGTGGTCTTGCACTGGATTCAGCATGCCAGCGAAACCCCCGCGAATGCACTTTGGCGTTTCATTCCGGTGCTCAACCCGGATGGGCTGGTGGCCAAACCACCGCGCCGAATGAACGCCAATGGGGTGGACTTGAACCGCAACTTCCCCACGCCGCAATGGGCGCAAGAGGCCAAGTATTACTGGGAGACCCGCACCCGCCGCGATCCGCGTCGCTGGCCAGGCCCTAAACCGCTCTCGGAGCCGGAGTCGCGGTTTTTGCACGACGAGCTGGAAAGCTTCAAGCCCGATTTGATCGTCAGTATCCATGCACCCTATGGCTTGCTGGACTATGACGGCCCCAGTGCACCGCCCCCCAAACTGGGCCGTTTGTTTCTGGACCAGGTGGGGATTTTTCCTGGCAGCCTGGGCAACTATGCGGGCGTGAACAAAGGCGTTCCGGTGGTCACCGTCGAATTGCCCAATGCCTTGCTCACCCCCACCGATGCCGAAATGCGCCAGATGTGGATGGATTTGCTGCGCTGGGTGAACGAGCGCGTCAAACCCAACGCCGCGCGCAAGGGTTCCGAATGAGCCCACCTTCACTCCGCGACTTCACCCTGAGTGATTTCGACTTTCAACTCCCGCCCGATCTGATTGCCCAGCACCCCGCCCCCGAGCGAAGCGGGTCGCGCTTGCTGGACGGCTCTGGCGCGACTGCAGAGAACCGCATATTTCGCGATTTGCCGGGCCTTCTGAATTCAGGCGATTTACTGGTCTTCAACGACACCCAAGTCATCAAGGCCCGCATCTTTGGCGAAAAGGCCTCTGGCGGCAAACTGGAATTACTGATCGAAAGGGTGTTGCCAGGCCATCAGGTGGTGGCGCACATGAAGGTCAGCAAAAAACCCCTGGTGGGTGGGCGCATGCACTTGGCTGGCGGTGCGGGTCAGGGCGGCTTTGATGCTGTACTGCTGGGCCGCTGGCCTGATGCGCAAGGGCAGCTCTTTCAGTTGCAGCTGAGTGACGAACCCCATGCGCTGATGGAGAAACACGGCGTGGTGCCCCTGCCGCCCTACATTGAACGCCCGCCCGGCGCAGAGGCACACCACGACACCGAGGAAGACGCTCGGCGTTACCAAACCGTGTTTGCACGCACACCCGGTGCGGTGGCTGCACCCACAGCAGCGCTGCATTTTGATGAAGCCTTGCTCGCCCAATTGGAAGCCCGCGGCGTGCAACGCGCCAGCGTGACTTTGCACGTGGGAGCCGGCACTTTCCAGCCAGTCAAGACCGAAAACATCGCTGAGCACACCATGCACCGCGAATGGTACGAAGTGCCCGAGGCCACCCAACAAGCCATCGCCGAGTGCAAAGCGCGTGGCGGGCGAGTGGTGGCCGTGGGCACAACGACCGTGCGCACCTTGGAGTCTTGGGCGCAATCAGGTCAGGCCTGTGGTGACACCCAAATTTTCATCACGCCAGGCTTTGCATTTCAGGTGGTGGACCGCCTGATCACCAACTTCCACTTGCCCAAAAGCACCTTGATGATGCTGGTCAGCGCTTTTGCAGGCTATGAGCACATCATGAGCTTGTACCGCCATGCCATCGAAAACCGCTACCGGTTTTTCAGCTACGGCGACGCCATGCTGTTGACACGGGTGTGAAGCCCATCGGCATCAGCGCCAACGTCATCACCGAGGATCACCACCAGGGCCCCAGATCGTTGCGGGCCGTGTTTCCATCGGTCGCACAAAGTCCTTACCCTGTTCGGCTTGCGCCAAAAATTCAGCCAGCAATTGATTGAACAACTGCGGCTCTTCCAGGTTGATGGCGTGCCCACTGCCCGGCAACACAGCCAGCACCGAGGTGTGGATGGCGCGCTTGAGCATCAGAGATGGCTCCAGGCAAGGCTCATCTTCGTCGCCGGTCATGATCAGTGTCGGCACATTGATGGCGCTGATCTTGTCCGTCAAGGTGTACAAACTCGGGCGTTCACCTTGATAGCCACGCGAGGTGCGGGCCGAACCCTGTGCCGAATGCTCGGCCAGATGGCGGTTGAACTCGTTATAGCCCCGAGGGTCCTTGGCTTTGAACTGCAAACGTGACGGTCCCATGCCGTAGGTGTTGGCCAGATGCTCTGCGCCCAGAGTCTCAATGTCTTGCGCCAGCACTTTGGACTGGGCCTTGAATTCTTCGTGCACCGCCGGGTGCGAGCCTGTGCCGCAACCGGCCAGCGTCAAGGTCAATGCCCGCGAAACGCGGCCCTGGGTGCCGTGGTGCATGCCGAAATGCAAACAGGCAAAAGCACCCATCGACAAACCCACCAAGTGCGCTTGCTGAATGTTCAAGGCGTCCATGATGCAGCGCAGGTCTTGCCAGACGCGCTCTTGCGAATAGTTGGCCCCTTGCGCGGGTACATCGGACGGCGGATACCCCCGTGCGCTGTAAACGATGCAGCGGTAGCGGCGCGAGAAGAACCGGATTTGCGGCTCCCAGCTGCGGTGATCCCCCGCGAACTCGTGCACAAAAATCATGGGGGTGCCGCTACCGGCTTCTTCGAAGTACAGCTGAACGCCATCGTCCGTGGTCACTAAAGGCATGATGTCTCCAAGTGGGGGTATCGAGATTCCAGTATATGCACGAGGAGCTCCAGGGGCTGTCACCTCTTGGCAGAGCCCTCCTACAATCCTTCCCATGCTCCAATTCGACCTGCTCAAAACCGACCCCTCCAGCCACGCCCGTCGCGGCACACTGACCCTGAACCATGGCGTGGTGCAAACGCCCATCTTCATGCCTGTGGGGACCTACGGCACCGTCAAAGGCGTGATGCCGCGCAGCCTGCACGAGATGGGCGCGCAGATCATTTTGGGCAACACCTTCCATTTGTGGATGCGCCCGGGGCTGGACATCATGAAAGGCTTTGGCGGCCTGCACCAGTTCGAAAAGTGGGACAAACCCATCCTGACCGACTCGGGCGGGTTTCAGGTCTGGTCGCTGGGCGAGATGCGCAAGATCACCGAAGAGGGCGTGACCTTCGCCAGCCCCGTGAACGGCGACAAGCTCTTCATGTCGCCCGAAGTGAGCATGCAGATACAGACCATCCTGAACTCCGACATCGTGATGCAGCTCGACGAGTGCACGCCTTACGAGACCAAGGGTCACTTGACCACCGAAGCCGAAGCGCGCAAGTCGATGGAGATGAGCCGACGCTGGGCCGTGCGCAGCAAAGACGAATTTGCGCGGCTGGAAAACCCCAACGCGCTGTTTGGCATCGTGCAAGGCGGCATGTTCGAGAACCTGCGCCAGGAATCGCTGGACGCGCTGGTGGAGATGGACTTTCCGGGTTACGCCGTGGGCGGCGTGAGCGTGGGCGAGCCCAAAGACCTGATGCTGCAGATCATGGCGCACACGCCGCACCGCTTGCCTGACCACAAGCCGCGTTACCTGATGGGCGTGGGTACGCCCGAAGACCTGGTGCAAGGTGTGGTCGATGGCGTGGACATGTTCGACTGCGTGATGCCCACCCGCAACGCCCGCAACGGCACGGTGTTCACCCGTTATGGTGACCTCAAGCTGCGCAATGCCCGCCACAAAAACGACCCGCAACCGCTGGACACCAGTTGCACCTGCCATGCCTGCGCGGGAACATCTGGCGTGTCGTGGGACAACGGTGGCCGAGACGGTTTCAGCCGCGCGTACATGCACCACCTGGACCGCTGCGGAGAGATGCTTGGCCCCATGCTGATCACCATCCACAATCTGCACTACTACCTGAACCTGATGCGCGAAGTGCGCGAGGCACTGGATGCAGGGCAGTTCTCTCAGTTTCGGGCGCAGTTCAAAAGCGACCGCGCACGCGGGGTGTGATCATTCGGTCGTAAATACCGTCAGCACGCCGGTGTAGCCATACAAGCGGTTGTGCGCAATTTCACCAGCCGCAAAAAAACCAACCAAAGGCACATCGCCCAAGGCATGGCGAATGATTTGCATCTCGGCACTGGGGCCGCCAAAATGCGGTCCGCCCCGCCCAGTGCAACTGATGTACACCGCACCCGCCATGCGTCGCGCCGGATGGGCTGTGGACAAAGCTTCGCTGTGTGCCCAGGCCTCGGCCATGTCACGGCTGAGGGTTTCGGGTTCTAGAGCTTCGCGGATTTCGGCACCGATGCGCATCAAGTCAGCCTTGGCGGCCTGCGCGTTGCGCTGACAGAAGGTGATTTTTTGCCCGACTTCCAGGTGCTCGGCGATCACAACCCCTTGGCGCGCCGGGTCCAAGCCCACGATGTGGCGGACCACAACATCCTCACCCAAGTTACCGGTTTTACCAATGCCTGAAGTGGCCGGCGCGCCCAGGCCCGCCAAGGTCGAACGCACCGCCTGCAAAGCCGCCTGCGGTTCGCGCAAAGACACTTGCAGGTCGTCCATCAAAACTTGCAGCGCAGGCTGGTCATCAATGCGGTAGACCACCGGCCCCTCTGCATCGGTGACCACGCGCTCGGCAGTGATCGGGCGGCAGCCTTGCGTGACCCGCGAAATCATGGCCACTTGCGGACTGAAAGCCACGCCACTGAGGCCGCCGTTCAGGACCTGGGCCTCAGGGCTCTGGCGGCTGATAGCAAATTGCATGCTCTGATGGCGACTGGCCGACAATCCACCGAAGAGGTAGCCGCTGTCGGTGCGCTCGGCCAGTTCGGCAATCAACTCCCCGACATCCGGGGTGTGGCCATCGGCATGCACCAGCGCAGTTTGCACCGGCATGTCAACAGGCCAAGGTGCGACACCCGAAAACACCCGGTACTGTTCTGGCGGAATGTCGCACAGCATCAAGGCCATGGCGGGTTCGTCAAAGTATTCTGCATTGTTGACCGCGATGCCAATGCCCACGGTGCCGGCCCAATCGGTGATCTCGGGCAACTCCAGGCGCAGGTGATCAAACAATTCTTGGGCCTGCTCAGCGTAATGGTCGGTGATGTAGAGCAGTCCCAAGCGGGGTGAGGCGGCGTGGCCGGGCAGGCTCATCTGGGCACGCAGTTGCGCCAATACCAAGCCCGCAGCCATGGGCCACTGCGGATGGGTCGCGTGACCGAAGGGGAACAAACTCATGCGCGAGACATCATGGGCTTGTGCTCAACCACGCTGACGTGCCGGGGCTTTGACCGCTTTGGCTGACGTGCGTTTTCGCGCTGCACTGGCGGAAGAACTTGTTGCTTTAGTGGCAGTTTTATTGGCCTTCTTGGGCGAGTCTTTGGCTTGAGCGGGTGCGTCCTTCAGGGCTTGGGCGGCCACGTCCTTGAGAGCCGATGCGGCAATATTCTGGAACTGCTGGGTGAGTGCGCCCCACCACTGCATGGGATCCACCGCTGGTGCTTTGGCGGTCGGCTCAGGAGAAGGCTCAGGCGCAGAGGCTGCTGCAGGTGTTTCAGGCGCGTCAGGTGCATCGGGGTCGGGCTGCATGCTGGGCACGCTGGCCGTGAAAGCTTTGGCCAGATCGGCCATGTTCACATTCATGCCCTGAAGGGTGGACAGTGTCATTTTTTGCACCTCCATGGCCTGGATGGTGGCCTTGAGGGCGGTGGCGTTTTGGTCAAGCCAAAACTGCACGGCCTTGAGCTCCTGGATCCGCTTGTCCAGTTCTTCAATGCTCAAAGTGGGCGCCACCCAACTGCCCATACCCGGCATGGCCGCTGCGCCAGGCTGTACCTGCTTGGACGACTGCGCCAGGTTTTTCAAGAAATCAAAACCCGGCACAAAATGGCCAAAACCGAAAGCCGATGGATCGCTCATGGGGTTGCCTCCAGACATGAATGGGAGCCCACAGCTTAAACCAATTGACTGGCGCAGAACTTTCAGTGTTTGTGTGCCCCATGACCCTGGTCATGTCCCTGCGGCATGCCGGTGGTCACAGGCACGCTGACCTGCTGCTTGGTTTCCACACCTTTGGCGTCCTTGAAGGTCAAGGTCAGCGCCACGCTGCTGCCCATCATCAGCGGGGCTTTGAGGTCCATCAGCATCAGGTGGTAGCTGCCGGGCTTGAGCTCAACGGCTTGGTTGGCGGGCAGGTCCAGCGCAGGGATGGCGCGCATTTGCATGACCGAGCCGTCCATCTTCATTTCGTGCACTTCGGCCACACCCGCCACGGGTGTGGTCACCCCGACCAAACGGGTGGCTTGGGGTGCAGTGAGTTTCATGAAAGCGCCCGTGGCCTTTTGGCCCTGCACGGTGGCGCGGGCCCAACCGCCCTCGACCTTGACTTGGGCCAAGGCGACGCCAGCGATGCAAAGGCCGGCCATCAAGGCTGCGATTCGTTTGAAAGTGTTGTTCATGGGTGTCCTTGTGTAGAGGGATTGTCTTCGATCCGCGTGAAAGTCATGGGGCAAGTCAGTGCGCGTGTGCAGCTGCACCTGCGCTGGGCATGACTTCGAGCAGGGCAGCGGGCGATTTCAGGTCCGACAGCTTTTGCCCTGGCTTGGGCACCTCCGTCCAATCCATCCGGCCTTGCTCACACAGCTGCTGGACCGGCCAGTACATCACCCCTGCTTGCGCAGGCAAGATGCCCACCAGCACGAATTCGTCGTAGTGGCCGTTGGGCAGCATGTCGTCGGCCGTTTTAGCGGTCCAGCTGATGCGGGTCACGTCTTCGGTGATGGTGCGGCCATGGCTGGTGTAGGGCTTGGCCAGCTTGTCGCGGGTCACCTCTAGGCGCCAGCCCGCCTTGGGCATGGGCTTGGCGCCCTGCACGCCCGCCGGGATGTCGACCACTATCTGGCGCGTGGGCGACGCGCCGCAACCGTGGCCCACCTTGAAGGTGGCTTTGTAGCTTTGGCCAGCGGTGGCCACCTGGTACTCGAGCACGGTGTGGGCCGAAGCACCCCAACCCAGACCTGAGCCCACGAGAGCCAACACGGCGCACAAGAGGGGATTGAAAAGTTTCATGGTCGGTGTCCTTTAAAAATGGGCCTTCAGCTCAGCTGTGTAGCTACGCTGTGGGTAGGGGTGGAAGTTCCAATATTTGTCGTTGTTCAGGTTGTCGATGCCAAAGGCGGCGACCAGCTTGGGCGTGATTTGCCAACGGGTGCGAACGTCCATGGTGGTGAAGGGGCTCACGCCCATGTAGGCATCCCCGTTCACATCCGAGTTGTTGAGCGTGCGGAACTGTTGGCCGCTGTAGCGCACCGCCACCGAGCTGGTCCAGGCGGCATTCCAGCGGTACGCCGCCAGCAAAGTCGCTCGCCACTTGGGAATGTTGGGCTGCATTTTTCCCAGGGTGTCGCCGGGCGTGGCCACAAAGCCCTGATTGGCCTGGATCACCGAGTCGGCATAGGTGACGCTGCCCGTCAGGTCCAGCCCCGGCAAACCCAAACCGTTGACAGTAAAAGCGCCCTCCAAGCCACGGGTCTGGATGCGGTCCACGTTTTGAACACGGCTGATGGTGCGGTTGCCTGCGGTCGCGTCA
>CANGKR010000086.1 GCA_947454355.1 Comamonadaceae bacterium
GGTGTGGTCAGTGGCCGACTGCGGCCCTACAAAACCTGGCGGCCGATTGAACAAGCGACCATGAGCTATGGCTATGGTTTGTCTACCAGTTTGTTTCAACTGGCCAGGGCTTACACCGTGTTCTCTCATGATGGTGAAGTCATTCCCGCCAGCTTGATGAAAATCGACCATGCACCGGCAGGCGTACGTGCCATCAGTGCTGAGCATGCGATAGCTGTTCGCAAAATGCTGAACATGGCGGCAGCCCCTGGCGGCACCGCTCCCAAGGCGCAAACTGTGGGTTATTCAGTCGGTGGCAAAACAGGCACCGCGCATAAGCAAGAAGGCAAAGGCTATTCCGGTAAAAAATACCGCGGATTTTTTGTGGGACTGGCCCCCATTGATCGCCCCCGCATCATCGTGGCTGTGATGATCGATGAGCCCAGCAATGGCCGATATTTCGGTGGTGATGTGGCGGCCCCTGTGTTCAGTGAAACCGTACAACAAACACTGCGCCTCATGGGGGTTCAGCCCGACATGTCGGTCAAACCCCAAACCTCGGTGCAAGCCGTAGAGGAGTCGTTCTGATGTTGGAACTGCGCAGTCCGCTGGAAGCCGCGCAATGGTTGCGTGAGCGTGTCACCAGTCAATTGCAAACCGACAGCCGACTCGTTCAAGCAGGCGATGGATTCTTAGCCTGGTCCGGGGCTTCGGCGGATGGTCGCTCGTTTGTATCGCTGGCTCGAGCCCAGGGCGCAGCGGCCTGCATCGTGGAAAAGCAAGGCATCGAAGACTTGGAGATGGGCGACTCTCCCGACATCGCTTGCTTTGATCAGCTCAAGGCCCACGCGGGTTGGATTGCCAATGCGTTTTACCAAGCCCCCAGCGAAGAATTGGGTTTGTTGGCGGTCACCGGTACCAATGGGAAAACTTCAACGACTTGGTGGCTGGCGCAGGCTTTGAATCAATTGCAGGGCACAGACACTTGCGGCGTCATTGGCACATTGGGCACCGGGGTGATGTCGGCCTTGACATCTACGGGCATGACCACACCCGATGCAGTGTTGTTGCAAAGCCAATTGCGCGCCTTTGCCGATCAGAAAATGGCTTATGTGGCGATGGAGGCCTCGTCCATCGGCATCCAGGAGCATCGTTTGGATGGCGCCCATGTGCGTTTGGCAGTGTTCACCAATTTGACGCAAGACCATTTGGATTACCACGGTGACATGCAAGCCTATGGCCAAGCCAAGGCCCGATTGTTCGACTGGCCGGGATTGCGCGCTTGTGTGATCAACACTCAAGACCCCTTTGGCGCCACCTTGGCGGCATCTTTGGAAGGCAAGGGCTTAGATGTCTGGACCTGTTCGCGCTCAGGTGGCCTGGCTCGCCTGCAAGCGCGGCAAGTCATGAGTGCCCAAGCCGGACTGGTTCTGGACATCATCGAGGCGGAACAAATCGAACGATTACAGACGGCCTTGGTGGGGGATTTCAATATCGACAACCTGCTCGGTGTCATTGGTGCATTGCGGGCCTTAGGCTATGACTTGTCATCTGCCGTGCAAGCTTGTGCCCGATTGTCGCCTGTGCCCGGCCGCATGCAAATGATCCCGGTGCAAGCGGCCCAGCTGCCCTTGGCGGTGGTGGACTATGCCCACACACCTGATGCCGTGGCCAAAGCCTTGCAAGCCTTGAAAAATGTAGCATTGCAGCGTCAGGGTCAGCTGTGGTGTGTGATGGGTTGCGGCGGTGATCGCGACGCTTCCAAGCGGCCCTTGATGACCCAAGCTGCGGAGCAAGTGGCCGATCAGGTGGTCCTTACCAGTGACAATCCGCGCACTGAAGATCCAGTGCACATTCTCGAACAAATGTCCTTGGGCATGCGCAACCCGTTGGATGCCCGAGTGATCGTGGATCGTGCGTTGGCGATCGAGAAAATATTGAGTGAAGCCGGACCCGCCGATGTGGTGTTGATCGCTGGCAAGGGTCATGAGGATTACCAAGAAATCGCTGGAGTTCGCCACCCGTTCTCAGACATTGATCATGCTCAACGTGTGCTTCAGCGCTTGGCCCAGCGCGCATCGGAGGACGGCTCATGACCGGCATGCACTTGACCCTGCAGCGCATGCTGCCTTGGCTCGATGGTGCAGCTTTGCACGGTGATGCTCAGGTGCCGGTAGAGCGAGTGCACACCGACACGCGAAGTTTGAAGCCCGGTGACTTGTTTGTTGCTCTGCGTGGTGAGCGTTTTGATGGCAGTCAGTTCATTGCACAAGCCCAAGCCATGGGAGCTGTTGCGGTGTTGTGCGAGGCCTGCGGCTTATCCGCAGCGCAGGCCGCAGGGGTGCCAGCAGTGGTGGTCCCCGATACCCGATGGGCCTTGGGCCAATTGGCGGCAGGTTGGCGTTCCCAATTCACATTGCCCCTGATCGCGGTCACTGGCAGCAATGGCAAAACCACTGTCACCCAAATGCTGGCCAGCATTCTGCGGCAAGCCGCGCCGCAAGCCAGTCTGGCCACACAAGGCAATTTGAATAACGACATTGGCGTGCCCTTGACGCTTTTGAATTTGCGCTCTCACCATGCCCTGGCCGTGGTGGAGTTGGGCATGAACCATCCCAATGAAATCGCCTATTTGTCAGGCTTGACCCAACCTACCGTGGCCTTGGTCAATAACGCGCAACGTGAGCATCAAGAGTACATGGGCACCGTGGAAGCGGTGGCCCAAGAAAACGGTGCGGTGATCGCCTCTTTGCCCAAACAGGGCATGGCGGTGTTCCCCATTGACGATGACTACACCTTGCTCTGGCGCCAGATGGCCGCAGGTCGCCCAGTACAAACTTTTGGCCTGCAGTCAGGCGATGTCACCGCCAGTGAGCCCCTCTGGCGCGATGGCGCCTGGCATTTTGAATTGCGCACCAGCGCTGGCCACAGTCCTTGCTGTGTGCAAGTGGCCGGTCGCCACAACGTTAAGAACGCCCTGGCCGCTGCCAGTTGTGCGTTGGCCGTAGGTGTGTCTATGCCAGCGATTGTGCAAGGTTTGCAAGCTTTCGAGCCCGTCAAAGGCCGCTCACGTGCCTTGAGTATGCACGATGGCGCACACAGCTTCACTGTGGTCGATGACAGTTACAACGCCAACCCGGACTCGGTCTGCGCAGCCATCGATGTGTTGTGTGAATTGCCTGCTCCCCATTTGTTGATTCTGGGTGATATGGGCGAAGTGGGTGATCAGGGCCCCGAGTTTCATGCCGAGGTAGGTGACTATGCACGCACTCAAGGCATCTCGCAGATGTTCACCCTGGGTGAGACAAGTCAGCACAGCATCCTGGCCTTCCAAGGCGGACAGCATTTCCAGGACATGGCAGAACTGCAGCAACAGGTGATTGCTGTCCTGCCCGCGTTCAACAGCATTTTGATCAAAGGTTCGCGCTTTATGAAGATGGAACGGGTGCTCGATGCGCTCAACGCCCATGTGGAACAGCGGGGTCTTCGTCATGCTGCTTAGTTTGGCCCAGTGGTTACAAACTCTGTCGCCGGAGTGGGGCTTTTTGCGTGTATTCCAGTACATCACCTTCCGCGCGGTGATGGCTGCGATGACCGCCTTGCTCATGGGGTTGACGGCAGGCCCATGGGTCATTCGCCATTTGACCTCACTGAAAATTGGTCAACCTGTGCGCAGCTATGGCATGGCCACGCACTTGGCCAAGAGCGGTACGCCCACCATGGGTGGTGTGTTGATTTTGTTGTCCATCGCCACATCCACTTTGTTGTGGTTCGATCTGTCGAATCGCTTCGTGTGGATCGTGCTGGTGGTTACATTGGGTTTTGGTGCCATCGGCTGGGTTGACGATTGGCGCAAAGTGGTCCACAAAGATCCCGAAGGCATGCGCTCACGCGAGAAGTATTTCTGGCAGTCGGTGATCGGTTTGCTGGCCGCTTTGTACCTGGTGTTCAGTATCTCCGAAAACTCTAATTTGCGGGTGCTGGATTTATTTGTGAAGTGGATCTTGTCTGGCTTTGATGTGAGCTTGCCACCTAAGGCCGGATTGTTTTTGCCATTCTTCAAAGAAGTCAGTTACCCCTTGGGTGTGTTGGGTTTCGTCATCATGACTTATCTGGTGATCGTAGGTGCCAGCAATGCGGTCAACTTGACCGATGGTCTGGATGGCCTGGCCATCATGCCGGTGGTGATGGTGGGCTCGGCGCTGGGTGTGTTTGCCTATGTCACTGGCAGCTCGGTGTACTCGCGTTACCTATTTTTTCCCTACATTCCCGGCTCGGGGGAGTTGCTGATCTTTTGCGCCGCCATGGCGGGCGCCGGACTGGCCTTTTTGTGGTTCAACACCCATCCCGCGCAGGTCTTCATGGGCGATGTCGGTGCCTTGGCTTTGGGGGGCGCTCTGGGCACGATTGCGGTCATCGTCCGTCAAGAAATTGTGCTGGCCATCATGGGCGGTATCTTTGTGGCCGAGGCGATCTCGGTCATGGTGCAGGTGAGTTATTTCAAATACACCAAGAAGAAATACGGTGAAGGTCGGCGCATTTTGAAAATGGCGCCGCTGCATCACCATTTTGAAAAGAGCGGATGGAAAGAAACCCAAGTGGTGGTGCGTTTCTGGATCATCACCATGTTGTTGTGCCTCGTCGGCCTGTCGACTTTGAAGTTGAGATAAGCCATGCAGCAACTCCACGGTCAACACATCCTCATCCTCGGACTGGGCGCCTCAGGGCTGGCCATGGCCCGCTGGTGTGTGCGGTGTGGTGCCCAAGTGGTGGTGGCCGATACGCGAGATGCCCCACCGCAACTGCAACAATTGCAGCAAGAGTTGCCAGACGTGCAGTGGGTCAGTGGTCCGTTCACCGCTGAATTGGTCGAAGGCACAGACATTCGCGCCGTGTTCACCAGCCCGGGTTTGACGCCTGAAATGACTGCGCCTGTGTTGGACACTGCCAAAGCACAAGGTTTGTGGGTGGGTGGTGAATTGAGCCTGTTTGCGCAAGCCTTGAAAAATTTGAAGCTGGAGCGAGACTATGCGCCCAAGGTTTTGGCCATCACCGGCACCAACGGCAAGACCACCGTCACTTCCTTGACCGGTCAACTCGTGGAGCGGGCGGGTCACACTGTCCAAGTGGCGGGCAATATTGGCCCCACCTTGTTGGACACCTTGAGCGCTGCGATGCAAGCGCAGTTGCCCCAGGTGTGGGTGCTGGAGCTGTCGAGCTTTCAACTCGAGGGTGCGGGTGACTTTGAGCCTTCTGCCGCCACTGTGCTCAACATCAGCCAAGATCATTTGGACTGGCACGGCAGCATGGCCGCTTATGCTGCAGCCAAAGCTCACATCTTTGGTGCAAGCGCCGAGATGATTCTTAATCGTGATGATGCGGCGGTGATGGCCATGTTGCCCGAGCCGGTGCGCGTGAAATTGCAAAAACCTCAGATTCGTCATCATGTGAGTTTTGGCAGCGATCTGCCCCAACGACCCGGTGACTATGGCATCGAGGTGCTCAACGGCATGGCCTGGTTGGTACGTGCCATGGATGCAGACGAGACCCGCAAGCGCCGCAAGGACGAAGAGGAAGAAATCCATATTCAGCGCTTGATGCCTGCCGATGCCCTGCGCATTCGAGGCCGCCACAATGCTGTCAATGCCTTGGCCGCACTGGCTTTGGCGGGCAGTATCGGTTGCAGCTTGGCACCCATGTTGTATGGCTTGCGCGAATATCGGGGCGAGCCGCACCGGGTCGAGTCCATCGGCATATTGAATGACGTTGAATATTTCGATGACAGCAAAGGCACGAACGTGGGTGCCACTGTAGCGGCCCTACAGGGCTTGGGCGCTGACCGGCAGGTGGTGGTGATTCTGGGCGGGCAAGGTAAAGGTCAAGATTTTTCGCCCCTGATGGGTGCCGTTCAGAGACATGCCCGTGCTGTGGTGCTGATCGGTCAGGACGCGCCCCTCATCCGCGCCGCATTGGCCGCCGCCTCGGTGACATTACTCGACGCAACAGACATGGCCCAAGCCGTCGATCAGGCCCGTCAAGAGGCCCAAGCGGGTGATGCGGTGTTGTTGTCTCCGGCTTGCGCAAGTTTCGACATGTTCAAGAACTACGAACACCGCGCTGAGGTGTTCCGACAAGTGGTTGCAGAGCTGGCCGAAACTCAAGGCGTTGTGATGGAGGCATTCGCATGAGCGAGCCGACCACTTCCCTCTGGCGGCGACTGGCGGATCGTCTGCAGGGCAACCTGCACGGCATCACCGGGGGTTTGATGGGCGCCCAGCCTGTGGCTGAAGGCGCATTGCCGGTCAACTTGGGCAGTTACGACTATGTGCGGGGTAATAACACCAGTGCGAAGTTGCAAGGCATCGATCAGATGCTGGTCTGGGTGGTCGTGGCCTTGTTGTTGTGGGGCATGGTCATGGTGTATTCCGCATCGATCGCCATGCCGGACAACCCTAAATTTTCTCGCTATGCACAAACTCATTTTTTGGTGCGCCATGTGGTGTCGCTGATCATCGGTTTCGCCGTCGCCCTGTTGGCTTTTCAAGTGCCGCTGGAAAACTGGGAAAAAATGGCTCGGCCTTTGTTTGTGGTCTCGCTGGTCTTGCTGTTAGCGGTCTTGATTCCGCATGTGGGCAAAGGTGTCAATGGTGCGCGCCGTTGGATATCGTTGGGCATCATGAATTTTCAGCCTTCGGAATTTGCCAAGCTGGCTGTCATCATTTATGCGGCGGATTACATGGTTCGCAAGATGGATGTGAAGGAGCGGTTCTTCCGCGCTGTTCTCCCCATTGGCACAGCGGTGGCGCTGGCGGGCATTTTGTTGTTGGCCGAACCTGATATGGGTGCGTTTTTGGTGATCGCCATCATTGCCATGGGCATCTTGTTTTTGGGCGGAGTCAATGCCCGGATGTTCTTCTTGATTCTGGGGGTGCTGGTGTTCATCTTCGCGATGATCATCATGACCTCCGAGTGGCGCCGGGAGCGGATTTTCGCGTACCTCGATCCCTGGGATCAAAAACACGCTTTGGGCAAGGGCTATCAGTTGTCACACTCCTTGATTGCTATCGGTCGCGGTGAGATCTTTGGCGTGGGGCTGGGCGGCAGTGTGGAAAAGCTGCACTGGCTGCCCGAGGCGCACACTGACTTTTTGTTGGCCGTGATCGGCGAAGAATTTGGTCTGGTGGGCGTGGTCTGCGTGATCAGTCTGTTTTTGTGGCTCAGCCGCCGCATCATGGTCATTGGTCGCCAAGCGATCCAACTTGACCGCGTTTTTGCCGGTCTTGTGGCCCAGGGTGTGGGCATCTGGATTGGCTTTCAAGCTTTCATCAACATGGGTGTGAACCTGGGTGCATTGCCCACCAAGGGTTTGACGCTGCCCTTGATGAGTTATGGCGGCTCGGCCATTTTGCTCAACATGGTGGCGATTGCTATCGTGCTGCGCATCGATGTGGAAAACAAACAAATGATGCGCGGAGGCCGTGAATGAGCGCTTGCGCACTGATCATGGCGGGTGGCACGGGTGGGCACATTTTCCCAGGCCTTGCTGTGGCCGAAGCTTTGCGCGACAAAGGCTGGCGTGTGCATTGGTTGGGCACACCCGGGAGCATGGAAAGTGAATTGGTACCTGCGCGAGGATTTAAGCTGGAGACCATCGAATTCCAAGGCGTTCGCGGTAAGGGCTTCATGTCATTGTTGGGCTTGCCCTGGCGCTTGCTCAAAGCTTTTGGACAAAGCCTGACGGTTTTGCGCCGCGTCCAACCCGATGTGGTGGTGGGCTTAGGCGGCTATGTGTCATTCCCTGGGGGCTTGATGAGTGTCTTGAAGGGCACACCCTTGGTGCTGCATGAACAAAACTCGGTGGCTGGCATGGCCAACCGCTGGCTGGCCAAAGTGGCCGACCGGGTGTTCACTGCCTTTCCCGATGTGTTGGCTGGAGCCCAGTGGGTCGGCAATCCGCTGCGCTCAGCCTTCATGGCACAGCCGGCACCCGCAGATCGATTTGCAGGCCGTACCGGTCCATTACAGGTGTTGGTGGTGGGCGGTAGTTTGGGCGCCAAGGCTTTGAATACTGTGGTGCCTCGCGCCTTGGCCTTGCTGCCTGAAGGTTTGCGCCCGCAGGTTCTTCATCAAAGTGGTGCCAAGCAAATCGATGATTTGCGCGCTCAATACCAATCTGCGGGTGTACAGGCGAGCTTGACGCCCTTCATTGACGATACCGCCACTGCCTTTGCCCAGGCCGACCTGATCGTGTGCCGTGCAGGTGCTAGCACTGTGACCGAGATTGCGGCGGTGGGTGCTGCGGCCATTTATGTACCGTTCCCGTTTGCGGTGGATGACCACCAAACCACGAACGCACAACTCTTGGTGGCCCAAGGTGGTGGATGGTTGCAGCAGCAGTCCGCGCTCACCCCCGAATGGTTGGCTGCGCAATGGCAGAGCTTGACGCGTGGTGAATTGCTGGCCAAAGCCCAAGCCGCTTGGGCGCTTCGGAAAACCCATGCCACTCAAGAGCTTGTGGCTGCATGCGAGGAGTTGGCGAGATGAAGCACGCCATCCAACATATTCACTTCATTGGCATCGGTGGCTCAGGCATGAGTGGTATTGCCGAAGTGCTGTTGAATTTGGGTTACACGATTTCCGGCTCCGATTTATCGGACAGTGAGACCTTGCGCCGTCTTGGCGCCTTGGGGATTCAAACCTTCATCGGACACCGCGCCGAGCACGTGCTGGACGCCGATGCGGTGGTGACTTCCACAGCCGTCAAGGCAGATAACCCCGAAGTGCTGGTGGCTCGCCAACGGCACATTCCGGTGGTGCCGCGCGCGGTGATGTTGGCCGAGTTGATGCGTATGAAGCAAGGTATTGCCATTGCGGGCACTCACGGCAAAACCACCACCACCAGCCTGGTGGCCAGTGTGCTGGCCGAGGCCGGCTTGGATCCGACATTCGTCATCGGCGGACGTTTGAACAGTGCCGGTGCCAATGCCAAATTAGGTACAGGCGACTACATTGTGGTGGAAGCCGATGAATCCGATGCATCATTTTTGAATTTGCTGCCCGTGATGGCCGTGGTCACCAACATCGACGCGGACCACATGGAAACCTATGGTCACGATCTGGAGCGATTGAAGTCGGCTTTCGTGGAATTTTTACACCGCATGCCGTTTTACGGTACGGCAATCCTTTGCAGCGACGATGCGGGAGTGCAAAGCATCTTGCCCCAGCTGGCTCGGCCAGTGACCACCTATGGTCTGAAAGAAGGAGCGCAGGTGCGGGCGGTGAATGTGCAAGCTCGTCAAGGTCGCATGCATTTCACTGTGCAGCGCCGTAATGGCGTGACGCTGCCCGATCTGCAGGTGGAATTGAATTTGCCGGGCGAGCACAACGTGCTCAATGCCTTGTCCGCCATTGCGGTGGCGGTTGAATTGAATGTCTCTGACGACGCCGTGTTGCGGGCCCTGTCCGGTTTCAAGGGCGTAGGTCGCCGCTTCCAGCCTTACGGCCAAGTTGCGGTGCCTCATGGGGGTGGCGTGTTCACTGTGATTGATGATTATGGACATCACCCCGTGGAAATGGCGGCCACCTTGAGCGCGGCGCGCGGCGCCTTCCCGGGGCAGCGCATTGTGTTGGCCTTCCAGCCGCATCGTTACAGCCGCACCCGCGACTGCTTTGAAGACTTTGTGAAAGTGATCAGCCAAGGGGCCGATGCCGTTTTGCTTGCCGAAGTGTATGCCGCGGGTGAAGCTCCGATCGTGGCCGCAGACGGTCGCTCCTTGTCCAGAGCCCTGCGCGTGGCGGGCAAGGTGGAACCCGTGTTTGTGGATCAAATCGATCGCATGGCTCAAGCCATTTTGGACAATGTGCGTGATGGCGATGTGGTGATGTGCATGGGTGCTGGCTCTATCGGTCAGATCCCTGCGCAAGTGGTGAAGATGGGAGGCGCTGCATGAGTCTGCAAGCCGATTCCAAAGTCGCCGTATTGATGGGCGGGCGTTCCGCAGAGCGCGAAGTCTCCCTGATGTCCGGGCAGGGCGTGCTCAAAGCCTTGCGCTCGCGCGGCGTAGATGCCCATGCCTTCGATCCCTCGGAGCGTGACCTCGGTGAACTCAAGCAGAATGGCTTCACCTACTGCTTCATTGCGCTGCATGGCCGCTTCGGTGAAGATGGCACGGTGCAAGGTGCGCTCGAGCTGTTGGGCATTCCTTACACCGGATCAGGTGTGATGGCCTCGAGTATCTCTATTGACAAGACCATGACCAAGCGCGTCTGGCTGGCCGAAGGTATTCCCACGCCGAAGTACCAACTGGTGCCTCGCGATCGCGTGGCCCAACAAGATGTACAGGCACTCATTGCACAACTGGGCCTGCCCATGATGGTCAAGGCGGCCAGTGAAGGCTCCTCTATCGGGGTGTACAAAGTTACCCGCGCGCAGGACCTGCCGCAAGCCCTGGCCATGGCCGCCCAGTGTCAGGCCGATGTGCTGTGCGAGCAATTCATCCAAGGTGACGAAGTGACTTGCCCCATTTTGGGCGAAGGCGACGCGGCCACCGCACTGCCTGTGATCCGCATCGTGGCACCTGAAGGCAACTACGACTACCAAAACAAGTACTTCACCGACGACACCCAGTACTTGGTGCCTTGCGGATTACCAGCAGGCGAAGAACAAGCCATCCAGACCCTGGTGATCAAGGCTTACCAAGTACTCGGTTGCAAGGGCTGGGGACGCATCGATGTGATGATCGATGCCCAAACGCGTAAACCGTATTTGCTCGAAATCAACACCTCACCGGGCATGACAGGTCACTCGCTGGTGCCCATGTCGGCCAAGGCCGCAGGTATTACTTATGAAGACTTGTGTCTGCGTTTGCTTGGCAGTGCAGGCCTTGAGCATCCCCCACAGGAGATGAGCGCATGAACAGCTTGAATCCTTTGCCTTGGGATGTGCGCATCATGAACATCACTTCCGGGTTATTGCTTGTGGGGGTGGTTTGCCTTGGCGTGGGTTTGGGTGCTTCTTGGGTTCTGCGTCATCAGGTTTTTGCCATTCAAGGCATTTCTGTGCATGGCGAAGTAGCCCATAACAACGAAGTGACCTTGCGCGCCAACGTGATGCCACAACTGTCGGGTAATTTCTTTACCTTGAATCTCAAGCAAGCCCAGCAGGCCTTCGAAGGCTTGCCCTGGGTGCGCAAGGCCATTGTGCGGCGCGAGTTCCCCAACCGCTTGCAAGTGCGTCTTGAGGAGCATTTGCCGGTCGCCTTATGGGGTGAAAACTCTGAAAACAGCATGGTCAACCAAGAGGGCCAAGTGTTTGAAGCCAACGTAGATGACATCGATGTCGACAAATTGCCAGTGCTCGCGGGTCCAGACGGACAGTCTCTGGCGGTGTGGCAGATGTACCAGTATTTGCAGCCGATTTTTGCGACGGTTTCTATGGGCGTAGACAAGTTGGAGCTGACCCCCAGAGGCAGCTGGCGTGTACAAACCGACAGCGATGCCACCATCGAATTGGGTCGCGGCACTCAAGAA
>CANGKR010000087.1 GCA_947454355.1 Comamonadaceae bacterium
TTGAAGTTCACCACGCACGCGGCTTCGCAAGGCGCGGGGCAGATGCGGCCAGTGAACTCGGGGAAGTTGTTGGTGCTGTGCAGCACCTCGATCGCGTTCTTCCAGTCGCCTTCAAACACCAGGTTGTTGAAGTCCGGAATGATGTTGTTGACCGGGCAACCATTGTTGCAAAACGGCGTACCGCAGTCCATGCAGCGTGCCGCTTGTGTTTTGGACTGCTCAGGAGTCAGTCCGATCACGAACTCATCGTAGTTCTTCAAGCGCTCTGCGACGGGCTTATAGCCCTCTTCGATGCGCTCAAATTCCATGAAACCTGTGATTTTTCCCATGATGTTTCCTTCGATTCTTGACGCGGGGCTCAGGCTGCAACCGGCTGGGCGGCTTGAGCGGCTTTCTTGGCATTGATCTCACCCAGGGCACGCTTGTATTCGTTCGGGAACACCTTCACGAACTTGGCACGGGCTGTGGCCCAGTTGTCGAGCAACTCGCGGGCACGCTGGCTGCCGGTCCACTTGAAGTGATCTTCCAGCAGTTTCTTCAGTTGCGCTTCGTCGCTCTGGTCACGGTGCCACACGTTGCGGTCAATCTGTGCTTCCTGCTCAGCGGTGGTCAGCACCTTTTCCATGCTGACCATGGCGGTGTTGCATCGCGAAGCGAATTCACCATCTTCGTCGTACACATAGGCGATACCACCACTCATGCCAGCGCCAAAGTTGCGGCCGGTCTTGCCCAAGACAGCGACAGTGCCGCCGGTCATGTATTCGCAACCGTGGTCGCCTGTACCTTCTACCACCGCCGTGGCACCCGACAGACGCACGGCGAAACGCTCACCGGCCACACCCGCAAAGAAGGCCTCACCTGTGGTCGCGCCGTACATGACGGTGTTGCCCACGATGATGTTTTGCGAGGCCACGCCACGGAAATCCAGGCTGGGGCGAACCACCACTCGGCCGCCCGACAAACCTTTGCCGGTGTAGTCGTTGGCTTCGCCGATCAAGTACAAGGTGATGCCTCGCGCCAAGAAGGCGCCAAAGGATTGCCCGCCTGTGCCTTCCAATTGGATGCGCAAGGTGTCGTCAGGCAAACCTTCCGGATGGACCTTGGTCACAGCGCCTGACAACATCGCGCCTACTGATCGGTTCACGTTGCGAGCAGTTTCCATGAACTGCACTTTCTCGCCCTTGTCGATGGCGGCGCGGCTCTTGGCGATCAACACGTTGTCCAGGGCTTTTTCGAGGCCATGGTTCTGCGTGTCCACATGGCGCACAGCCACAGTGGATGCCACTTGGGGCACAGCCAGCAGGCGGCCAAAGTCCAGGCCACGGGCTTTCCAGTGCTCCACGCCGCTCTTCATGTCGAGCAGGTCGGCACGGCCCACCAGATCGTCAAACTTGGCAATGCCCAGCTGGGCCATGATCTGACGCACTTCTTCAGCGATGAAGAAGAAGTAGTTCACGACATGCTCGGGCTTGCCCGTGAATTTCTTGCGGAGTGTGGGGTCTTGCGTGGCCACGCCCACCGGACAGGTGTTCAGGTGGCACTTGCGCATCATGATGCAGCCCTCGACCACCAGCGGTGCGGTGGCAAAGCCGAACTCGTCTGCACCCAACAAAGCGCCAATGGCGACGTCACGACCGGTTTTCATCTGGCCATCGGCCTGAACGCGGATGCGCCCGCGCAAGCCATTGAGCACCAGGGTCTGCTGGGTTTCGGCCAGACCGATTTCCCAAGGACTGCCTGCGTGCTTGACCGACGACCAGGGCGATGCGCCCGTGCCACCATCGTGGCCCGCGATCACCACATGGTCGGCCTTGCACTTGGCCACACCGGCGGCGATGGTGCCGACACCGATTTCGGAAACCAGCTTGACGCTGATGTCGCTGTGCGGGGCCACGTTCTTCAGGTCGTGGATCAGCTGGGCCAAGTCCTCGATGGAGTAAATGTCGTGGTGCGGAGGTGGCGAAATCAAACCGACACCTGGCACCGAGTGGCGCAGCTTGCCAATGTAGTCGGACACCTTGCCACCGGGCAACTGACCACCTTCACCGGGCTTGGCACCCTGGGCCATCTTGATCTGGATTTGGTCGGCGCTCGACAGGTATTCGGCCGTCACACCAAAGCGGCCAGAGGCTACTTGCTTGATGCGCGAACGCAGGCTGTCACCCGCGGCCAAAGGCATGTCCACTTCGACGTTTTCTTCACCAATGACGCTCTTCAAGGAATCGCCCAATTTGATCGGAATGCCCTTGAGCTCGTTGCGGTAACGGTTGGCGTCTTCACCACCTTCGCCGGTGTTGCTCTTGCCGCCGATGCGGTTCATGGCCACAGCCAAAGTGGCGTGCGCTTCGGTGGAGATCGAGCCCAGCGACATCGCGCCGGTGGCGAAACGCTTGACGATCTCGGCCGCAGGCTCGACCTGCTCCAGGGGTATGGCTTTGGACGGGTCGATCTTGAATTCAAACAAACCGCGCAGCGTCATGTGGCGCTTGCTTTGGTCGTTGATGATCTGCGCGTATTCTTTGTAAGTGCTGAAGTTGTTGGCACGGGTGGAGTGCTGCAACTTGGCGATCGCGTCTGGGGTCCACATGTGCTCTTCGCCACGTGCACGCCAGGCGTATTCACCGCCCGCGTCCAGCATGGTGGCCAGGATCGGATCGTCGCTGAAAGCAGCGGTGTGCATGCGGAAGGCTTCTTCGGCGATCTCGAACACGCCGATGCCGCCCACGCGGCTGGCTGTGCCGGTGAAATACTTATTGATAGTGTCGCTGTTGATGCCGATGGCTTCAAACAACTGCGCGCCGCAATACGACATATAGGTCGACACACCCATCTTGGACATGATTTTGGACAGGCCCTTGCCGATCGCCTTGACGTAGTTATAGATGGCTTTATCGGCCGACAAATCACCTGGCAGTTCTTTGTGCAAATGGGCCAAGGTTTCCATGGCCAGGTAGGGGTGCACAGCTTCGGCGCCGTAACCTGCGAGCACAGCAAAGTGATGCACTTCACGCGCAGTGCCTGTTTCCACCACAAGACCGGCAGTGGTGCGCAAACCTGCAGTCACCAAATGCTGGTGGATGGCTGACAGCGCCAACAACGCGGGCACAGCCACTTGTGTGGCGTTGACGCCCCGGTCGCTGATGATCAGGATGTTGTGACCGCCCTTGATGGCGTCGACTGCTTCAGCGCACAGAGATGCCAACTTGGCCTCGACGCCTTCGCGGCCCCACAGCGCGGGGTAGGTGATATCCAACGTGGCGCTCTTGAACTTGCCTTGGGTGGCCTGGTCGATGTGACGCAGTTTGGCCATTTCAGCAAAGTTCAAAATTGGCTGACTGACTTCCAGCCGCATAGGTGGGTTGACCTGGTTGATGTCCAGCAGGTTCGGCTTGGGGCCGATGAAGGACACCAGCGACATCACGATCGCTTCACGGATCGGGTCGATCGGGGGGTTGGTCACTTGCGCAAACAACTGTTTGAAGTAGTTGTACAGGGGCTTGTTCTTGTCAGAGAGCACGGCCAGCGGGCTGTCGTTGCCCATGGAGCCAATGGCTTCTTCACCGGCAGACGCCATGGGCGCGAGCAAGAACTTGATGTCTTCTTGAGTGGTGCCAAAGGCTTGTTGCAAATCCAGCAAGGCCACATCCGAGGCAGCCGCCACGGGGGATTCGGCCACGTCGTCGAGCTTGATGCGCAGGTTCTCGATCCACTGTTTGTAGGGCTTGGCGCTGGCGAGGCCCGCTTTCAACTCTTCGTCGTTGATCATGCGGCCTTGTTCCAGATCGATCAGGAACATCTTGCCGGGCTGCAGACGCCACTTGCGCACGATCTTGCTTTCGGGGATCGGCAACACGCCGGTTTCCGAACCCATGATGACCATGTCGTCGTCGGTGATGATGTAACGCGAGGGGCGCAGGCCGTTGCGGTCCAACGTGGCGCCAATCTGGCGGCCGTCGGTGAACACGATCGAGGCCGGGCCATCCCATGGCTCCAACATCGCTGCGTGGTATTCATAAAAAGCCTTGCGGCGCTCGTCCATGGTGGTGTGCTGTTCCCAAGGCTCGGGGATCATCATCATCACGGCCTGGCTGATGGGGTAGCCCGCCATCGTCAGCAGTTCGAGGCAGTTGTCGAAAGTCGCGGTGTCGGATTGACCGGCAAAGCTGATGGGGTAGAGCTTTTGCAAGTCAGCGGCCAACACGGGTGATGACATCACGCCTTCGCGGGCCTTCATCCAGTTGTAGTTGCCCTTGACGGTGTTGATCTCGCCGTTGTGCGCCACATAGCGGTAGGGGTGAGCCAATGGCCACTCGGGGAAGGTGTTGGTGGAGAAACGCTGGTGCACTAGGCCCAGGGCCGACACGCAGCGCTCGTCCTGCAGGTCCAGGTAATAAGTGCCCACTTGATCCGCCAACAGCAAGCCCTTGTACACCGCGGTGCGGCTGGACATGCTGGGGATGTAGTACTCGTTGCTGTGCGTCAGATGAAGGTTCTGAATCGCGGCGCTGGCGGTCTTGCGGATCACGTAAAGCTTGCGCTCCAAAGCGTCTTGCACGATGACATCGGCGCCGCGGCCGATGAAGATCTGGCGCATGATCGGCTCTTTTTCGCGCACGGTGGGCGACATGGGCATGTCGCGGTTCACGGGTACATCACGCCAGCCGAGCACCACCTGGCCTTCAGCCTTGACGGCACGCTCGAGCTCTTGCTCACAGGCCATGCGAGAAGCGTGTTCCTTGGGCAAGAACACCATGCCCACACCGTACTCACCAAAGGGCGGCAGGTTCACGCCCTGCTTGGCCATCTCGTCGCGGTACAGCGCATCGGGCAACTGAATCAGGATACCGGCACCGTCGCCCATGAGCGCATCGGCGCCCACAGCACCCCGGTGGTCCAGGTTTTCCAGAATCTTGAGCGCCTGCGTCACGATGGCGTGGGTCTTTTGACCTTTGATATGGGCGACAAAGCCCACACCGCAAGCATCGTGCTCATTGGCCGGATCGTACAAACCGGTTGTTTGGAAATGTTCTTTATCGGCTGCCGTGGTCATGGCGCACTCCTAAGGGTTTTTACGCAGATCGAGGAGTGTAGTGCACTGCAACAACAATGCCAATATTTTTAATCGGGGTCAGATTCTAATTAATTAACCCGTTTTGAGGGTCAAGTTTAAATTGGGGACGGATTCATGAGACTGATTTTTTCATGGGTCTGCCCGCCTTGCCGGGCACGAGCCTGCGTGTCGTACTTTGCTGCAGTTCGTGCAAGAAATCAGCGGAACCCAAGGCCCAACCCGAAAGCGCACTTCGGGTCATGGGTTCGAGGTCTGCCCGGCTCAAACCGGTTTGAACCAAAGCGGCATAGGCAGCTTCTCTGGCAAATGGGGTATTGCCCAATCCCCAAAACAGGGCATGAGGGGTCACCAATTTGTCACTCACCTGCCCAATACAGTGCCGATGGCTGGACCACTCAAACTCATGGGCCTGCTCTACCCTACCGGCTCGGACAGGGTTGAGGTCGATGTAGACCATGCAAGCCAAAAGATAGCGCTCACTTTCAATGAGATTGCTGCGATAGCGGCCTTCCCAAAGGGTGCCTGTGCGCTGATGGCGTCCATTGAAATACCGCACATAGGCGCGCCCCACGGCTTGCATCATGAGGGGCAAGCCATCGTCAGTTTCGGGTGTAAGCAGCAAATGGAAGTGGTTGTCCATGATCACATAGGCATGGATGACCACTTGGAATTTCTGAGCCTGCTCCAGCCAGAGTTCCCGCAAACAGATGCGATCGGCATCGTCTCGGACAATGGCCTGGCGGTCATTGCCGCGCTGAATCACATGGTGTGGATAGCCCGCAAGGGTGAGTCGCGCAAGCCTGGCCATGAAGTCTCCCCGACTTTGGAAAACGTCAGTTTAATTAGAATCTGACCCCAATTAAAGAGGTTCAACTCTTTTTATAGGTACGGATGGCGAAGGCGTCGGGGGCGTTTTCGCAGTTGATGACGTTGTAGATGTATTTGGAGTCGATGAAAAAGTAATCCGAGCAGTCGCCAGCGCCTTGCTGGTCATCAGGGTACTGGACTTTGATCACCTTGAACACATTGCCAGGCATACCGTCCAGAGCTTGCTGGTTGCGTTTGAAATCGTCTTTGATGCTTTGCACATCGGCAGCGGGCATGGATTTGCGCTGAGCCATATCCAACGCCCCCTTTTCGGCTTGTTGCACCTGGGCGGTCAATTGGGCTTTGGAGACGGAGCCTTCGTAGAAAGCGACGCAACTGGTGGTTTTGCCCGGACGGGTACCGGCCCATTTGCACTTGTCGGTCCCGGGGTTGAATTGCTGGTCGCTCACACCCAAGCGCTGCTTGGTCTCAGAAAACCACACACCGACCCAACGTGGGTGGATGGCTTCAGCCCATGCGGCAGAAGCAAAAGCCAGGGCCATTAGCCACACCACACCCAGCCGCCAAAGGGCCAGCGCATGAAATCGACATTGCATGGAGTTCTCCAAAAAAGCGAAACGCCTCAAATGATTTTCACCATTTTAGGACTTTGACACCGCCTGCAAATCGGCATAACGCGTTTGCGCCAAAGCCTGCAGTCCAAATTCGTCCAACAAGGCCAAGAGTCTCTCGGCTGCAATGCGTTTAGCGTGACCTGTGTATCGGGCAAGGATCAATTCATTCTTCATGCTGTGCTCCCAACCCACCAACTCGGTCACGGTCACTTGATAGCCCTGCGATTCCAGATACAGGCAACGCAAAACATTGGTCAGCTGGCTGCCCATTTCGCGGGTATGCAAGGGATGGCGCCACAACTCGGCCAGTGGCGTGCGCTGCAGATTCAAGGCTTTGTTTTGGCGCAAGTGCGCCGCCACTTCGGCCTGGCAGCAGGGCACCAGCACCATGTAGCGGGCTTTCTTTTGCAAACCAAAAGCGATCGCATCATCTGTGGCGGTGTCACAGGCGTGCAAAGCTGTGACGATGTCGATTTGCGCGGGCAATACCTCCGACTGCGCCGATTGCGACACCGTGAGGTTGAGGAACTGCATGCGGTCGAAACCCAAGCGACTCGCCAATGCACGTGAAGACTCGACCAACTCAGGACGCGTCTCGATGCCGTAAATCGTGCCCCGACCCAGAGCCTTGAAATACAAGTCATAAATGATGAAACCCAGATACGACTTGCCCGCACCATGGTCAGCCAGACTGGGCTGCATGGCGTTGTCACTGGTCGGCAACTCCTGCAGCAATTTCTCGATGAACTGGAACAGGTGATACACCTGCTTGAGTTTGCGCCGCGAGTCTTGATTGAGCTTGCCCTCACGTGTCAGGATGTGCAGCTCTTTGAGCAAGTCCACCGATTGACCGGGCCGCACTTCAGGCGGCAATGCAGGGGTTGCAGGTGGGCGAGCAGGTGCGGTTTTCTTCATGATGGTTCAAGTCTTCAGCGTCGGGCCCACGTCCAGAGCTTGCCAGCCGGTCAGCCCCAGTTGTTCGAGGGTGTGCATATTGGTTTCGAAAATGGCTTCGGGCTGCGGAAAGGCCTGCACCGCCCTGTCCAGGCTGGACTCGCGGATCAGATGCAAGGTCGGGTAAGGCGAGCGGTTGGTGAAGTTGGTGATGTCATCGGTTTGCGTGCCCGCAAATTGGTAGTCTGGATGGAAGCTGGCGATTTGAATCACCCCGTCCAGTTCCAGATCGATCAAAACTTCATCAGCTTGGTTCAGAAATTCATTGAAGTCCAAAAAATCCAGCAAGGCATGCGGCGCGATCAACAAGGTGGTGTCTCGCACCTCGTCAGGCAGCGCCACCAAGTCACGCAACTCTTGCCTCAACAGGGTCAACAAGTCATCCTCATCGGTCGAAGGGCACACCGCGTAGTGAATGAGCTGCTTGACATGGACGGCTTTGGCAAACGGGCACAGGTTCAGCCCGATGACGGCCCGCTCCAACCAGCGCCCGGTATCTTCGATCACTTGGGTGTACAGATCGCTCATGCCATACCTTTGACAGGCAAGCGTTGACCCTGCACTGCCGTGATGGCGCCTCGTGCCAGGAGGCGTGCCATCGCTCCTGACAGCAGCATGCCCAAAGCACAACAGGCGCATGTAAAAAGCCAGGTCCATTGCCAGCCGCCCACCTGTCCCACGCCCCAGGCGACCAAGGGCGGTCCGGTAAATTGCCCCAGCGAGGACCATTGCTGCATCCAACCCACAGTGGAGGCCACCGTGCCTTCGTTGGGTGCCAAACGCAGTGCCAAAGAAAACAACGTACCTGGGACCAAACCCCCGCACATGGAAAAAAGCAACACGCCTGCATAGCGCCCCGCGGGCCAGGCCTCGCTCCACGCCCCAAAGGCCAGGCCACTGCCCAAGGCCATGGCGGCAAAGCCACACAGCAGCAGCACAAGAGGCGCTACTCCTTTTTGTAGCCAGCGGCCCGATGCGGCATTGCCCAGCATATTCACTGCGGCTGCGAGCGCCGTCAATGCGCCCAACTGTCCGCCCTGCAGACCAGCTTGTGCGTAGATGGTGGGTAAAAAACCCACCACCGCCAACCACTGACCTGAGTACATCGCAAAAGTCCATGCGACCAGCCAAGGGCCAGGTGCACGCAAGGTCGTGCCAATGCGTTGAGCAAACGACGCCTGCTGCAACTCACCCGCAGCATTCTCGTCAGCCGCCTGAAACCGGGCGTGATGGTGTAAGTCATCGGGCGGCACCCAACGCAGCACAGCCCCCGCCAAAAGCGCCGACAATGCGCCGAACAAACACCACCAACTGGGCCAACCCCAGTGGGGAATCCAAAAGGGTCCAAATAACAGTGCCAAGGCGGTGCCTGCAGGCATGTAGGTACCCCACAGACCCATCATGGTGGGCAAGCGGTCAGGCACGGTTCGCCGAATCAAGGCGGGCGCGGGCAAGGTGGTGAGTAAAAAGCCCAGGCCTTCGATGGCGCGGAAACACAACAAGATGTCAGAACTCTGGGCCAATGCACCGCCCAGACTGGCCAGCGTCAAAGCCAGCAAACCCACGAGCATGCAACGGCGCAAGCCCCAACGGTCTGCCGACAAACCCACGACCAGACCCAAGGACATACCAGCCAACTGCACCATGGACAATAAAAAGCCCGCTTGCGTCCAGGACAAACCCATCTGAGCCTGCAGCACTGGCAAGGCGGGTGGCAATTTGCCGACCTGTAAGGCCGCCACGATGCCTGCCAGCAACACGACAGTGGCCGCTTTGACCGCAGGGGTCAGGCCAGCCATTTGCGCCCCGTCAAGCGTTCGTGTTCACGGGCCGCATAGCGGTCGGTCATGCCCGCGATATAGTCGGCCACCGCACGGTGGGTGTCTTCGCGGCTTGCAAAATCCTGCGGCATTTCAGACGGCGCAGCGACATAGGCTTCATACAGATCGCGCACCACCTGCTGAGCTTGCAGGGTCGTGTTCATGACCTGCGGATGGCGGTACAAATGGGTGAACAAAAACTGCTTCAAGGGCAAGGCCAAGGCCTTCATTTGCGCACTGAAAGCCACCAAGGGCCCAGCTTGGCGGGCCTCATCGGCGTTTTGCGGTCGGTGGACTTGCAAGTTATGCTGCGTGGCGGCGATCACGTCATACACCTGCTCGCTGAGCATCAGGCGAATGGTTTCATAAAGCCATCGGCGCGATCGCTGGGCTTGCGCCAAATCAGGATGGGCACGCAAGGCTTGCATCTGAAAGCGCTCGAACAATTCGATCGACTGCAGTTGCTCCAGCGTGATCAAGCCTGAGCGTACGCCATCGTCGATGTCATGTGCGTTGTAGGCGATGGCATCGGCCAGGTTGCACAACTGGGCTTCCAGGCTCGGTTGAGTGCGGTTCAAAAAGCGCCGGGCCACACCGCCTGGTTCTTTGGCTTCGATGATCTCGGCGTTCTGCCTAGAGCAGTGTTTTAGCACCCCCTCGCGGGTTTCGAAACTGAGATTCAAACCATCAAAGGCCGGATATCGCGCCTCCAAGTGATCGACCACCCGCAGACTTTGCAAATTGTGCTCAAAGCCTCCGTGCGCCGCCATGCATTCGTTCAAGGTGTCTTGCCCTGCATGGCCAAAAGGCGTGTGCCCCAAATCATGCGCAAGGGCGATCGCTTCCACCAGATCCTCGTTCAGGCCCAGGGACCGGGCAATCGAGCGGCCCAGCTGCGCGACTTCCAAGGAGTGGGTCAAACGTGTGCGAAACAAATCGCCTTCGTGGTTGAGAAACACCTGGGTTTTGTAGACCAACCGCCGAAAGGCGGTGGAGTGCACGATGCGGTCCCGGTCGCGCTGAAATTCGCTGCGCGTCGGAGCGGCGACTTCCGCATGACGACGCCCACGCGACTGCGTAGGATCGCAGGCGTACACGGCTGCACTCATCGATCGGTGCAGCAGAGCGCCACCACCTCTCGCACCATGGCATCCGGGGCGCCCTGCACCTGGGCCTGACCAGGACCTGCAATGACCACGAACTTGATATCACCCCCCTCGGCTTTTTTGTCCAAACGCATGTGCGCCAGATAATGGCCGGCATTGTCGGCGGCGTCCAGCACGGGGGCTTGCGTGGGCAAACCTGCACATGCAATCAGGCGCGTCAACCGATCCACAAAGGCCGTGTCCACACAGCCCAGGCGCTGAGACAAATGGGCCGCCATGACCATGCCGCAGCCCACCGCTTCACCGTGTAACCAGGTGCCAAAGCCCAGACCCGCCTCGATGGCGTGCCCGAAGGTGTGGCCAAAATTCAAGATCGCTCGCAAGCCGGCTTCGCGCTCATCTTGACCCACCACGTCGGCTTTGATTTCGCAACTTCTCCTGACTGCATGCGCCAAGGCCGCTGGATCGCGGGCCATCAGCGCGCCCAGATTCGATTCGATCCAATCGAAAAAAGCCATGTCGGCAATGGGTCCGTATTTGATGATCTCGGCCAAGCCAGCGCTCATCTCACGCGCAGGCAGACTTTGCAAGGTGTCCAGATCGCAGACCACCAAGCGGGGTTGATAGAACGCACCGATCATGTTCTTGCCCAGGGGGTGGTTGATGGCGGTTTTACCGCCCACCGAAGAGTCCACCTGAGCCAGCAAGGTGGTGGGCACCTGCACAAACGGCACACCGCGCATGTAGCTGGCCGCAGCAAAACCGGTCATGTCGCCGACCACGCCGCCGCCCAAAGCAAACAGCACGGTTTTGCGGTCCGCGCCTTGGCCCAGCAAGGTGTCGAATATTTGATTCAA